>NZ_JARWNW010000104.1 GCF_029868325.1 Nocardia carnea
CGAGAACAGCACCCTGCCCGGCTATTTCTTCCGCCCGGCGCCGGACAACACGCCGCGGCCCACATTCGTCATGGTCAACGGCAGCGACGGCGCGCTGAGCGGACTGTGGAGTTCGGGTGCATCCGGCGCGCTGGCCCGCGGGGCGGCCGCGGGTTCGGGGCCCCATTGGTCTCGTTCTTCACTCCGCCGCTCCTCCGCTTCGCTCCTCCGCTCTGTCGCTCCAGAACGAGACGGGCCCCGAACCGCGGAGGCTGCCTGATCGCATGCGGAGAAAGAGACTGGAGCCGGATGTGGACCGACCGGGCGGTATCCGAACCGGACGTGCCCGGTGGAGGCGCCGAGTTCAGCGGAGCCCATGCTCGCGGCCACTGGGGCCCGGCGCTGGTGGTGGGCGATCGGGCGCGGTCGAGGGCAAGAGTTACTGTGCAGGGGTGAGTGAGACGACTGTGCCGGAACCTGCCGAGGTGCCCGAGGCCAAGGACGCATCGACGGTGATGCTGGTCCGCGACGGTGCGGCCGGACCCGAGGTTTTCCTGCAGCGGCGGGCCGGGGCGATGGAGTTCGCGGCGGGGATGACCGCTTTTCCCGGTGGCCGGGTGGATCCGGTCGACGCGGAGGTCGATATCGACTGGGCCGGGCCGGCGCCGCGCTGGTGGGGGCAGCGGTTCGGGGTATCCGAGGAGCGGGCGAAGGCACTCGTCTGCGCCGCGGTGCGGGAAACCTTCGAGGAGTGCGGGGTGCTGCTGGCCGGCCCCACCGCGGACACGGTGGTCGCCGATACCGCCGGATACCGGCGGCAGCGGGAACGGATCGAAGGGCGCGATCTGACCCTGGCCGAGTTCCTGGCCGCGGAGAAGCTGGTCCTGCGCGCCGATCTGCTGCGGCCGTGGGCGCGGTGGATCACCCCGACCGTGGAGCGCCGCCGCTACGACACTCATTTCTTCGTCGCGATGCTGCCCGCGGGCCAGCTGGCCGACGGAGCGACCTCGGAATCCGACGGTGTGCACTGGTCCACCCCGGCCGCCGCGCTGGCCACCTGGAAAGCCGGTGACCAGGTGCTGCTGCCCCCGACCTGGTCGCAGCTGACCTCGCTCGGTGCTTTCTCCGACACTGCGGAGATCCTCGCCGCCGAACCCCCGATCGAACCTGTCCAGCCGGAATTCGGTCCCGTGGACGGGAAGATGCTGCTGCAATTCCCCGGCAACATGAGCTATTTCGCCGATATACCGGACACGTCCCGCCTGCAGGGGTCGAAGGGGATGCGCGATACCGATCCGTCGCTGCTGGGTGGTTCCGGGCGCGGCGGCTCCGGTTCGGGCGCCCGGTAGCGTATCGGCTCATGGCCGAATTCGTATCCCTGTCCCGGCTCGAACCCGATCACGCGGCCGGTTCCGGCCGCTGCGTGGCGGTGCTGCGGATCGCCCGGCCGCCGCTGAACCTGTTCGGCACTCAGCTGATCCGGGAGATCGCCGAGGCAGCCGAGGCCTGTGGTGCGGATTCCGGGATCGCGGCGCTGGTGGTCTACGGCGACGAGCGGGTTTTCTGTGCGGGTGACGACCTGGCCGAACTCGCCGCCCTACCGGCCGAACAGGCCACCGCCATGGCCGCCGATCTGCAGACGGCACTGGGCTGCCTGGCCCGCATCCCGCAACCTGCGGTCGCGGCGATCAGCGGGTATGCGCTCGGCGCCGGGCTGGAACTGGTCCTGGGCGCGGACCGGCGCATCATCGGCGACAACGTCAAGCTCGGGCTTCCGCAGATCGGCACCGGAATGATCCCGCTCGCCGGAATCCGGCGGCTGTCGATGCTTATCGGCCCGGGCGCCGCCAAGGACCTCGTCTACACGGGGCGTTTCGTCGAACCCGACGAGGCCGCGCGGCTGGGTCTGGTGGACCAGGTGGTCGCACCCGACGATGTGCTCGATTCGGCGATCGCCTGGGCCCGGCAGTTCAGCACCGGCCCGGCCCAGGCGCTGGCGGCCGCCAAAGCGGTGTTCGAGGCGGGACCGCACGGCCACGAACGGGCCCGCACCGAATGGGCACACCTGTTCGATACCGCCGATCAGCGCCTGGGAACACGGTCCTACCTGCAGGACGGGCCGGGGTTCGCCGAGTTCACCGGCGCCTGAACGAGGCCTGGACCACCCGGACCCACCCGGTGGTATCAAGCCACCCCCAAGCAAAGGATAGGCTCTCCGACCATGACGGTACGCCCCGACGACCCCGCACCACATCCGCACGCCACCGCCGCGGAGGTCGAAGCAGCATTCGAGGACACCAAGCTCGCCCAGGTGCTCTATCACGACTGGGAAGCGGAGACCTACGACGACAAATGGTCGATCTCCTATGACGAACGCTGTATCGAGTACGCCCGCGGCCGGTTCGACGCCGCGGTCGGCGAGGCGGACCTGCCGTACGAGCGGGCCCTGGAGCTGGGCTGCGGAACCGGTTTCTTCCTGCTGAACCTGATGCAGTCCGGGATCGCGAAGACCGGTTCGGTGACCGATCTGTCGCCCGGCATGGTGAAGGTCGCGCTGCGTAATGCCGAGAATCTGGGTCTGGATGTGGACGGCCGGGTCGCGGACGCGGAAACCATCCCCTACGACGACGACACCTTCGATCTGGTGGTCGGTCACGCGGTGCTGCATCACATCCCCGATGTCGAGCAGTCGCTACGCGAATGCCTGCGCGTGCTGAAGCCGGGCGGCCGGTTCGTCTTCGCGGGTGAACCCACCACCATCGGCAACTTCTACGCCCGCAATCTGGGCAACATCACCTGGAAGGCCACCACCGCGATCACCAAGCTCCCGTTCCTGCGGGATTGGCGCCGGCCCCAGGAAGAACTGGACGAATCGTCGCGCGCCGCCGCCCTGGAGGCCGTGGTCGATCTGCACACCTTCGACCCCACCCAGCTCGAGGATATGGCCCGTTCGGCGGGCGCCGTGGACGTGGCCGCGCATACCGAGGAGTTCGCCGCCGCCCTGTGGGGCTGGCCGGTACGCACCTTCGAGGCCGCGGTACCGGACGAGAAACTCACTTTCGGTTACCGGATGGCGATGTACCGGGCATGGCTCGGGCTCAGCTGGGTGGACGAGAACGTGATGCGTCGCGTGGTTCCGCGCCAGTTCTTCTACAACGCCATGATCACCGGGGTGAAGCCGGCCGCCGGCAAGTAGATGGGGTACGGCTTCAGCGCGGCCGATATCGCCTATCTGGCGTCGCCGCCGGGCGCGGCCGCGCTGGCCGAGGTGGCGGAGCTGGCGCTCACGACGGCCTCCCAGCTGCACGATGTGGCGGCGGTGCGCCGCGCGCACGGTGACCGGGCGCCGGCGCTGATCGAAACCGTGCGCCTGCGCCGCCGGGCAGCCGCCAAGCTGTCCGGGGCGCAGGACTGGTTGTTCACCGACGATGCGCTTCAGCAGGCCACCCCGACCCTGGTGGCCCGGCATCGCGCCACCCGCCTGGCGGGTCGCGATGTACACGATGTGACCTGCTCGATCGGGGCGGAACTGGTCGAGCTGGCGCGGGTCTGCCCACGGGTTGTCGGTAGCGATCTGGACCAGGTGAGACTCAGGATGGCGCGGCACAATCTGTCCCGCCCGGTGTCTCCGGATGATGCCCGATGGGGGCCCGGACCGGTATCGCGGCCCGGCGCCGGGCAGGAGTTCCGCAGGGACGAGTCGGCTTCGGAGGGATACGTTTCGGTGGCGCCGGATGCGGCGTGGTTGCCGGCAACCGGGTCCAGTGCCCGGCCGCACGCAGTGGAACCGGCCCGTACAGCCGACGAACTCCCGAACAATCGTGGGGGATCGACCCCGGTGCCACCCAGCGCGGCGGGAACGGCACCTGTCGACGCGCTGGGAGCCGTGCCGTTCACGGCGCCTGCCGACGGGCCGGGAGCGGTGCCGCCCGCCGGGGCAGGAGGAGTACCGACGAACACGCTCCTCGTCCGGGCCGATGCGCTGGTGCCGTGTACCGCCGGCACGGTGATCATCGCGGACCCGGCCCGCCGGGCGGGGGATAAGCGCACCTTCGACCCGGCCGCGTTGCAACCACCGCTACCGGATCTGCTGGCCGCCTATCCCGGCCGGGACCTGGCTGTGAAGTGCGCGCCCGGACTGGATTTCGATCGGCTCGGCTGGGCGGGGGAGATCGAGGTGGTATCGCTGGACGGGGCGGTCCGCGAAGCCTGCCTGTGGTCGGCGGGTCTGAGTGAACCGGGCGTCACCCGCCGGGCCACGGTGCTCACGGGCCAGGGCACGGTGACCACCCTGACCGACGCCGAGCCCGACGAGATCCCGGAGCAGCCACCGGGGGAGTGGATCATCGACCCGGACGGTGCGGTGGTCCGCGCCGGGCTCGTCCGGCACTATGCGGCCCGCCACGGCCTGTGGCAGCTCGACCCCCGGATCGCCTATCTGACCGGCGACCGGCTGCCCGCCGGTGTCCGCGGGTTCCGGATCATCGATCGGCTCGAGTTCCGGGAGAAGACTCTGCGCACCGAACTGCGGCGCCGGGAGTGCGGTGCCCTCGAGATCCTGGTCCGCGGTGTGGACGTCGACCCGGATGTGCTGCGGCGCCGGCTGAAGCTGACCGGTTCCGAGTCCTACGCGCTGGTGATCACCCGGATCGGCCGCGCTGCCACTGTCTTCCTGTGCCGTGCTTCCCGATGAGTGGCTCCGCGACTGCGCAGTGATGGCGCAATCGCTGGGGCCGTCCTCGCTCGACCCATTTTGTCCTGTAGTACCCACCGAAACCGCTCGTCCGGCCGTTGCCGCCGGTGTACCGGTGCGGCCGTTGCCGCCTGCTGAACCGGATCGAGGCTGGGCGCGCCCGCACCAGCCGAAATAGGCTGGTGCCGACCGCTCCCGTCGGTGTAGACAAGCTGTAACCGACCCGAGGAGTGCCATGCGAAGCGAGTTCTGGCAGCACCCACCCCGGCTCCGCGGCGACCATGTGCTGCTGCGCCCCCTCGAACCCGGCGACGCCGAGGAACTGGCCGCCGCCCACGACGACCCCGACACCCTGCGCTACTTCCCCGAGGGCATCGAATCACGGCCGCCCTCCGCCGAAACCGTGGCCCATGCCCTGTCCTCGGGACGCCAGGTACTCGTCCCGGTCGACCTGCGTGACAACCGGATCGTCGGCACCACCTCGCTCTACAACATGGAGGCACAGCACGGCCGGGTCACCATCGGTTTCACCTGGTATTCGCGCCGAGTCCGCGGCACCGTGATCAATCCCGAAGCGAAACTGCTACTGCTCGACCACGTTTTCGGCACCCTCGCAGCCCATCGGGCGGAATTCACCGTCGACGACCGCAATACGCGTTCCCGCGCCGCCGTCACCGCGCTCGGCGCGACACAGGAGGGCATTCTCCGGCAGCACGCCCTGCGGCGGGACGGCAGCCGCCGCAACACGGTGATCTACTCGATCCTCGCCGAGGAATGGCCGGCGGCCCGTGATCGGCTGACCGAACGTCTCGCGCGCCGCGTGGCCGAGACGGTGGCACCGGATAGGCGACCGGCTCCGCCGGGCTCGCCCGGACGCTGAACCGTCCGCCCGCGCCGGCAGCCACCCCGGCCCGCTAGCGGGATTCGAGATAGAGCGGTGGCGCGCCGTTTCTTGCCTCCAGGATCAATATGGGTTTATTGATCGGCAGTCCCTTGTCGTCGAAGTCGAGTCGCCCGCTGGCGGCGTTGAACGCCGAGGCCGAATACAGTTGTTTCATCGCCTGGAGGACACCGTCCGAGTCCACAGGGTCGCCGGGCACCCCGGCCGCGTTCCGGGTTGCCCGTACGGCCGTTACCACGGCGTCGTGTTCCATCACGGCCGCGAAATCGTGCACATCGCCATCGGAGAACTCGTTGTAGCAGACCGGGCCTTCGCACTCGGGTGAGAACAGGTCGACCGCGAACATATTGAATCCGTCGGGGTTTTCGCGCCAGGCATCCGGATGGACCAGCCCGGTGTAGCGTACCTTGATATTGGCTTCGAGCGCCTTCCCCGCGAGACTATCCGAGAGCTGGTAGTACGGCATATCGTCGGCGGTGATCACCTGGATCGGCTTCTCGCGGCAGTCGCGTTCGGTGAGCGCGGTGAGGAAATCGACGGCGTCGGCACCCCGGCCCGCGAAATAGATGGTGCTCGGCTCCCGGTCGCAGATATTCGGCATGATGGAGCGAAACGCGATCGACACCTGGCCGTATCCGGCGTCGTAGGGCTGTGGCCTCCCGGCGAATCGTTGCGAATCGCCGGGGAATTGCGATTCGAAGGCTTCGGCGAGGGTGCGGCCGTAACGGTCGGCCGGGTTGTCGTCGCGGACGATCAGGATTCGTTCGTCGCTGTCGGCGAGGAATTCCGCGGCGGCCCGCGCGTGTTGCGAGGCGGCCGGCGAAACCTTGAGGAAGGCACGCGAAGTCGGAAGATCATCGATCGTGAGTGTCGAGGCGATCACCCCGATCGGCTTTTCCGGTGCGGCCGGAGCGGTTAGCCGTTCGATGGAGTCGAGCGCCGGCTCGAGACTGAACGATATCCCGGTGACCGCGACGATATTGTCGGTCGTCCGGCGCGCCTGTATCTCGCGGACCACGAATTCCCATGAGGCGAAATCGCTGCCCGGGTTCGCCAGGAGTAAACGGATCTTCGGGCTGTGGTCCCAGATGCCGGTCTTGTTCGCGGCGAGCTGGGCCAGATGTGCGCCGGCCAGCCGGTGCCGGATACCCGACATCGTGACGAAACCTTCTTCGTTGTCGCCGGACGTCATCGGGGTCAGCAAGACGATGCTCACATACGGCTCACCGGATTCCACGACGGCGCTGTTCTCATCGTGGATGCGCTGTTCGAGATCGGCGATATCCGGTGTGAAACTCACGCTGCCGTCGCTGATTCCGACGCATTGACCGTTGTCGTTGCGGATGACACCGCCGCCGCAGCCGCCGTCGGCCCGGAAGCGATCGGGCAGCCAGATCACCGCGGCGACGACCAAGGCCACCACCAGGAGCCCGGCGGGAACCCACCACCATTTCCGGTAGCTGGGGGGCGGCGGCTGGATCAAGGTGGTCATCGATACCTCTCCGCTCGTTCGTACAGCAGCAGCGCCCCGCGGCCGAGACCTCGGGCGAGCTGCCGGAATTCGTTCTCGATGGTGCGATCGAGAATCCGTTGCGGATCGCCGAGCGGATCGTTGGACACCCACAGCGCCGCGATCAACCACGCCATTTCGTGTTCGGGCTCCAGACCGTTGTCCCGGACGATCGTTTCGACCTGGGTGAACGGAGTTCCTTCGGCGTCCGGGCGGCGTGGGGCCGAGGTGATCAGATCGAGATCGGAGAGCCAGTCGGTGGCCGCGGTGTGGCCGAACTCGGTGTGCCCGGGCAAGAACGGCCGCTCCAGGTATTCGATGGCGGCGCCCAGCTCGCCGAGCGCGAGATCGTGGTAGATGGCCGCTATTTCGGCTGCGGCCTCGCCTTCCTCGAATTTGCGCCGGTAGACGTCCCGGCAGATCGTATGGGTGCCCTCCCAGCTCCGGGGATCGTCCGGTTCGCGGTCGGCGAGTTCGCAGAGCAGGATCCGGCGCAGCCAGGTATCGAGCACCATCTCCGGTTCCGGCCCACCGCCGGTCCGGATCCACAGCCGGTTGCGCAGTTCCTGGAGCAACGCCTCCCCGTCCGGCAGGGCGGAATCCAGAATCTCCCGCTGATAGAGCACATCCACGGTGCGGCCCGCGGCGGCGGTAACCAGATCACGCAAGTTCTCGGCGGCCGCGAAATCGCCGAGCAATCGTTCGCGGGCCCGCTCCAGCACCGTGCCGGGCGCGTCGACCGGTTCCTGCAGGGGGTCGTGGTGAGTGCCTACCGCGCTGGTGAGGACGGTTCGCGCGCAGGCGAGTGGGTCGTCTTCCCCGGTCTGCTCCAGTGCGGCAAGGACATCGGTGGTTGCGGCGGCGTTCCCGCCGGTGAGGGCACGGACGAAATCCGCGACCCGGGGCACCGAGCGCATGCGCTGATCGGCGGCGAGATCACCGGTGGTCTGCGCGCTCAACCGGCTCAGATCCACCAGGTACCAGGGAAACCAGGACGCGGCCGGATTATCGGCGGACGCCCAGTCGGTGAAGATATCGGGTGGGGTACGCGGTTCCGGCCATTCGAGACCGCCGGTCCGGTGTTCGGGTTCGCGGCGTTCGGTGATATCGCTGAAGCGGTGCATGCCGGGACGGTGCCAGCATTCGCTCCAGGCGGGCAGCCACTGCGCGCTGGTGGCGACCACCACCAGCGGATCCGGTTCGGCACCATTACGCCGCCGCGCTTCGCGCAGGGTCTGCAGGAAATGCCGGCCCGAGGGGCTGTGCACATTGTCCAGTAGCAGTACGGAATTGAGGGTGCGCCCCGTGCCCCGCATACCGCTGTAGGCGTGGCGCAGATCGTGCAGGAATGCCATCCCGAAGATGGCGTCGGCCTCGGCGCGGGATTCGTCGTCACCGTGTGCCCATTTGGCGAGGTCGATCAGCATATCGTCGCGTTCGACCTCCTCGCCGGTGAGCCGTGGTCCCCGCTTGATACGCCGCCTGATGCTGAGCCGGTTCAGGCTCTGCAGCAGGCTTTCCACGGCCATACCCACCCACGGCGACAACCCTTCGGGCACCTGACCGGCGGCCTCGAGGATATCGGCGACGCTCTGGCTGCGCGCCTCCATCGGCTGGGCGCTGGAAACGACCTGACGCAGGCTCTGTAGCGCCGCCCGCCGGTTGTCGGCCTGCAGATGCAGCGTGCTGCCGACCGCCACGACACACAACCACAACTGCGGAAAGGTGATACTGCCGAATTGCGCGCGTTTGCGGCCGAGTTCGAAGGCGAGTTCGCCGAAGATCTCGCGTGGGGTGCGCTCACCCCGGCCCAGATCCACGTGGGCGAGTGGAAGTTTCGCGCAGCGCTGGGCGAGCGAGTGCAGCAGAACGGTTTTCCCGCTCCCGGGCGGCCCCACCGCGACCACCACCGGCAGCAATCTGCTCCGGCCGTCCGGCCGCTGGACCAACTGTTCGATCAGTTGGCCGGTGATCGGTTCCAGCCCATGCAGTACCGGGCCTTCTCCTGGCATCGCCCCTCCCGCGTTCGGCAATCGATATCCGGCGTATCGGTAACCGGTGCCACAGTGTGAACCGGCGCTCGGAGCGGGCCGGGTGAACTGCTGGACGATATCGATCAATGCAGCCATCGTAGGCAAATCCGCCCAGGCTGTTGGAGTAGCCATGAGATCGCAATATGAAACGGGGAGCCGCGCATTGCGTTTCGGCAGCGGCTACGGCATATGCGAGGAGGGCCGGTTGTCGACCGCCGAAACGCCCCGGGGAAGGTGAGAACAGCCCCGGGGTCGTCTCGGCGGTGGGGCTCAGCCCGCTGTGGACGGTCCCGAAATCGAGGCCGACAGCGACGACAAAAAGCAGAGGGGGGACGGGGGATACTGCATGGTGCAGACGAGCCCGATGTCCTCGGACGCCTGCGGCTCGACGGCGGGCTGTGCCTGCGGTACGAGCGGTACGGCCGAGGCGGTGGCCGCGCCGGCGACCGGGATCGCGAACAGGGCCGCTGCCAGCAGGCCGGCCCGGAGAGTGCGACGCATGATTACTTCCTTCCTGACCGGAGCGTACCGATCAGCAGCGAACGTAGTGCCGATTCCGGTCGCCGCCCAGCCCCGAGTTGCCCTGCCCGTGGTTTCGTGGGCAGGACACCGGCGCAGGCCACGGAGGATGTCGGGGCGCCGGGGTACCGTCTGCCCATGACCAGGTACGCGGCGTTGCTACGCGGCATCATGCCCAGCAATCCGAATATGAGCAACGAGAAGTTGCGTGGTGTGTTCACCGGGCTCGGCTTCGAATCGGTGGCGTCGGTGCTGTCCAGCGGCAATATCGTATTCGCCACCGAGCAGACCCCCGGCGCGGAGCTCGAGGAGCGCATCCAGCAGGCCCTGAACACCGAACTCGGGATCGCGGGCGGCACGATGATCCGCGACCATGCCGAACTACGCGCCCTGCTGGACCGCGACCCCTTCGCCGGTTACACCCACGGCCGCGAAACCTACCTGACCGTGACTTTCTTCAAGGGCGGCGCCCACTCCCGCGTCGAGATGCCCGCCGATACCGACCCGCGCACGAAGGTCGTCGGCTACGACGAGCAGGCACGGGCCTTTCTCTCGATCATCGACAACTCCGCGCCGAACACCCCGAATTTCATGATGTGGCTGGAACGGAACTACGGGAAGAACATCACCACCCGGACCTGGCTCACCGTGCAACGGATCGTGAAGAAGATGGAATCGCTGAAATCGCCGTAGCCTCGGCTACGGGTATGCGCGGGTCACGCGTCCTGCGCGACCCCGTTCTTCTTCCGTTCGATATCGGCCAGCGCCGCCTCCCGGGCGGCGCGTTCGGCGGCGCCGGCCTCCCAGGTCGATTTCCGGTTCTTCACCACCCGGGCGGGGGCACCGACGGCGATGCTGAAATCCGGGATCTCACCTTTCACCACGGCATGCGCGCCCAGGACACAGCCCCGTCCGACCCGGGTTTCGCGCAGCACGGTGACCTTGGCGGCGATCCAGGTGTCCGGTCCGATCCGTACCGGGCTCTTCACGATGCCCTGGTCCTTGATCGGCATGGTGATGTCGTCCATGCGGTGGTCGAAATCGGTGATGTAGCACCAGTCCGCGACCAGCGTCGATTCGCCGATCTCGATATCGAGGTAGGTGTTGACCACGTTGTCCTTGCCGAACACCACCTTGTCGCCGATCCGCAGCGAACCCTCGTGGCAGCGGATGGCGTTACCGTCGCCGATATGGACCCAGCGTCCGATCTCGAGCCGGCCCAGCCCGGGGGTGGCGTGAACTTCCACGCGTTTACCGAGGAAGACCATGCCGCGCAGGATCACGTGCGGATTGGCCAGCCGGAACTTGAGCAGGCGGTAGTACCGCACCAGGTACCAGGGGGTGTAGGCGCGGTTGGCCAGGACCCAGCGCAGCGAATCGCGGGTGAGGAAACGGGCCTGCCTGGGGTCCCGGCGCCGGGAACCCTGCCATCGCGTGCGCAACGGTGCGCCCCACATGCTCGTCACGACGTCTCTCCTGAATCTCTGGGCACCGAGCGGCGCCGCCCTTCGTGGTTACGCAAGCTGTCGCCTGCGGGCGCCGCCTGCTCCTGCCGGGTATCGCGTGGCCCCTACCGCCGAACAGCCTACTTTCGTGCTCCGCGGGCCCGGCCTATACCCTTCCGTTAATCTCACACATGGCCGGGGCGACAGGACGACGGAGGAGACCAGCAGGTGCGTATCGGCGGCGGCGTACGGACCGGGTCCTGGCTCGCGGTGATTGTCGCGGCGGTGGGTGTGCTCACCGCGTGCGGAACCGATGTGGACGACATCACTGTCGGCCGGGGGCTGGGCTGGCCCGCGGCGGGACACGAGGCCCGTAACAGCGGTAATACCCAGGTCACCGGGTCGCGGGCGTTGAGCCTGCAGTGGTCGCGTCCGGTCGGCGGGCCCATCGCCCAGCCGGTGACGGTGGGTTCGGAGGGGCAGATCTTCCTGACCACCCGGACCGATGCGAATTGTGACATCTACTCATACCAGATGCCCACAGGGCGTAAACGTTTCTGCAATCCGCTGGGCCCGCACGCCATCTACTCGCCCACGTTGCTCGACGGCGCGAGCAACGTGTATGTGGGGCTGGACAGTGCGGTCGAATCCGCGAACCAGCTGGGCCAGCCGCGCTGGCGTACACCGGTGGCCGGGGTACCGACCGGGATGCAGTTCACCGGTGACGGCCATCTGCTGGTGATCACGCAATCGGGTCAGGTCGATGTGCTGGAACGGCAGACCGGTAAACGGATGGTGCCCACCCAGCAGCTGCTGCCGACGCCCGATTTCCTGAAGACCCCCAATGTCGACTGGCCGCCCGCCGGCGAGGGGCTCGAAGACTGCGCCACCGGTGGCCCGAACTGCGCGGTGGCCACCATCGCCGCGATGGAGGTCGACTCCGGGCGGATCTATGCCACGGTGCGTAAACCGGGCGAACCCGATGCCGCCCTGGTGGCGTTGCGCTACGCCGAAGGCAAGGTTATCCAGGAGTGGAGCAGGGAGATCCTGGCCGGGGGCAGCGCCACCGATCCCGCCCTCTCCGCCGACGGGTCCACGCTCTACATCGGTGACAACAGCCGGCGCCTGCTGGCCGTCGATACCGCCGACGGGAAGCCGAAATGGGAAGCGCATCTGGACTGGGAGCCGCGCCGCGGGATCTCGGTCTCCGACGACGGCCTGATCATCCCGGCCGGCGACGACGGCTACCTGATGGCCCTGCGCGATACCGGCGCCAGTTACGAACGAGTGTGGGAGCGTAAGGATCTGGCCCTGCGCGGCGCTCCCGTCCAGACGGCCGGCGGTACCGGATACGTTCCCGCCGCCATCGGCGACGGACTGAACCTGATCACCTTCGATACCGCCACCGGCGCCACCCTCGACTCCGATGTCCTGCCCGGCGCAACGGGCACCACCACCGGAACGGCCGTGGGCGCCGAAGGGGAAGTCGTGGTCGCGACCCGGATCGGCGAGATCTTCACCTTCCGCGAAAAAGCCTGACACGGCTGCGCGACGGCGGCGCCCCGAGCCGGTCGATACCGGTACAGGACGCCGTCGGCGTGGTTACCGTCTCAGCCGACTCCGAGCGACGCGGACCCGTCGACCCCGGTATTCAGATGCCAGGGACCCACTGTGGCACCGGCGCCGGCGTCGCCTTCCACACTGCCGTCCACACCGGAGCGGTCGATCTCGGCCTCGGTTTCGGCCGACGTGCCGGCGTCGACACCGACCTGTGGGAGCGCAGTGGCGGTGGCGCCGGTGAACAGCAGCCCGCCGGCTGCGAGCGCGGGGAGCACAGCAATTCGAGCGATTTTCTGCAAGACCGTCCCACCGGGGCAACTCCGGTTTCTACCGGCCGTGGTTCACAACGGCTGGGCGGGGTCCCTTTCGGGGAGCGGCCGGCGGTCGATCTCGGGTCGGCCGAGGGGAGTGCGAACCCGGCGTTTTGCGCCGGAATAGACCCCGGCCGTTTCCGCGGCCACCACATCCCAGGCGAAATCTTCGGTGAGCCGGTCCCGGGCGGCCCGCGCGCGTTGCTGCGCGGCGGTGGGGTCGTCGAGGACCGCGATCACCGCGTCCACCAGGCCGTTGACGTCCGCGGGTTCGAACGAGGCGCCGGTCACGCCGTCGATCACGGCCTCGCCGAGGCCGCCCGCGGTCGAGGTGACCAGCGGTGTTCCGGTGGCCGCCGCCTCCAAGGCGACGATCCCGAACGGCTCGTAGCGGCTGGGCAGCACGATGGCGTCGGCGCCGTGCAGCCAGCCCAGTAGTTCGGCGTGGTCCAGCTGCCCGGTGAAATGCACTGCGCGCGCCACCCGGTGTACGCGGGCGCGCTCCCGCAACCATTCGAACTGGGTGCCGACCCCGGCGATGGTCAGCGTGGTACCGGGGTGGGCGCGGCGGATGCGGGGGAGCGCGGCGATCGCGTCCTGGATTCCTTTCTCGTATTCGAGCCGCCCCACATACAGCAGGCGCGGCGGCCCGCTGCGTGGCGGGCGGGCGCGAAACGACCAGGCTCCCACGTCGATTCCGTTGCGGATCACATGCACGGGCACCCGGTCGGGCCGGTAGAGCCGTTCCACCTCGTCCTGCATGGACGCCGAACAGGTGATGAGCGCATCCGATTCGTTGGCCAGCCACCATTCCACCGAATGCACCTGCCGGTTCACCCGCCCCGCGACCCAGCCGCTGTGCCGCCCGGCCTCGGTGGCGTGGATGGTGGAGACGAGCGGGACGTCGAAGTACTCGGCCAGCGCGATCGCCGGATGCGCCACCAGCCAGTCGTGCGCGTGCACCACATCGGGGGTCCAGCCTTCGCCGATACCGGGTTTGTCCAGTGCGACCCCCGCGCGCACCATCGCATGCCCCATGGCCAGGGTCCAGGCGAGCATATCCTCGCCGAAATCGAAGATCGGCGGATCTTCCGCGACCGCCACCACCAGCACGCCCTCGGCGACGAACGAATGGGTGGGGTGGGTGGCGGGGCTGGTGCCGGTGGGGCGCCGTGCGAGCACCACCACTTCGTGTCCGGCCGCGGCGAGCGAGGTCGCGAGGTGGTGGACATGCCTGCCCAGACCCCCGACGACCACGGGTGGGTACTCCCACGACACCATCAAGATCTTCATCGCGGTCCTTCTGCTGGATTGACGCGTAGCCTACGCGCGTCCAGGGCCGGGAACACGCCGTCGGCCGCGGCCCATCCGGCCGCCAATTCCCGGGCCCGCGCGAGTTGTCCCGCGCCGACGGCGCCCGCGATTTCGCGGACGGCGTGCGCATGCTGGTGAGCGCGGTCGCGGGCGTAGCCGGCGGCGGAATCCTTGCTGACCATGAACGCCCAGTCGCTGGATACCGCGAGGATGGCTTCGCGCAGGAGTTGATCGGCCACCGGGTCGCGGCCGATGGGCGCGGCCGCCCGCATCTTCGCGGTGGTGTCGAGCGCGAGCCGGACGATTTCCTCGTTCAGTTCGACCAGGTCGCGGACCTGGTCGCCCGCCCAGACCCGCCAATCCTTACCCGACCCCCACGAGGAATCGGTGAGCGGGACGGGGTCGCCGACGAACCCGCGTTCGCGGGCGTCCGCGAGGGTGCCGACGGTGACGCCGGCCTCGGGTAGCGCCCGCAGCACCTGGGCCAGCCACTGCGGGCCCTCGTGCCACCAGTGCCCGTACAGTTCGGTATCGAAGGCCGCAACCACCAGGGCGGGGCGCCCGATCCGTTCGGTCTCGGTGATGAGCCGCTCGCGTACGGTCGCGACGAAATCGGCGACATCCCGCTCGACCTGGGCCGCGGCGAGTGCGGGGTCGTAGGGCGCCTTGTCGGGCCCGGCGACGGTTTTCCCGGTGACCCGGGCGGGTTTGAGTCCGGTGGCGTGGTCGTAGTGATGGAAGTCCCGGTAGGCGCCGTTACCGGGGTAACCCGATTTCGGCGACCACACCCGGTAGCTGACCGTGAGATCGCGTCCGAATGCGACGACGGGGGAGTCGCGCACCGGCCGGCCGAGCGAGGTATCCCCGCGCAGAGCGGGCCCGTCGACCATGAAATGCGTCACACCGGCGGCGGCGTAGCCGTCTTCCATTCCCGGCGTGAACCCACACTCCGGTGCCCACAACCCCGAGGGGGTGTGGCCCCAGCGCAGGCGTGCATCGGTGAGACCTTCACGCAATTGGAAATCGCGCAGCCGTTCGTCGAGCAACGGCTGGAACGGATGTGCCAGCGGGCCGCCGAGCAATTCGATGGCATCGGCGTCGAGCAGCTGCCGCCAGACCGGCGCCGCCCCGTGCCGCCAGTTCTGTTCGAACTCGGCCAGCGCGGCCGCCGCGAGCCGGTGCTCGTGCCGGCCGAGTGATTTGTTGCCGGCCATGGCGGCCTCGTCGGCCCGCAACTGCCAGTTGCCGAGCCAGTGATGCATACCCGCCAGGGAGTGCGGATCGTCGAGTTGTGCTGCGAGAACAGGGGTTATCCCCAGCGTCAGCAGATGTGAGCGGCCCTCGGCGGCAAGCGTGCGCAGGACCTCGACGACCGGTAGATACGAGGCCGCCCACGACTGGTAGAGCCATTCCTCGCCGACCGGCCACCGGCCGTGATGGGCCAGCCAGGGCAGGTGTGAGTGCAGGACCAGTGTGAATTGTCCGGGTACCGCGTCGCCGGTGTTGTCGGCGCTCACGGTTTCACCGCTCGGGCGACCAGGTCGAGGCTGGCGTCGATATCGGCGGGGCTCAGCGCGAAATCGTCGACGGTGATAGCCGCGACGTCGGCGGTGAGTTCGGCCGGCCAGGGTTCACCGGCCAGTGCCCGCTCGATCTGCGCGTCGATGAAAGAGCCGCCGTGTTTTTCGTCCAGGGCACGCAAGCTCGGGCCGTGGTGCACACCCGTCATGAGTTCCACCCGGAAACCGGCTTCCTCGAGCAGTTCGCTCAGTTCGGCGGCGTTCAGTTCGCGCGTGTGAAACGGATTGAGCGGGGTGTCCCGGCCGGGGGAGAAGGTGATCCGGTTGGGGGTGCTGATGAGCAGTTCGCCGCCGGGGCGCAGTACGCGCAGGCATTCGCGCAGGAACTGCACCTGATCCCAAAGATGTTCGATCACTTGGAAATTCACCACGGTATCGACCGTGTTGTCCGGCAGTGGGAGAGCGGCCAGATTACCGCGGATCATCCGCACCCGGGGGTATCGTGCGCGCACATGCGCGGCCGCGCCACGGTCGTAGTCGAGCCCGATCACCGCGGTCGCGATCTCGGCGATCATATTCGCGCCGTATCCTTCGCCCGATCCGGCCTCGAGTACCACCTTGTCCGCGCACCGCGACAGCAGCCGGTCGTAGACGATCTCGTGCCGGCGGAACCAGTAGTTCTCCTCCGCGATACCCGGCACCGTCCGCTCACCGGTCAACGGCAGCGGCTCCAGTACGTCAGGGGTAGCCGGTGCGGCGGGAATCACAGCCTCGCTCATTGCGACGAGGTTACTGGTACTGCCCGGTACACGGGTGTCCAGGGAGGCCCTCCGGACGGCCGCGCTTGTAAGTTACCCACGAGTAACTTAACGTAGGGTAATGTCTCGGCCTGAGCTACTCACATGGACGTACGGCCGCTGGAGATCGTGCGACCGCCAATACAGGTAACCAGAACAGGAGGTCGACGAAGACCGATGCCGAATATCGTCGTACTCATCAAGCAGGTGCCCGATACCTGGTCCGAGCGCAAGCTGACCGACGGTGACTTCACCCTCGACCGTGAAGCCGCCGACGCGGTGCTCGACGAGATCAACGAGCGCGCTGTCGAAGAAGCCCTCCTGATCAAGGAGGCGCAGGGCGGTGAGGTCACTGTGCTGGCCGCCGGTCCGGATCGCGCCACCGAGGCCATCCGCAAGGCCCTGTCCATGGGCGCCGACAAAGCCATCCACATCAACGACCCGGCCATCCACGGCTCCGATACCGTCCAGACCGCATGGGTCCTGGCCGGTGCGCTGGGCCAGGTCGAGGGCGTCGAACTGGTTATCGCCGGTAACGAGGCCACCGACGGCCGCTCCGGTGCCGTCCCGGCCGTTATCGCCGAGTACCTGGGCATCCCGCAGCTCACCCATCTGCGCAAGCTCACCGTCGACGGCGAGAAGATCACCGGCGAGCGGGAGACCGACGAAGGCGTGTTCAAGCTGGAGGCGACGCTGCCGGCCATCGTCAGCGTCACCGAGAAGATCAACGAACCGCGCTTCCCCTCCTTCAAGGGCATCATGGCCGCCAAGAAGAAGGAAGTGCAGACCTTCACCCTGGAAGACCTGGGTATCGACCCGTCGACCGTGGGTGTGGCCAATGCGGGCACCGCGGTGACCGCGTCCACCCCGAAGCCGCCGCGCACCGCGGGCGAGAAGATCACCGACGAGGGCGACGGCGGCACCAAGATCGCCCAGTACCTGGTCGGCCAGAAGATCATCTGAGTCCCCGCACCCGCAGCAACTTCTAGGAGAACAGACAAATGGCAGAAGTACTTGTGCTCGTCGAGCACGCCGACGGTGCGGTCAAGAAGGTGACCACCGAACTGCTGAGCGCCGCCGCCGGCCTCGGTGAACCGTCGGCCGTGGTGCTGGGCGTCCCCGGCACCGCCGACAAACTGTCCGACGCGCTGGCCGCCGCCGGCGCCGCCAAGATCTACGTCGCCGAATCCGACGATGTCGAGAACTACCTCATCACGCCGAAGGTCGACGTGCTGGCCGGTCTGGTCGAATCCGCCTCCCCGGCGGCCGTCCTGGTCGCCGCGAGCGCCGAGGGCAAAGAGGTCTCCGGCCGCCTGGCCGCCCGGATCGGCTCCGGCCTGCTGGTCGACGTCATCGACGTCAAGGCCGACGGCTCGGCCGTGCACAGCATCTTCGGTGGCGCCTTCACCGTCGACGCCAAGGCCACCGGCGATGTGCCCGTGATCTCCGTGCGCCCGGGCTCGATCGAGGCGAACGCCTCGGCCGGCGCCGGCGAGAAGGTCACCGTCGAGGTCCCCGCGCAGGAAGAGGGCGTCGTCAAGGTCACCAGCCGCGAGCCCGTCGTCGCCGGTGACCGGCCGGAACTCACCGAGGCGAATATCGTCGTCTCCGGTGGCCGCGGTGTCGGTTCCGCCGACAACTTCTCCGTGGTCGAGACCCTGGCCGATTCGCTCGGCGCGGCCGTCGGCGCCTCGCGTGCCGCGGTCGACTCGGGCTACTACCCGGGCCAGTTCCAGGTCGGCCAGACCGGTAAGACGGTTTCCCCGCAGCTGTACGTCGCCCTGGGTATCTCCGGCGCCATCCAGCACCGGGCCGGTATGCAGACCTCGAAGACCATCATCGCGGTCAACAAGGACGAAGAGGCGCCGATCTTCGAGATCGCCGATTACGGCATCGTCGGCGACCTGTTCAACGTCGCCCCGCAGCTGACCGAAGAGGTCAAGAAGCACAAGGGCTGAGCGCTTCTCGCGCAGTCCACGCCACGGCGTGCCACGCCCGGCCGGTTTCTCCGGCCGGGCGTTCGCATTTCGCACCGAATATCCGGATTCCGTACGGGCACAGGGGTCCCCGAGGATTGTCACCTCGGGGAGCCACCGCGTCGGCGCGGACGCCCGCTTCCTGGTCGGCCCTGCCTCGCTGAGCACTGCGACGGGCGACCGGACCGCCGAGCGGGTGTGGCGAAGATTACCCGGCTCCGGACCGGACAGCTGTGGCGAAAATTACGCGTCACAAATCGGAGCGGCATCGTGTGTGGGCAGGTGACAGGGGCAATCGGGCCGAGGGTTAGGCTCACAACGGTGACCTTGCGGCGGTGAGCTCGTGGCCGGATGCGAATGCTCGAACGCGGCCCCGGTGGTCGAACCGCGCTGGGTCATCGACGATGAGGAGGTACCGGATCCATGCCCGTTCTGCATGAGGAGCTACAGGAGATCTACGACGAGGTACTTCTCCGCAATGCGGGGGAGACCGAGTTCCACCAGGCCGTGCACGAAGTGCTGGACAGCCTCGCCCCGGTGGTCGCCAAACACCCCGCCTATACCGATGCGGCCGTGATCCGGCGCCTGTGCGAACCCGAACGGCAGATCATCTTCCGGGTGGCCTGGGTCGACGACTCCGGCCAGGTGCAGATCAACCGTGGCTTCCGGGTGGAGTTCAATTCCGCGCTCGGCCCCTACAAGGGCGGGCTGCGTTTCCATCCGACCGTGAACGTCGGGATCGTGAAATTCCTCGGATTCGAGCAGACCTTCAAGAACTCGCTGACCGGTATGCCGATCGGCGGCGGCAAGGGCGGCTCCGATTTCGACCCGAAGGGCCGCTCCGATGCCGAGGTGATGCGCTTCTGCCAGGCATTCATGACCGAGCTCTACCGGCATATCGGCGAGCACACCGACGTCCCGGCCGGTGATATCGGTGTCGGTGGGCGGGAGATCGGCTACCTGTTCGGGCAGTACAAACGCATCACCAACCGGTTCGAATCGGGCGTGCTCACGGGTAAGGGACTCGCCTGGGGCGGGTCGCAAGTCCGCACCGAGGCCACCGGTTACGGCGTGGTGTTCTTCGTCGACGAACTGCTGCGGACCCGCGGCGAAGGCTTCGACGGTAAGAAGGTCATCGTCTCCGGTTCCGGGAATGTGGCGCTCTACGCGATCGAGAAGGTGCAGCAGCTCGGGGGCACGGTGATCGCCTGTTCCGATTCCAGCGGTTATATCGTCGACGAAGCCGGTATCGACCTCGAACTGCTCAAAGAGGTCAAGGAGCAGCGGCGGGCCCGGATCTCCCGCTACGCCGACGAACGGGGCCCCTCGGCGCGGTTCGTCGAAGACGGATCGGTCTGGAATGTGCCGTGCGATATCGCACTGCCCTGCGCCACCCAGAACGAACTCAACGGCCGGGACGCCGCCGTGCTCGTACGCAACGGTTGCACGGTCGTCGCCGAGGGCGCGAACATGCCCTGCACGCCGGAGGCGGTGCGGGTGTTCGGTGAAGCAAAGGTCGGCTTCGCGCCGGGTAAGGCCGCCAATGCCGGCGGTGTCGCGACCAGCGCTCTGGAAATGCAGCAGAACGCCTCCCGGGACTCGTGGTCGTTCGAGTACACCGAGGAACGTCTCGCCGAGATCATGCGCGGTGTGCACGATCGCACCCTCGCGACCGCCGACGAATACGGTTCCCCCGGAAACTATGCGGTCGGGGCGAATATCGCCGGTTTCATCCAGGTCGCGGATGCCATGCTCGCCCTCGGCGTCATCTGACCGGCCGGTCGGGTCGTCTCCGGGGATGAGACGAGCGTAGCCCCGGAGACCGATGCGGCCGGCAGCCGATATCGCGAGGATGGTGGGGAGCCCGCCGCCGGGGTGGGCAGCCGAGCGGAGGGCGTATGAAACTGGAAGCCGGGCAGGTCGCTGTCGTCACCGGTGCCGCGAACGGAATCGGTGCGGCAACAGCCGCCGCGCTGGCCGAACGTGGGCTACGGGTGGTCCTGGCCGATATCGAAGCCGAAGCGTTGGCGAAAACCGCTGCCGAACTGGGTGACCGGGCGCTTGCCGTGCCCACCGATATCGCCGATATCGAACAGGTACGTGCCCTCGCCGACCGGACGCTCGCCGAATTCGGCCGCGTCGACCTGGTTTTCAACAATGCGGGGATGGGCACGGGCGGACCGAGCTGGGAGGTCGCCCCGGCCGACTGGAATCGGGTCTGGGCGGTGAACATCGGAGGAGTCGTGAACGGTATCCACGTCTTCACACCGCATCTGATCGCCGCGGGGCAGGGGCATATCGTCAACACGGCCTCCCTGGCGGGGCTGACGGTCGGCCTTTTCGGTGCCCCGTACGCGGCGAGCAAAGCGGCGATCATCTCGATTTCGGAATCGCTGCGCGGCGAACTGGAGCTGGTCGCGCCGAATATCGGTGTGACGGTGGTGTGCCCGGGGCCGGTGGATACCCGGATGTTCCGGGGACTCGCCGAACTCGCCACTCCGCCGGAGGGTGAGGTACCGGAGTCGGAGGGGTTGCCGCCCGAGGTGAGGGCAAAGCTGGCGCCGATGATGGAGGCGGTTGCCGAGATGGCGAAGGAGATGATTCCGGCGCCCCGGGCGGCGGAGATCATCCTCGATGCGGTGGAAGCCGGAAAGCTGTACGAAACCACGCATCCGGATATGGCGGCCGCTGCCCGTGAGCGGATCGACACGATTCTGGAATCTTTCGGCACCCCTGCCTGAACCGCGACTTCGCCGGGCCGGCCACCCCGGCCCGGCGGAGTTCGCCATCGCGTCGGTACCTGCGCGGGATTATTCGTCCATGTCCGCGAGCAGCTCCAGAGCCTGCTTACGCATCTCCACCTTGCGTACTTTCCCGGTGACGGTCATCGGGAATTCGTCGACCACATGCACATAGCGGGGGATCTTGTACTGCGCCAGCCGGCCGTCGCAGAATGCGCGCAGCGCCACGGCATCGAGAGCGGGGGCACCCTCACGCATCCGGACCCACACCATGAGTTCCTCGCCGTATCTGGCGTCGGGGACACCGATCACCTGCGCATCGAGGATATCGGGATGGGTGTAGAGGAATTCCTCGATCTCACGCGGGTAGATGTTCTCGCCGCCGCGGATCACCATATCCTTGATCCGGCCGGTGATGGCCACATAGCCGTCGTCGTCCATGATCCCGAGATCGCCGGTATGCATCCAGCGGGCCGCGTCGACGGCCTCGGCGGTTTTCTCCGGGTCCTCCCAATAGCCGAGCATGACCGAATAACCCCGGGTGCACACTTCACCGGGCTCCCCGCGCGGCAGTGTCCGGCCGCTCACCGGATCGATGATCTTGACCTCCAGATGCGGACCCACCCGCCCGACTGTCGCCGTGCGCTGGTCGATACTGTCGTCGGCCCGGGTCTGGGTGGAGACAGGTGATGTTTCGGTCATCCCGTAGCAGATGGTCACCTCGCTCATCCCCATTCGCTCGATGACCTGCTTCATCACCTCCACCGGACACGGCGAACCCGCCATGATCCCGGTCCGCAACGTCGACAACCGGTAGTCGTCGAATCCGGGTTCGGCGAGTTCGGCGATGAACATGGTCGGCACCCCGTACAACGATGTGCACCGCTCCGCCTGTACCGCGGCGAGCGTGGCCGCGGGATCGAACGCCGGTGCCGGGATGACCATCGTCGCCCCGTGACTGGTGCAGGCCAGGTTGCCCATCACCATCCCGAAGCAATGATAGAAGGGGACCGGGATGCATACGCGGTCCTGATCGGTGTAACCGCAGATCTCGCCGACGAAGAAGCCGTTGTTCAGGATGTTGTGGTGGCTCAGCGTCGCACCTTTCGGGAACCCCGTTGTCCCCGAGGTGTATTGAATATTGATCGGATCGTCCGCGGACAGCCCGTCCTGTGCGGCGGCGAGCGCCGCGGGGTCGGCATTGTGGCCTACGGTGAGCAAGCCGGACCAGTCCGCGCTGCCGAGAAGTACGACCCGTTCCAGCGCCGGGCAACCCGCGCGCACCTCCGCCAGCATGGCGGCATAGTCCGACGTCTTGAACGACTCCGCGGCGACGACCATCCGGATACCGGCCTGCCGGAGCACGTACTCCAGTTCATGCGCGCGGTACGAGGGATTGATCGTGACCAGAACGGCACCGATCTTGGCGGTCGCGTACTGCACGAAAACCCATTCGGGACAGTTGGGCGCCCAGATTCCCACCCGGTCCCCGCGGCCGATTCCCGCCGCGAGCAACCCCGACGCCAGCGCATCGATCTCGGTCGCCAGCTCGCGATAGGTCCAGCGCCGGCCGCCGGCAACATCCACCAGGGCATCGTTATCGGGGAAAGTGGCCACCGTGCGATCGAGATTGTCGCCGATCGCATCCCCGAGCAGCGGCATATTCCACGCGCCGGAGGCGTAGCTCTTCAGGGCTGTACTCATCACCGGTCCTCTCCCGGCGCCCGCGCGGACGCCTGTATCCGGGGCCGTAGGCGTATCCCGTCCCGCCGCGTGACCCGTTGAGATAGTGATACAGGTCACTGCCGACCGGCCACCCCCGAACGGGGGTATAAAGGGCCGCCGTTCGGCAGCCTCCCCGGGCCGCAGGTGCGGGCGGGTACCCCGCCGGATTTCCTAGGTGATGGATTCGCCGTAGCGGGCGGCGATGGCGGCGGCGCGGTTGTGCAGGCGGACGCGCAACGACTGCGGGGCCAGCGCTTCGGCGTCCGGGGAGAGCTGCCACAGCGCCCATTCGGCATGGCGGGAATCCTGGAAGGTCGCCTCGAGCCGCAACCAGCCGTCGGTGCCGGTTTCTTCGCTGCGGACGGTGAGGGCGGTGCTCACCAGTTCGTCGCGGCGGGCCGGATCCACCCGTACCAGCACGGTGACCTGGTTGCCGCCCACCCGGAACCGCGTGCTGCGTTCCTGCCAGGCGCTGTGTAGATCGACCCGGTCCGGTCGCTGGGCGGGTTCGTGCAGTTCTTCGGCGGCCAGTAGCCGCGACAGGCGGTAGGTGCGGTCCGCGCCGGACCGGGTGGCCAGCAGATAGCCCTGGCCGCGTACCGTGACCAGCCCGATCGGGTCCACGGTGCGCCATTGCGGGGGCTGGTCCACGGCCGCGTAGTGGATACGCAATTTGTGCCCGGCGAACACCGCACGCCGGACCTCGGTCACCACGGCGTCGGGCACATCGTCGTCGCCCACCCGGCGCGCGAGTAGATCGGTTTCCGGGTCGATGAGCAATCGTTGGGCTGCTTCGCTCGCGGTGGTCCGGTAGTTCTCGGGCAACGCGTCGACCACCTTCAACATGGCCGATGCGAGCGCCGAGCCGAGTCCGAAAACCTGGGCACCGCGCCGTGTTCCGGCGACCAGCAGGGCGAGCGCCTCTTCGTGGTTCAGTCCGGTGAGCTCGGTCCGGAAACCGGGGAGCAGTGCGAAACCGCCGTGCCGGCCGCGTTCGGCGTACACCGGGACACCGGCCGCGGAGAGCGCTTCGATATCGCGCAGCACCGTTCGAGTGGATACCTCCAGCTCGCGGGCGAGTGTTGCGGCCGGTAACCGGCCGTGCCGGCGCAGCAACAGCACCAGCGAGACCAACCGGTCGGCGCGCATACCGGGAAATCTACCCGGAATACATGACCGAGGATGTCGTGATTTCCGGCGAGACTCGTCGGCGTAGGACTTCCGATGAAACGAATGGAGCTGAAGTGACGGTGCAACGCACGGCGGTCAACCCGGTGGTGTGGTCGGCGGAGCTGGGATTCAACCAGGGGGAGCTCGTTTCCGGGCACACCCGGACGCTTTACTGTTCCGGCCAGACCGCCACGAATCGCGACGGTAAACCGGAGCACGACGGCGATATGGCGGCGCAGCTGGCGCTGAGTCTCGACAACCTGGAGGCCGTACTCCGCGAGGCCGGTATGGCGGTCGCCGATCTGGTGCGGCTCAACGTCTACACCACCGACGTCGACCTCCTGTTCCAGCACTACGGTGTGCTGGCGGCGCGGTTGGGCGCGGCCGGGGTCGCGCCGGCCACCACGATGCTCGGGGTGACCCGGCTCGCGCTCCCCGGCCAGATGGTGGAACTCGAGGGGACCGCCGTCGCGTGAGCACATGACGACCGTCGGCCGGTTCGGGGTGCGGAAGCAGAGCCGGCCGACAGTCCGTGCCCGGGACGTAAGGGCGGGGAAACCGTCGGGACGCCGGCGCCGGGCTTCGGCTCAGGGAACTTACCGATTCGCTCCGTCGGCATATCGCGCCGTGCTACGTTCTAGAATGAATTTCAGTTTTATCCGTGGCGACCGGTGTCCGATGGAGCGATATCGCGCCGCCACGGATGGTTGGAAGCGTGATATGAGAACAGTTCTGTCCCGCCGCGGCACCGGGAAATGGCGTACCGCGATCGTGCTGGCGGCCACGGCCCTGGTCGCCACGGCATGTGGCGATTCGACCGAGGAACCCGGCAGTGCCGCGCCGGGCGCGCTGATCACCGCCACACCGGTGCAACTGTCTCCGGACTCTGTGGTGCCCGAAGACGCCCGGACCGAACGCATCACGTATCTTTCGCAATCCGCCGCCGGGCAGGAGATCCTGGTTTCCGGCACGGTAACCGTCCCGGCCGGTGAACCGCCCGAGGGCGGCTGGCCGGTGATCAGCTGGGCGCACGGCACCACCGGCGTCGGTGATGCCTGCGCCCCCTCGGCGCACAGCGTCGGCGGGCCGGCGCGTGACTATCTGGCCGTCACCGATCCCGTTATCGCCCGGTGGGTGACCGGCGGATACGCGGTCGTCGCCACGGATTACGAGGGCCTGGGAACGCCCGGCGGACATCCGTATATGAACGGTGTCAGCGCAGCGCATACCGTCACCGATATCGTCCGTGCCGCGCGTGAACTCGACTCCCGGATCGGCGCGAAATGGGCTGTGGCCGGACACAGTCAGGGCGGGCACGCCGCCTTGTTCACCGCGGCGCAGGGTGCCGAATACGCACCGGAACTCGACCTCGTGGGCGCCGTGTCCTACGCACCGGGGAGCCGCACCAGCGATACCGCCGAATATATGGCGGCCGGCGGCCCCGGGGTGCGTGCGGCACTACCGTTCCTGCCGGTACTGCTGCTCGGCGCCGAGGCCGCGGAGCCGGAACTCTCGGCCGAGGCGATGATCAGCGATGGGGCGCGGCCGTTACTCGATGTGGCACGCACCGGTTGTATGGACCAGATCAAAGCGGCAGCGGCCGAGGTGCCGCCCGGTGCTCTGTTCGCGCCCGGTGCCGATACCGCCGCGCTCACCGCGTACTTCGCCGGACAGGAGCCGGAAGAGCTGAACCTCACGGTTCCGGCGCTGGTCGCGCAGGGCACCACCGATGCCCTGGTCGCCGCACCGATCACCACGCAGATCACCGAGAAGCTGTGCGCGAACGGTTCACCTGTGGACTACCGGTCCTACGAGGGCGCCGACCACCGTGGTGTGCTCACAGCCGCGGGCGACGATGTCGACGCCTTCCTGAACACTCTGTTCGCCGGCGAGGACCCGGGCGCCATGTGTGAAGCATGACG
Source organism: Nocardia carnea (assembly GCF_029868325.1). Lineage (GTDB taxonomy): Bacteria > Actinomycetota > Actinomycetes > Mycobacteriales > Mycobacteriaceae > Nocardia > Nocardia carnea_C. The sequence continues at coordinate 26,117 of NZ_JARWNW010000104.1, forward strand.
AGGTAGGACCTGAGGTGGTCACCCGCCGACCGCCTGCGCTGTGCCGGGATCCAGGTGACGTCGACCGGGTAGTCGGAGCCGTTGTCGCCACTCGACGCCGGCTGCTGCTTCGGTGAGAACAGCGAAAAGCCGAGAACCCCGTCGGCGTAGCAGTTGCGGTGCCGACGGGGCGGGGACGTAACCGTCGGCCGATACGCGGGTGGTTGTCCGGAACCGCAGCGGTCGAGCGCAGCTCTCACCGCGCGGCTGTCACCCGAATGAGCAATTGGGCCGGCATTTTCCACGACCCGAAGCACCGGGCTCGACGGTGCGTGGGCGCTCGGATCAGTCCTTGCGGGCGACCGCGCCGTACGCCCCGGACCGTTCCGGATGTTCGCCGATATCGTCGGGGTGCTCGGGCCGCCACAACGGGAGGTGGACGAGCCCGGGATCGAGCATCGTCCACCCGGTGAAGTAGGCCGCGATCTCATCCTGGGTGCGGAGCACGATCTCCGTGGAGGTCCGGCCGGACAGCTTCTGGGCTTCCAGGACCTCGGCCGGCTGCCCGTCGGCGGTGGCATGGGTGATCGCCAGATAGCTGCCCGCCGGGACGGCGTCGCCGAGCCGGGCGACGCAGCCCGCCGGGTCGGCATCGTCGGTGACGAAATGCAGGACACCCAGCAGCAATACCGCGATCGGCTTCTCGAAGTCGATGAGGCTCTTGACCAAAGGGTCGGCGAGGATTGTTTCGGGCCGGCCCGCGTCGGCCTGGACCACGGCCGCGTTCGGGTTACCGGCCAGGATGGCCGTGCTGTGTGCGACCGCGACCGGGTCGATATCGACGTAGACCACCCGCGCCGACGGATTGGCCGCCTGCGCGACCTCGTGCACATTGCCGACCGTCGGGATACCGGAGCCGATATCGAGGAACTGTTCGATGCCCTGGTCGGTGAGGAACCGGACGCAGCGGCGCAACAGGTCTCGGTTCGCGCGCATGGTCTCGGCGACATTCGGGGTGAAGGTCTCGATCTGCTGGGCGAGCTGCCGGTCGATCTCGAAATTGTGCATACCGCCGACGAAGTAGTCGTAGACGCGGGATGCGCTCGGGCGATCCAGGTCGATACCGTCGGGGGCCCAACTCGGTCTGGTCATCGGTCGGTATTTCCTTTCGCGCCAACGTTTTCTGCGTCGGCGAAGCCTGGCGACCCGGACGGCCGTCATGGTATCCGAAACCGGTGGGAAGTGGGTACGTTCCACATCCGTAGTCGCTTGCGGCTAGCATCGGACCCCATGGGTTGGGATGCCGGGCCCGGTGCGTTACCCCAGGGCTTGTATGCCGACCTGGCCGGCCGATGGATGACAGCGCTGCGGGAGGGAACGCGCGATCACATCGTGCCGATGAGCGCCGCCGAAACCGCCGGCTTGCTGACCCGCCTGACGGCCGAGGTCTGTGCGGCCGCCACCCCGCGGCCGGACCCGGAGCGGGCGGCCGCGGCCGGTGCCGATCTCGCGCGCGCCCACCTCGTGGGTGATGAGGTATTGGGCCGCAGTATCCACGTTCTCGGCACCCACCTCGCCGGCATCGGTGTCCCGGCACCGCATGTGGCCGCGACGCTGGGGGCCTTCGCCAACGGCTACCTGCGCGCCTTCCGGGCCTGGCTGCTCGCCGAGCAGGAAAGCGTCCGCACCGCCGAAATCGCGGCCCGGCGCGCCGCCGAAGAACAGTTGCGGGCCAGCGAAGCACGGATGCGTGGCGTATTCGCGCAGGCCGGTGTCGGTACGGGCCTGTCGGATATGACGGGCCGGATCATCGAAGTCAATGCGGCGTTCGCGGAGATGCTCGGGTACCGGCCCGACGAGATGTGCGGAATGGTGGTGACCGACCTCGCGCATCCGGAAGACGAATCGGGGATGTGGGAGCTGTACGGGGCGCTGATGGCCGGCGGATGCGACAGTGTCCGGCTGGAGAAGGCATACCCGCATCGGGACGGGCACGCGGTGTGGACCAACCTGAACGTTTCGCTCATCCGGGACCAGCGAGGCGCCCCGCAGTACACCTTGGTGCTGGTAGAAGATATTTCCGAACAGCGAGCTCTGCAGGCGAGCCTGCATTACCGGGCCCACCACGACCAGCTGACGGGTCTGGCCAACCGGTCCTATCTGTTCGACGCGCTCGCCGAAGCGTTCACCGCCCCGGACTCGGGCGTCGGCCTGTGTTACGTGGACCTCGACCATTTCAAAACCGTCAACGACACCTACGGTCACGCGGTCGGCGACGAACTGCTGGTTGCCGCCGCGGCCCGGCTGCGGGAATGCGTCACCGAGCCCGGGCAGCTGGTCGCGCGGATGGGCGGGGACGAGTTCGTGATCCTGGTGCCCGACCCCACCCACCCCGGCCAGGTGGCGGCGCTGGCCGAGGCCGTACTGGCCGCGTTCTCCGAACCCTTCGAGATCAACGGTCAGCGCCTGCGCGTGGGCGCCAGCGTCGGTGTGATGGAGGAACGTTCGGACCGGGCCGACGCGGACGAATTCCTGCAAGCCGCCGACACATCCATGTATTGGGCCAAATCGGCCGGTCGCGGCTGCTATGCGGTGTTCGACCCCGACCGCGGCCGCCGCGAGCACGCCCGGGCCGAACTGTCCGCCGCCATCCCCGAGGCGCTGGCCACCGGGGAGTTCTTCCTCGACTATCAGCCGATAGTGCCACTGTCCGGGGACAGGATCGACGCCGTGGAGGCACTGGTGCGGTGGCGCCATCCCGACCTGGGAGTGCTCTCACCCGTCGAATTCATCGACCTGGCCGAGGACGACGGCCATATCCTGGCCCTGGGCGCCTATGTGCTCGGGCAGGCGTGCCGCGCCGCCCGCCGCTGGTACGACCTCGACCCCGAGGGCGCACCGGTCATCAGTGTGAACGTCTCCGCGGTGGAGGTGGCCGACCCGTCCTGGCTGGCCCGAGTCGAGAAAACTCTCAGCGAGACCGGAATCCCGCCGCAGCGGCTGCAATTGGAGCTGACCGAGCGGGCGTTCATGGCCGACGACGGGGGACCGCTGGCGGCCCTGCGCACCCTGGCGGACGCGGGAGTGCGTATCGCGCTGGACGATTTCGGTACCGGTTACTCCAACCTGGCCTACCTGGGCCAGCTGCCGCTACAGGTGGTGAAGCTGGCGGGTCCGTTCGTCCAGCGGATCCGCGACAGCGCCGGCGACACCGATTTCGTGGTGCTGGAATCGATCGTGGGCTTGACTCACGCGCTCGGCTTCACGGCCACCGCGGAATGTGTCGAAACCCGGTTCCAGGCCGAACAGTTGCGGGCACTGCACTGTGATACCGCGCAGGGCTGGTATTTCCACCGGCCGCTGACCGAGGAAGCGGTGACCGAGCTCCTCGAGCGGCAGAGAGGTGGTCAGCACGAGCGGTAGCGGCCGCCGGCTGTTGCGCTGCTGTGGTGGTCGAACACGGCCGCGCGGATACTCGAGGTATGGCGCGATATGAATCGCAGGCACAGCCGCAGTGGCGCGGTACGGGCCATCGGAAGTTTCCGCTGGCCGCCGAGGTCGATGGGCACTGGTGGGTGTTGCGGCTGAACCCGTTTCCCGACCACAGCTTGTGGACCCTGTTCGTCGACGGCATCGCCCGCTATGACCTCAACGATGCGCCGCCGAGCTGGGGCGTTCTCGCTCCGGCCGCCGCGCCTCTGCTGGACCCGTGGACCGCCGACAGTTTGCTGGCGCCGCTGCGTGGTTTCACGGTGTACGGCAGTGAGGCCGGGAAGCCATGTGACGACCTGTTCTGCTGCGGCTGATCCCGCGGCCGGTTCTCAGGAAGGCTGCCGGTTCCCAGCCGACTCCCAGCCGAGTGCGCAGCGTGGGCACAGGAAAGCGAACTACCGTCGCAGACATCGGAAAGCCGGTCACTCGATCGGCGAAAAATACGGTGTGACAAGGAGTTCCATGGTGAAGCTGAAACCGGCGAGCAGAGCCTTCGCCGCTGTGGTGTGCGGGGTAGGGGTCGCAGGCGCGGCCGTGGCGGGTGCCGGGGTGGCCAGTGCCCATCCCGGGCCCGGTGAGAAGAAGATCATCATCAATGGCCAGGAGCGGCCCGATATCGACCGGGTGATCCTACGAGAGAACCTCGGCCGGGACCTGCCCGGATACCAGCTGCCGCCGGGCAGCCCGGGCGTGATCATCCTGAAGAACGGAGAGGTTCGGCCCGTACCAGAAGGAGCGGTGCTGCGCACCGACCGGCGGTAGACCCACGACAGCGGAATCCACCGTCGTAGGACGGTAACGAGACAACCCGAGGTGTGGTCCCTCGCCACTCGGGTTTCCCGGCGGCCACTGCCCGGCCGCAGGAGCACGACCGGCCCGGTGTGCCACGGCACCGGGCCGGTCGTTCACGTGGCGTGATCGTGTCGTGGCGGCAGTGGAGGCCGGCCGCCCCGCCGAGCTCGCTACGCCCCGTGCAGCCCGTCCAGCAGTGTCGCGAGGATGGGGGTGCGGCGGGTGTCGGCGCGTAGTACTGCGGAGACCGGGATGCGCAGGCGCTGATCGGCGAGGGAGAGAGTGGCGATACCTTCGGTGGAGCTGTTCGCGTAGAGCGCGGTCCACGCGTCGGGGTGATTGATCAACTCCATGGTGGCCGTGTGGTCGGGGGGAATGGGCGGGCCGTAGGTGGGGCCGACGGGGAGGTCGGCGAAGGCGGCGCGGATGACGTTGTGGATGAGGACCTGCTCGGATTCCGGGGGGAGCAGGAGGGGATAGGCGCTCAATTCGGACAGGGTGACATCGGTGCGTCCGGCGAGCGGGTGCGCGGGGGCGGTGGCGAGGGTGAGGTCTTCCACCCACAGCTGTTCGACGATGAGGCCCGCCTGCTGGACGCTGCCGCGGATCAGGGCGAGATCGCAATCGCCGTCGGCCACGGCCGCCACCCGCTGGCGGAAGGGTTTGATGACGAATTCGATCTCGGCGCCCGGGTGGGCTTCGCGGGCGCCGGCGATAGCCGTCAGCGATCGTGTGGCGAAGGACATATTCGCCGTGAGCCGGATTCTGGGGCCGGTGGTGCGGATGGAGGCCCGGATCGCGGATTCCAGACCTAGCATCTGCTTCGCCAGCGGTAGTAATCTTGTGCTCGCGTCGGTGGGGACGACCGATCGGGTCGAACGTTCGAAGAGCTGGACGCCGAGGTCGTGTTCCAGCCGGGCGATCTGATGACTGATCGCCGACTGCGAGATGAAACAGCGGGCCGCGGCCCGGCTGAAACTGAGTTCCTCGCACACCGCGACGAAGTACGTGAGCTGGCGAAGTTCCATCTCCACCCCATTCATGACGAGATCAGATAAGAGTCATCTCAATTATGCGCCCTGAACCCTGAAATATCTGCGTTCTGGATGACGGTTAGTAATGAGTGAAGGAGGCTGTCATGCAGAACGTCACGGAAATCGGCGCCGGCGTCGAGTACGCGGATGTCGTGATCATCGGATCGGGGTTCGGTGGGCTCGCCGCCGCCAAGCAGTTGGCGAAGGCGGGCGTCGATTATGTCCTGATCTCGAGCACGCCGGAACACCTGTTCCAGCCGCTGCTGTACCAGGTCGCCACCGGGGTGTTGGCGTCCGAGGAGATCGCGCCCCCCATCGCGAACATCCTGCGCCGGCACAAGGAGGCGGATGTCCGGCAGGGCCATGTCACCGATATCGAGCCCGATGCCGCGATCCTCACCTACGAGACCCCCGAGGGCACCCGGCGTATCCGCTACGGTTCGATGATCGCCGCCACGGGTGCCAGCCAGTCGTATTTCGGACGTGACGATTTCGCCGACAAGACCTATTCGCTGAAAACCATCGACGACGCCAAGCTGCTGCGTGCGCAGATCGAACGTGTTTTCCGGGAAGCTGCCGACGCCGATGAGCAGACCCGCCGCCGGCTGCTGTCGTTCGTGGTGGTCGGGGCCGGTGCCACCGGTGTCGAGGTCGCGGGACAGCTGAAAGAGCTGGCGAAGCGGCACTTCCACCAGGAGGTTTCGGTAACCCTCGTCGAAGGCGCGGGCGCGGTGCTGCCGCCGTTCGGTGGCGGGCTCTCGGAGTATGCGAAGAAATCGCTGACCCGCAGCGGTGTGGAGGTGTTGCTGGGCACCTTCGTCACCGATATCGAGGCCGGGCAGGTCACCGTCAAAGACAAAGACGGGCAGCTTCGGCAGATCGACGCCGAAACCATCGTCTGGTCGGCCGGTGTGCAGGCGGGCGGGTTCGCGAAAATGCTGGCCGAAGCCACCGGATGCGAAACCGACCGGGCCGGGCGGTTGCTCATCAACCCCGACCTCACCGTCGGTGGTTACGCCGATATCTACGCCATCGGCGATATGACCTCGCTCAACGGCTACCCGGGACAATCGCCGGTCGCCATGCAGGAGGGGCGTCATGCCGCCGATATCGTCAGCCGCGATAAGCACCCCGGTACGCCGTTCGTGTACTGGGACAAGGGCAGTATGGCGGTGATCAGCCGGTTCAGTGCGGTCACCAAACTCAACGAGCGGATCAGCTTCCGCGGCACGATCGCCTGGTTCATCTGGCTGGCGGTACACCTGTTCTATCTGGTGGGTTTCCGTAACCGGTTCGCCGCGGTGCTGTCGTGGCTGGTGGCGTTCATCGGAACCGGGCGTCCCGGGTTCGACGAGGTCGACGAGCAGTGGCGGGGCGCGGTCCGGGAACCGGAACGTTTTGTCGCCTAGCGGCGGGCAGCCGGCTCGGATCGTCCAGCTCCCGCTACGTTGTGCTGTGGCCGGAACGGTCCGCGCCGAGCGATCACCGGTTGGGTGGTTCGTCCGAATTGGCGCCATCCTCAACGAGGTAGAGGGTCATTCGGTTCCCGGCGTCATTCGGCCGCTGGCCCCCCAGGGGGCGAATTCGCGGGAAGCTGCTGGTAAACGGCTGGTGTGAGCTGCATCTCGTTAACCGAACCGGCATACCGGCGACACTTCACGGATGCCCGGGCGCAGTGTCGAACTGGCCTCCTAGGCCTTATGGCTATTACGTCCGTGCTGACAGCGCCGGCCCGACCGGCCGGCAGCGAGGATCACCGGTCCCGATACGCACTGATCGTCTCCTCCGATACCGACCATCGCATCGCGGCGCAGCGACTGCGGTACAACGTTTTCGCCGATGAACCCGGTTTCCGGATCCCCGACAACGGAACGGGTCTGGATGCGGACCGTTTCGACGACCATTGCGACCATATGCTGGTGCGCGACGAGGTAACCGGCGAATTCGTCGGCTGCTACCGGATGCTGCCACCGGACAGGGTTGCGGCGGCCGGCGGCTACTACACGGCCACCGAATTCGATCTGTCCCGGCTGGACCCGGCCGGAAAGCGGATCGTGGAGATGGGGCGGGCCTGTGTGGTGCCCGACCATCGCAACGGTTCGGTGCTCACGCTCATGTGGGCGGGGATCCTGCACTACATCCAGCTCACCGGCTACGACTGGGTGATGGGTTGCGCCTCCGTGCCCATGCGTAACCGCCCGGAGGAGCCGGCCGGGGTCAATGTGCGCGGGGTGCGTGATTTCCTGCTCGCCAAACATGCGTGTGCACTGGAGCAGCGGGTGCGCCCGTACCGTCCGGTCGTGGTGGACGGGGTGGCGCTCGACGATCTGCCCGCGCCGGCGCGCCCGAAGTTGCCGCCGCTGCTCAACGGGTATCTGCGGCTCGGTGCGGAGATCTGCGGCGAACCGGCGCACGATCCGGATTTCGCGGTGGCCGATTTCGTGGTGCTGCTGGGGCTGGACACCATCAACACCCGCTACCTGGACCGTTTACGCGGTGCGGCGGCGAATTTCGACGGTGGGCGGTGATCCGATGCCGGTTCGGACGCTGGAAGATCAGGCCGGAGTAACCGTGCCGCAGCATTCGTGGATGCCCACCAGCCCGTGCGCGGCGGGATGCGTTCAGCACAGGGCCGAGGTCGGAATACTGCGTGCCGGGGTCCGGGCCGCCGGTGCGCTGTCGGTGCTGGCCGCCTATCCGTTCGCGCATATCGTCACGCCGCCGTCGCGCCGTTCCGGCGTGCAGCGGCGCTTTGCGGGAATGCTGTTGCGTAGCTGCGGAATCCGGCTCCGAGTAGTGGATCGGCGGCAGGTGCAGGGGCGGCCGCAGTTCGCGCCGGCCGGTACCGGCGTGCTGGTGGCCTGCGGGCATATCGGCTGGGCGGACATCATCGTCCTGGCCTCGGTGCAGCCGCTGGCCTTCGTGGCGCGCGCGGATCTGATCGACTGGCCACTGCTCGGACGGCTGGCCCGGATCATGCGGGTCGTGCCGATCGAGCGGGAGCGGCTACGCCGGTTGCCGGAGGTGGTGCAGCAGGTCGGGCAGCGACTGGCCGCGGGCGAGCGGATCGGTTTCTTTCCGGAGGGCACCACCTGGTGCGGGCGGGCTTACGGGAAACTGCGGCCGGCGATTTTCCAGGCCGCGGTGGACACCGGGACCCCGGTGCAGCCGGTGCGGTTGCGATATCTGGATCCGCACGGCAACAGATCGACCGTGCCGGGTTTCGTCGGCGACGATACGCTGATCGGGTCGGTGGTCCGGGTCCTGCGGGCGCGTGGGCTGACGGCCGAGGTCGTGCTCGCCCCGGTCGAGCCGGCGGGGGACGATCGAATCGATCTTGCGCGGCGGTGCGAACGGGCTGTCCGGGCGGAGGAGCTGTCGGATGCGGCGCATGCAGTACTTGCCGCCGCCGGCCGGCAGTTGACGAGGGCGGCGGCGCCCGTGTGATCGAAGAATCGGGGTACGGCCGGGTCCGGGTTATGGACCCGGCCGTATTGTCGCAACTGATGTGTCGCTTACAACTGGACCGCTGTATAACGGCAACATAGATCGCGGTATCAAAAGGCGCTGCCCGTGCCGGGCAGTCCCGGGAGCCCGACCAGTGGCAGTGGAAGATGTGGCAGCGCCGGGAGGTGCACGGGAGGGGTCGGCAGCAGGGCCGGGGGAGGCGGCGGAATGTAGGGGTTGGGCACATTCCAGGTCTGGTTCGGGGTGCTGCCGCTGGGGTCGTTGTCGTCCCAGTCGGCGGGAGCGTCGTAGTCGCTACCGCGGTTACCGTTGTAACCCGCGTGCGAGTCCCGGTCTTCGCGATCGGTGTGGCCGGTGTTGAACTCGTCGTTCCAGCCGTCGTAATTGTGCTGGTTGTGACCGCGATAGCCGTACTGGCCGTTATCGTCCCAGCCGAAGCTGTCGTCCCAGTCGGATCCGTTGTTGCCGGTGCCGTAATCGCTGGAGTCGTTACCGAAGCCGTGGCTGTCGTCGTTGCCGAATCCGCTGGAATCGCTGATCGCTGTGGCCGCGCCGGGGTCGGCGAAAGCGGTGCCCGCGGTCCCGGCCAGTGGCGCGAGGGCGAGGACCGCGATCGCGGCGATCCGGGCGGCGATGCGGCGGGTGCGCTGTTCGGGGGTTCGGTTCATCGGGGAGTCCTCACTCGTCGCGCCCCGGTGGACCTGCGGGGCGGTAGCGCTTCTGCAGCGCTTCATCGATACATTCATTACCGTACCGCTAAACAACGGCACATTCAATAGGTTTTCGGAAAGATGGGTAACTTCTGCTCATCCCGCCACTGCTTCACGCCGCTACCAGCCGTTTCCCTGGTGGCCAGGCAGGCGCCGGGATCCGGAACCGCGCGACGCCCCCGCCACCGGTGTTGTGGACCGCCGCGCACGAATGCGGCTACGGTGGACCCGAACAGGCCGAGCTTCTGCTCTCGATATCGATGCCGCCGCATCCGAGCGTGTCCGGAGTGTTCCCCGGGAGGGCCTGGCGTTGCTCGGGCACGGCGGCTTCAGCAGGTGGCACCGCTGACCACTCTCATCGGTGCTGCCAGACGGTTCCGGCTCCGGATCCGGGCAACTACCCAGGAATGTGGGGCAGAGAACTATGGCCATCAGCCAGGTGGCGGTGTATGCGCACCTGAGCGTCACCGAAATCGAGTCCCTCGGTCGCGAACTCGACGAGATCAGGCGTGATGTCTCCGACGGGCTCGGTGCCCGTGATGCCGGCTACATCCGGCGCACCATCACCTTCCAGCGCACACTGGACGCGGCCGCGCGGGCGACGATCGGATTCAGCCGGCGTCGCGGCGGCTGGCTCGCCGGCACCGGTGGGCTGGCGCTGGCCAAGATCATCGAGAACATGGAGATCGGCCACAATGTGAGCCACGGCCAGTGGGATTGGATGAACGACCCGGAAATCCACTCCACCTCCTGGGAGTGGGATATGGCCGGACTGTCCGCGCAGTGGCGGCATTCCCACAACTACCGGCATCACGTCTACACCAATGTGCTGGGGCTGGACGACGATATCGGCTTCGGTGTCATGCGGGTGACGCGCGACGAACGCTGGCAGCCCGGGCATCTGCTGCAACCGCTGCGCAATCTGCTGCTGGCGGTCACCTTCGAATGGGGGATCGCCTCCCAGGGCTGGTATCTCGAGCGCAAGTTCGGTCGCACCGCGGCCGGTGGGACGGGTTCGGCGCGGGCACTGGCGGCAAAAATCGCCCGGCAGGTGGCCAAGGACTATGTGGTTTTCCCGGCGTTGAGCGGCCGCCGGTGGCGCCGGACGTTGACCGCGAACGCGACGGCGAATCTGGTCCGCAATCTGTGGGCCTACACGGTGATCGCCTGCGGTCACTTCCCCGACGGCGCGGAGAAATTCGAGCCCGAGGTGATGACGGACGAGTCCCGGGCGCACTGGTACCTCCGGCAGATGCTGGGCACCGCCAATTTCGATGCCGGCCCGGTGCTGGCCTTCCTCAGCGGGCATCTGTCCCATCAGATCGAACACCACCTGTTCCCCGATCTGCCGAGTAATCGGTATCCGCAGCTCGCCGTGCGGGTCCGGGCGCTGTGCGAGAAATACGATCTGCCTTATACGACCGGGTCGCTGCCCCGTCAGGCGGTGCTGAGCCTGCGGACCATCCACAAGCTCGCGTTGCCGGACAGCCTGCTCACCGCGACCGCCGACGATGCGCCGGAAACCGCGTCCGAACGCCGATTCGACGCCACGGGTTATTCCGGGGAACACGCCCCGGCGCGGGGGCTGCGCACCGCGCTGCGGCTGCGAAAAGCGACTTCCCGGCGCCGCGGCGAGTAAGGTGGAGAGGGCCCTGGCCTCGCGACCCATATCGGCGCGGGTCCGGACCGTCGGATGACGCGCAATCCGGTCCGCTCGGGCCGAGTCAGGAGTATCCATCACAGCACCGGATCCGTTCGGGACCCGGGCGCTGCCTGCTACGCCCGATCGGGCGGCCCGGTGCACGGCGAACGATCGCCGTCCCGCGGGCGGGCGGTGGGGCCGGGCGGCCCACTGGTGAGGCGGGAGGAGTCGCCACCGGCGACCACCGCGCTCCCACTGCGAAACCTTCTACGACCGGAGTATCGATATGCACGAGAGCAATCTGTTCAGTCACGTCCCCGCGGAACCCGAGGTCTATCCGGCTTCGACCGTCGCGAACCAGCCGGTGTTCTCGAGCGCCACGACCGAGAACCGGGCCGCGGGCGACCCCACCCCGGAAGACGGCGCCGAGCGGTCCTGAGAGCGCGGGCCGGGCGAAGCCCCGGCCACGGATCGCCGATCGGCTGCCACTCGGTGGCCGGTCGATTTCCCGGGCCGACGCGGGGAATATCGGCGGCCGGGCGGATGTTCGCCGAGTGAGGGGATCCCGCAGTACGCCGAGGATGCCCGGAAGATATGCAGGTCAACGGTGGGATAGGCTTTACCGGTCATGAAATCGGCATAGCGTTTTCGCAGGTCACCAACATCGCCCACCGTTGCCCATTATTTCCCTATTTGCGCAGGTAGTTGGCTATATCTGGGTCCCGGCATTGCTTCTGTGTTCCCGTAACTTCCCGTGCTGGCCCGCGTGCAATTCGTAGAAAAACCGTAGAAACGGCGACCCCGCGTGTGGCGGTCGTAGGCGATTTGTACGTCTGGCGGCGCGCAGATGTGTCCGGCAGGGTCGGCCGGGGGTCACCGCGGCGATGCTGCGACGGACGGGGACGAGGGGCAACATCGCCGGGCGCACTGGCCCCTTTAGCCTGACACGAATCCGCCGCATCCGAGCGTCGCGGCGGCGGTGCAGGCCTGCAACGCCGAGGCCTATCGTGACAACGTCAGGGAGCGTGGCTGGAAGGTCTTGCCCGCAGTGCTGAGTTCAGGGCCAGGGCGTGCCCGATGTCGGCGGGCCCGAGCCCGGTACCGCAATCCCCGTCGCCGGCGGTGGCGATCCCGGCGCCGTAGGAGCGGGCCAACCATCGCCTCGTCGTCCGTCGCAGGTTCGTGCCCTCGGCAGGACACACAAAACATGGGCAACTGGAAAATTCCTGGTCATGGTGGGTGCGTATCCGGTCTGACGATATTCGGTGTGCCCGCACGGATCGGCTTTGTCTACGTCCGGCCAGGAGGGTTGGGTGGCCACTTGTCTCAGGCTCCGGCGTTATCCAACCGGCGGGCCGTTGTGCACTACGTCGGGCTGTTGAATCGGTAACCCCGGGCGGGCAGGGGCTGGTTCTGCGACGCCGGCCGCTGCGGTTGCGCCTTCCTCGGCGGAGAGGAGGTCGCGTGGGTCCGGCCCATGTGTCGCTGACACCATGAGACGGTCCGGCTCGAGGCTTATGTCGGGGATGATCGGCTCGACGACAGCGCCTAGATCCATCTCTGGAGGGGTCGTGCTCGGCGCGGCGCCGGGGTATCGGGATTTCGGTGATCGAAGGTTTGACCGAGCGGCCTCCTCATCGGCGACCCGTGACGTTCAGCGAAGGCGCCGAATCATCTTGGTCGTCCGTTGGCTGGGACCGCTACAACCGCGTCACCGGGACGGGCTACCAGCTGCTATTCGTTCAACCAGTGCAGTTTTCGTGAACAGGCGCGGCGGTGACCTGAGACACGACCCGTATCCATCGGTACCGCGCGGTGGCGGCGTGACTGTTGAGGGGCACGCCACTCGACCATCGTGCTTGGGGTCTACCGCTTCTGCCGGGATGAGCCATCCTTGGGGAAATATCGCTGAGTTGGTGCAATTCAAGTGCGAACGACCTGGACGGGCCTGAATATGGAGGAGTCGAACCCGACGGCGTGGTGCGCAGGCGCTGCGAAGAACTTAAGTGCTACTCTGCATTCGCTCTCGATTCGTAAGTGAGCGTGGCTGAGTGCCAGGGAGGGATCCATGAGCGAGCAGGCTGTACCCACACCATGGGAGACCAAGCGGTTCGGCGACAGCGCCCTGCCGTTGCGAGACGCGATTTGGCGTGGTCTTCGAGCAGCGCATCAGCGGGCGCTGGCCGCACACGAGGGACTGGCGCTGGAAACCAACGACGGGTATGGCCTGATCTGGTTGGTCCAGCATCAGGAGGTGGGCCTGGCAATCGAGGCCGCGATGCCGGATCTGCGGCGGATCAAGCCGGCGCGGGCTCGTTACGAGCTGAATGTGGTTGGCGAGGACAATGTCATCTTGTACCCGTGGAAGTTCGCCGACGACGCGCACACTCCGGTCGCGAACGCCAAGATGACGATGTCGAAGCTGCGCGAGAGCTTGCTGGCGCTCACCCCGGAGAACTCCGACTCGCAGCTCTCGTTCGAACACGCTGCTCTCACCGCCGAAGAACTCGACGCCGAGTTCGAGGACGCCGAAACCTTTCTCGATGACGCGATCCAAGCCGGGCGGCTGGTCCTCATCGCCTATGCAGCCAACCCGCGCGCCGGTATACTGCGCGTCTACTGGGGCGAAGCATCCCAGGCCGACGACCGCGGCCGATTGAAATGGAGCGAGATCGAACAGATCCCCGCACCCGACGATATCGGCGACGGTCAGGTTCCGGCACGCCCCTCAAGCCCTGCACCAGTTCCGGACCCGAAGATCGGCACCGGACCTCGCTGGGATCAGTCTGCTCCGCCGCCCGAGTTCGACCTGACCCCGCGTCCGCCGCTCACTGCCCCGGACGGCGGGCAGCCGCCGATGCCGCAACCCGAGACGGCGAGTGATGCCTGAACGTCCCCCTCTGAACCTGTTTTCCGGCGAAGCCACCGCGGCGATCTCGGCCTCCGACGTCGCGGTGGTGTTCGACCCAGCACGTCTGACCCAGGCCCGCCAGCTTGCTGGACTGACCAAAGCGGCACTGGCCGCCCGGATCGGGGTCTCGGGAGCAGCGGTGAGCCAGTGGGAATCGGTGATCTCACCCCCACGACCAGATCATCTACACCGTGCGGCCGAGGTTCTCGACGTCCCCGTAGAGTTCTTCGCCGCGGGTCGCCCCTTCGCCCAACTCGACGGTGCCGGCGCGCACTTCCGCAGCCTGCGTTCGACCAAGGCCGCCCAGCGCGGCAAGGCCGTCGCCTTCGCTCAGCAGGTGTGGGAGCTGGCCCACATCCTCGAGCGCCACGTCCAGTTCCCCATGATCGACCTACCAGGGTTCCTTCCGGACGACCCCACCCGCCTCGGTGACACCCCGGCCGAAGCCGCCCGCGCGCTGCGGGCGCACTGGGGGATCAAGTCTGGACCGATTCCTCACTTGGTTCGCACGATGGAAATGCGCGGGATCGTTACCACTATGGTCGCCTTCGCCGGTGACGACACCCCCACCGTCAACGCCTTCTCCACGTCCCGTATGCCGCGCCCAGTGATCGTGCTGACTCCCGACCGCAGCGACGACGTGTGCTGGCACCGGTTCACCGCGGCCCACGAACTCGGCCATCTCGTTCTGCACCGCGACGCAGCCCCTGGTGACGCCGAGCAAGAACGCGAAGCCGACGCCTTCGCCGCTGAATTCCTCACCCCCGCCGACCAGATCACCGACCAGCTTCCTCAACGATTCGATGTCAAGGCGCTCCAGCAACTCAGCCACGAATGGGGCGTGTCGATCAAGTCGCTGGTGTACCGCTCCCGCGAGACCGGCGCCATCTCCGACGCTGTGGCCCGCCGTGCCTACCAACGCCTCAACCACCTCTACGAGGTCGGCATACTCGGCGCCGACCCCGTCACCCAGTACCCCGGCGAAACTCCCGCCCTGCTCGCCAAGGCCTTCGAACTCGCCGAAACCCACGGCACCCTCACCTTGACCAAGCTTGCACGCGAACTTCGCTGGCGCCCCAAACGTGTACGCGAACTCCTCGGTCAACCCGATCAGCGTCCGGTCCTGCGCTTGGTCACCGACACCGCGGATCGCTAACTTCTTACTCGACGAGGGCAGAATCGGCCGCGCACTTTCGACCCCCGGTGGTGTCGTACATGAGCAGGTTGTGCCGACCCAGGCGTTGGTCAGTACCGGCATCGGTCCGCCCGTTTCCGCGTGCGAGCTGCTGGTATCGAAATGCCTTGTCTGCCCTCTGCTGTTCTCCCGGACGGAAAACTGAGTCCGCAGAGCCAGCAGGCGCCGCTATCCCGGGCTCATGGAACGGCTCTGGAGAGAATGGGCCAGATATACTGGAGCGCCAGCGAATCGGCGGTGGATGCCACCGCGGATCGCTGCGACAAGGAGGGGTTGGTATGAAGTTCCGGCGCAGAAACGCAGAGGCGCTCGGAAATCTGATCTGCGGGAATCTTGGCGCTGTAACCCCTGCCCCTGGTCAAGAGCCGCCTTACTTTCCGTATCGGTCAAGCATGTATCTGACCGAGTTCTTCCAAGATCTCGATACCGACTGGGCACACGACGGCAGTACCCGGCATCGCTGGGCTGCTGACGTCGTCGAAGCCATCTTGGCCGAACCGCATGACGGTCCCGCGCATCCGCCGGAAGGCTTCTGCCGCCTGATCGATCACCTGATGAGCCCGAGCGACGCTACGAACGAGGGCCCCGATCGGCCGAATGCCCTGCGGCAGCTGAACGAGGTGCTGGCCAGGGAGGGATTCGAGGCGTTCTATGGCGACGACAAGCACTGCTACATCCGACACATCGGGACAAACACCGTCACCGTCTTGCAGGCCAACCCGCACCGGCCCCTGACGGCAGCCGAGGTAAAGCGCCGGAACGACTTGACAGCCTTCCTCGATACGTGCAGTGAGGACGAGCTGATCGAGGAAATACTCCTGCCTCTGTTCCGCCAGCTCGGGTTCCATCGCATCACCAATGCCGGCCACAAGGACAAAGCCTTGGAGTATGGCAAAGACATATGGATGCGCTACACGCTACCAACGCAGAATTTCCTCTACTTCGGTATCCAGGCCAAGAAGGGCAAGATCGACTCATCCGGCGTCACCAGGGCCGGCAATGCCAACGTCGCGGAGCTGCACAATCAGGCCCTGATGATGCTGGCCCATGAAGTGTTCGATCCAGAGATCAACAGGCGTGTACTAGTGGATCACGCCTTCATTGTGGCGGGCGGCGAGATAACCAAAGCAGCACGGGCCTGGATCGGCAATGTCCTGGATGCCAGCAAGCGGAGCCAGATCATGTTCATCGACCGGGACGACATCCTGAACCTGTACGTCGTCAGCAGTCTGCCGCTGCCGGAACGAGCACTGCCGCCCATCACGGATCCCTGGGCGACATCGTGATGCTGGAAGCCCTGGCGGTCAGACCAACCGTGATCAACCGCCGCAGCGCCGGCCACGGCTCCGGATTGGGGAAACCTTCGGTGGCTGGTCGAGCGCGGTTTCGCATGGCTGCACGCCCTTCAAACACTTACGAACCCGCTACGAGCGCCGCGCGGCATCCACCAAGCACTACTGAGCCTGGCCTGCTCAGTCATATGCCTCCGGAAGCTCGTTCTGAACTGATCTCTTACTCCGGCTGGCCATACGTGATCTCCAGCGAATGCTCCTCCAGGCTCCGGAGCGTCAGTTGGTCGCCTCGGACCTGGTTGAGCAGAAAAAGCTCTCTTGTGTGGCACTTGTCGCACAGGCTGACGACTGCAAACGGCCACAGGTCGACCGGAGCCCCGTATGGGGCACTGTCGACGTAGATGCGGTCGGGACGTAGCGGCTGAGTGCTCGACCGATCGAACGGCTCCCAGTTCGGATGGCTGCCTCTCAGTCGGGACCCGACGATCCGATACTGGCCCTCGTCGAGGTACTCACACCGTTCGACCCAATCCCAGTGGGTCCCGGAGAGCCATCTGACCGCACTGATCGCCCCTAGGATGTGTGGTTCCAGCCGTTCGACGTCTTCGGCCAGTTGGTGGCTGGCGCGAACGCCATGCGCGTGGTGCGAGGTGTTCCTGAGGTCCTTGATGCGGCCCAGGAGGGCGCGTGCATTGCTTCGGTCGCTCAGGGTGGTGAGTTGTTGGATGCGGGGCGTGATTCCCTCAGTCTCCAGCCGATCGAGGAGCCAGAGCCAGGTACCGAAGGTGGCGCCGGTCCGGAACTGATTGCGCAGGTTCCGGGAGAATCCGCTCGACGCTGCGAGTTCGGTGAGCGCCAGCACGCCCAGCACACGGGCCAGGCCCTCTCCCAGCTTGAGCAGTCCGTCTTTCTGCTCCGCCGGGTGCGTGCTGATTCGGTACCGACGGGACAGTGCGGCCGCGTGGTGCGGAAAGCTCCACTCGGCGCGCGAGATGAGGTCGTCCAGGGGGCGCACGAGTTCACCGATCAGGCCTGCCTCATGGGCAGCGAACCTGATCTCGTTTCGAACCCCCTGGACGTCCCGCTCGCCGCTGCTGAAGACGTTGGGCAGGATTTCCGACATCGTATTCCGCAGTGCGCGCCGCCCTTCTTGTACGGCTCCCAGGAGGCTGTCCACCTCGATGTCGGTCACCAGGTCGACGGGTACGTGCGTATCCAGCAGGTCGCGAGCGCTGGGGTACTGACCGTTGTCCTTGCGGGAGTTCAACCACTCGCATAGCGCCTGGCCACAGCCGCGCAGCGGCTGCAGCACAAACAGCGAGGTGGCCGCCTCGCCGAAGCCCTTCGGGAGCAGACGCCAGTTCCCCGGCCGCCCGACGAGCATGCCGCCCGAGCAGAGGGTCAGTGGCCCCCTGTCCTCTGGCGCATCGGACAGTTCAGCGGCAGAGTCTGCCTCGTGAAGGTCTTGGGCGCGCAGATGCTTGGGCCGGTCGGCGCCCTCCTCCTGCTCCTCACCGCGCTGCGGCGGGTGGACCCGAGTGGTCTCCAATCGGGCGAGGTTGCGCAGCAGTTCAAATTCGCCGTCGAGTTCCGGTCGGTAGAAGAGCGAGGGTGGGATCTCGCAACCCACCCGTGTTTTGCTGTTATCGATCCAGGCATCCGGAGTACTCGGGTGCACTTCGCTTCGGAGGTGGTCGCTCGGATCCACATGAAGTGGCAGACTGACCGACTCACGCAGCTCGGGATCCGGCTCGTAAGCATCCCCTGTCCGCTGCGGCTCCCCAGCGCCATCGCGCACACCTACGGCCTTGCGGACCGCCACCTCGAAGACCTTCCCCCTCGGCCAGCTCACGCCAGCCGAGGTGACTGCCCGGCGCAGCGCCGTGATGGCTTCCTGGCACCTTGTCCACGTCGAGCCGACCAACGGACGCAGGGCGGCCACCAGAGCGGCAGGATCGCCGGTCTTCTTTATCGCAGGCGATTCGGCGAGCCGAGTCAGGGCCTCCTCGGACAGCTCGTACCGGAGTCGCAGCGGTTGATCGATCGTGACGTGCTGGTATATCAGTTCGTGGGTGGAGATGATGCGGACCCGGTCGTCTGGCCGCTGGGCAGGGTCGGCGGACAGGGTGTCCAGGTAGAGCGTGGTGATCTCGGCAATCTGGTCCGAGGTGATGTAGTTGCGCTTTGAGCCGATGGAGCGGCGCATCCGCTGGTACTGGTCCTGAGCGTTCAGTAGCAGCACCTGACGCCTGCGCTGTGCCGGCTTGCGGTTGCTGAGGACCCACAGGTAGGTGCTGATGCCGGTGTTGTGGAAGAGGTGGTCGGGCAACGCGACCACAGCCTCAAGCCAGTCGTTTTCCACGATCCACCGCCGGATCTTTGAATCGCCGGACCCGGCGGCCCCGGCATACATCGGGGAGGCGTTGAAGATGACCGCGATCCGGCTGCCGCCCTCACCTGAGGGGCCCACTGGCTTCATCTTCGCCAGCATGTGCTGCAGGAAGAGCAGCGAGCTGTCGTTGATCCGGGGGAGACCGGCCCCGAAACGGCCCGCGAAACCGAGCTGCTCGTGCTCCGACCGGACTGCGGACTCGATCCGGTTCCAGGCAACGCCGAACGGCGGATGGGCGAGGAGGTAGTCGAAGGCGATTCCTTGGTGCCCATCTTCAGCGAGGACGTTCCCAAAGGCGATCGTCGAGGCCCGTCGGCCGCTGATCATCATGTTGGCACGGGAAATCGCCCATGACTCCGGGTTGATCTCCTGGCCGTACAGCATGATGTCGGCTCCCGGGTTCATCGACGTGATGAACGAGGCCGCCTCGGTCAGCAGGCCGGCCGTTCCACAAGCCGGGTTCAGGATGGTGCGAACCGCGTGTGGCGAGGTCAGCAGGTCCGAGTCGGCGGAGATTAGGAACGAGGCCATCAGATGGGCGATGTCCCGGGGGGTGTACTGCTCCCCGCTCGTCTCGTTGTTGCTCTCCGCGAACCGTCGGACTAGCTCCTCGAAGAGGTTCTCCATGTGGTCGCCAGTGATCATCTGTCCCAGGTCGATCGAGGCGAACTGCCTGACTACGGGGTAGAGGAGTTCTGCCTGGTGCAGGCGGATGACGGTCCGCTCAAACTCGAAGCCGTCCAGTACTTCCCTGACGTTGCGGGAGTACCCGCGAACATAATCCAAGAGCACCCGGTCGGCGTTCGACGGATCATTGAGCACACTCTGGAAGGAGAACCGGCTCAGATTGTAAAAGGGCCAACCCGATGCCGCCTTAAGGCGCTGCTCCTGCTCCTGTTCGCTGTCGGTGCGCTCGGCTTCGTCGAGTACCGCTTGCCGGCTCGGTGCCAGCAGGGAGTCGAGCCGGCGCAACACCGTGAACGGCAGGATCACCCGTCCGTACTCGGAAGGCTTGAAGTCTCCGCGCAGCAGGTCAGCCACCGACCAGACAAAACTGGACAGGTGTCCGATGTTGTCACTCAAATTGCCCCCCGCGCAGGCCGGCGCCTTCCATGGGACTGATCATCCCATGGCTACGGCCGGGGCAAGGGCCCACCAGAAGTACGGGGCGCCGACACGCCGGTGGAGACTCCATGGAGCGATACATCATTCCGATGCCGGATCTCAATGCACCGCAGTGAAACTCAGTGATAAACTAGCGATTTCGGATCTTCGGCCGTCGATCGGGTCCGTCGGTGACGCCTAGGATAACGCCCTGGCCGAGACCACGATCGGGCTCTACAAAACCGAAGCGATCCGCGATGATTCCCCGTTCCGGCGCGGCCCACTGACCCGGCTCGCCGACGTCGAGCTCCTCACTGCGGACTGGGCCGGCTGGTACAACCAGTCCCGGATCATGTACCGCCTCGGCCTGCGGCCACCGGCCGAACACGAAGCTGACTATTGTGCACTCCACGCCGAGCAACCAGCTGGAGACAGATAGCCTGGTGCGCATCGAACCCGGGGCGATTCAATTCGATCGAGTCCTCGCCAGGAGGCTCCACACGCAACGTCGAAAACCTACTGTCGAGAACCGGTAGAACACCACGCAGAACAGTCCAGTAACCCTCGTAGACGTCCGCCAGTTTGGCTCCAAGACCGCCGCCCGCAGTCGTCGCTGCGGTATCGCTCCCCGACACACCAGAACCGAGCACGTCCTTGCGATCCCCTACCATAGGCACCCTTCCCGAACCGGCCACTACTACGCACACCGCTGTCCGTCGATCACCGGGCCACCACAACCCGCCAACACAGATACCGATCAGCGATCATCACAGCATGCCCGCCCACCCGGTCAAACGCGCAGACCACAGGTCGGTCCTGTGATGATGCTGGTCCATGAAGTGCTCGATCCAGAGATCAACAGGCGGTACTAGTGGATCACGCCTTCATTGTGGCGGGCGGCGAGATAACCAAAGCAGCACGAGCCTGGATCGGCAACACCCCTGACGCCAGCAAGCGGAGCCAGGTCATGTTCATCGACCGGGACGACATCCTGAACCTGTACGTCGTCAGCAGTCTGCCGCTGCCGGAACGAGCACTGCTGCCCAATGCGGGGGCGGACGGCCTGGGCGATGAGTGATAAGCCACCGTGCCCCGGCCGACGTGCACGGGAAGGGCTGTACATTGGTCCGCCCCGTCACCTGGCGCGGTAGGTTTGCGAGTCCAGGTTCAGATGACGTTCGACCAGCCGGTCGATCCTTTCTTGGTCCAGCCAGCCGGCCTCAGGCCAGTTTTCGCCGATGGCGATTAGTTGATCCCTACTGGGGTAGCGAAGGCTTCTGAGATCCGTGGCATTGACCTGAGTGTGGCCGCTGAAGCGGCGCAGTAAACGATCAAGTAACGTAGAGTTCAACCACAAGCAGAGGCCGCGTGCGAGGACCTTGTCAAGTCCTCGTCCGTTGGCGTGAAACACATTGACGTGATTCTCGAAACCAATTCTCTCGCAGGCGATGTCATCGGCATCGAATAGTGCTGCCACTACGCGCCGCCGTTCCTCTTTCGAGGAGAGTCGTTTTACAACAACGTAATGTCCTGACGGAAATGTCTGCTTGAGGGTTTCCTCGTTGAGCATGATAGCGTTGTTTTTTTTGGCGCCATCGACGGGCCACCTGATAGCGCCATCCGCCATGTGCAAAGGATAGATGAGTGGAACTGCGCCATCGACAGGATCTGGACGTAGGTGGTCTTTACTGCGGAAGTCCACAACTCGGCCAGTGGAGACCTGGGCAATGTCTGCGAGTGTCGACGGGAAGTCTGCATGGATGGAAATCATCTGTGCATCTGATTCATCTGCACTGATATGAATGAAGAGCTCTGCATCATTAGGGTGAACAATCGACTCGTAGTCGACGGTTCTGCTGTGAACTTCCGTTGAGTGGCTTATGCTCGTAGATACCAAAACGGGGTGGCGCTCAGTCAGGTCAGTGCGGGTAGCTGAGAAGATTACATTCTCCTGCAGGACTTCGGTGTCAGCAAAGACTTTATTTCGTGCTTCGAATATATGTATGTGGTCGAGACTCATGCGGTTTAAGAAGTACTTTCGGAAAGGCCGGAAGTACAGTCCGTTTGTGAAGCTCCTGGGCGTAATGGCAACGAGTTGGCCGCCGGGCCTGAGGGCGTGCACTCCAAGCGCAAGAAATGCCGAGTAAAGGTTCGACGTCTCGGTGCACAGGTTATCGACCGCTTTGCGTTCAAAAGATCCCGCAGAGAGCTTCTTGTACGGCGGATTCGCGATCACTAGATCAAAGAAGTCTTGCTCGGTCACCGACCGCTCTCGTTCCCACATCCAGGATATGAAATCCGAGGCAACCAGCTCGGCCTCAACGTAGCCCCCAGATTCCCCTGCCGCCGTGACGCAGTCGGACAGGGTCGCCCGGAGGGCCGGATGCAATTTGGGATCGACTTCGCACGCAGTAATGCTGATTTGAGCGGTGGGCTGCTCGGCCAATATCCGCTGAACAAGAGATGCCGTCAGTGAACCTGTGCCTGCACCGGGATCTAGAATTCGAATGAATTGAGCCGGATCAATCCTCGCAAGTGAGGCCATGAAATCTGCCACAGGTGCAGGGGTGAAGAATTGACCCAATTTGGCGCGCTGACCGGCGACTAGCGATGATGACGTCTCTTTCCTCCGAGTCTCCGACTGGGCCACAATACCGGTTGCCGTTGTCGAAAATCCCGTCGTCATGGCCATAGCTTAGTCAACGCCACGGGTTTGCACGCACCGGCCTACGATTCGTGGTGCCTGAATGTCGATTCCATCCGGCAGGCGTCGTGGGTGCGCTCAAGGAGCGGTCACGCCGGCTGTGAAGCTCGGGTGCGAGACCGCCTGCCCAGCGGTGCTCGTCTCACGGGGTGCTTGGGGTAGAGATGGTCACGTAAGATCACGCCTTGTGACACAAGCGAGTTCCGACAACTGGCACCTGCCTCACCTGCTGCCGAAGCGGGAGAACTACCAGGAACGCTTGCAACTGATCCTGCCTCAGGCAATCACCGGAACTACGAGTACCGCAAATCCAGCCGCCGCCGCGGTAGTCTTTGTCGCGATGTACGTTGGGGCGATCAACCATCAGAACCCGCTTCGTCCGTCAACGGTGCTGTGGATGAGCGACCCTGTGTCCGGGCGCCGCGATCCCCTCGATCGAAAGATGTACTACAAGGCTGCGGTAAGCCATCGCGGTCAGCGGGCGGTTGTCGAGATGTGCGCGTCCGCCGGGTACGACCGTGGCGATGTCTGGTACGCCGGTGATTCTCGTGAGCCTATTCGCGATGAGTCCATCCGAGCATTGATCGAAAACGGTGCGATGCTTACCCTGACCAACGTCGACACCAACGCCTCGAACCCGCGCTATACACTAGAGTCCGGGTTTGCTGAATTGTTTTCGCCTGACTTGGTCGATGATGAGTTACATAAGGCGATAGTCGAATGGCAGAGTGTTCACCTTACGCCAATTGGCAGGCGGCGAGCGCATTTGGCTTCCGATCGGTCCCGCGATGCGAAGAGGGTGACGGTCCATCTGCCCGATGGTGGAGTTCGGTATCTCCACCCAGGAAAAAGCAGTCAAATTCTCAGAGGGGTTGTCGAGCAGTTCTGCAGTGCAAGACTGAAGGAGCCCAGTGTGATCTTCATATCGCAGCCGGGAGAGAAGGTTGATCTACTCGACGGCGACGGGCTCGAAAGGATGGGTCTGCATATCGACCCGCAAACATTGTTGCCTGACTGCATCGTTGTCGACATTGCTCCCAACCACGGCGACTTCTGGTTCATCGAGATCGTTGCATCAGACGGACCGATTACCGAAACCAGGAGGAAGAAGTTCCTCGACTGGGCAGTCTCGCAGGAGATATCTGAAACTCAGTGCCACTTCCTCACTGCATTTCAATCTCGAACGCATGGGGCAGCCAAGAAGGCTCTGCCTCAAATCGCTCAGGGCTCCTGCGCCTGGTTTGAAGATGAGCCCGACCATCTTCTCACCTGGGACAGGATCAGGCCGGAATGACTTGGAACTATGTCAATAGTGGACCTTCTAGTCCACGCTCCAAATCGCAAGTTCAGTTGGGCTACAGAACGTGGGCGAGTCAACATCAGTGATTCAGGATGGAAGGTTTCGAATCGCTTTGCTGGCGGCCTGGGCGGATCGCTGCGCGTGGTGTCGATCCCATTTGACTGTTTCCGATATGCAGGTCGATCATCTTCTGCCCAAGACTCTGGCGGGAGAACTTCGAATCGAAGTTCTCAAGATGCATGGGTTGCCTTTGTCCTACGACCTGGAAGGTGCACATAATCTGGTACCAGCCTGTCGTAGGTGTAACCGATTCAAGGGTGATTCAATACCACCCGATACGCCAATCATTTCACTCTTCCTGCAGAAGACAGCTCGACTCGCCAAGGGTATAGACGAGGCTGTTGTGAAACTCGCGACGAAGTCTTCTGTAGATAAGGCGCTGGCCCAACTGAATTCGGTACTCGGGCTCGACCTTAGTGAGGCTGATCTCTTGAAGCTCGCAGAGGCCTCGCGGGAAGCGCAACCAGCAATCGTCGAGGCCACGGGTAGGGCAGTCGCACTTCACCCGGCTCTCGGACTACCGATCGGCCCGGGAGGATGGCGCCTCGATCGACGGGTCGGCGACGTGTGGGTACTCGCGGACGAAAGCGGCAAGGTCGGCTACTCCGCGGAGGCGTCCGGCTACCAGTGCCCCAATTGCGGTGTCCATGGACCATGGCGGGGGGCGCAATGTCTCACCTGCGGACGATTCGACGAAGGGTAAGCTCGCCAGGTCCGTGTCGTGAAGAGGCAGTTGCATGCTGTCCGGGCCGGACGCCAGCGACCATTGATGTCGGTGTCCCGGCGCATACTAGGGCCATGGTGAGACCTGAGTGGTTGGCGGCCTGGCTACCGCGAATGGCGAGAACGGGGTTGGCGAGCGCCGCGAACGTTGTCGCACGACCTGGCGTCGACGCCGGGTTCCGCAAAGATCAGAGTTGCAGCCGAGGAGATTCACGATGACTGGCGAACCGCTGTACGACCCAGATCGCATGGTTGTCGATGATCTCGATCTCTCGGACCCAGATGTTGCGGATGCCTATCTCAGTCATTCGACGACAGACAAGCTCATGGATGATCTGGGACGGGAGTTCCGTCGGCAACCGAGTGCATACCAGCAGAGGGTGCTGAGCGAGGACCTTGGTCGTTTCGAGAAGGATCGTGCTGAGTTGGCTAGTACTGTCGCGGGTCTCGATCCCGACGCACCAGAGCGGGAGGCGCTTCAACCCTTGCTCGATAAGCTCAACGGCTACATCGAGGCAATGAAGCTTCGGATGCTCGAACTCGATGAGTAGCACGCCGTTCGACGGCCAACTGCATGGCCTAAGCTTCCCAAGCAATCGCGCGCGACAAGTATGCAGACGCGAAATATGAAGCTCAGATGCGATGCACTCGGCGGTGGCGAGGTGTGCACCGGGCCGCCGCAGTGCAGGTGCGGGGGCCGGGGGTGTTGGCGGGCATGGCGGCTGGTGTTCCCAGTAGCCTGCCTAGGTCGCTGCGCGGGAAACCCACTCTGAACTGCCGATCTTGACGTTATGGAATCGTTATACGTTTACTGGGTATGACGATGTTTTCGTGGCTCCCCACAGCGTGGGATGCCACTTCTTTAGGGTTCGTGCCGGTCGCTGGAGTGTGTGGTGTCTGGCTGAGCATCGTCGGTTGTGTACACCGCTACCAGCGTTTCTTGGAGACACGAATGATACTTCGTCTGGCGCCACCCGGCAGCAGAGCAGCCTCGCTGACACGCCGGGGGACGTGCTTGTCGGCCTTAATCATTGAGGTGGGCGCAACCGAATGGTGTTCCTCCGCCGCTGTTCCCTCGGGGGAGATGCGGACGATATGAGGTTTCGCTCATCGAGGCAGCGCGACGCCCCCGCCCAGCACGGTGGTGAGGATCGCGTGCTGTTCGAGACGATCTATCGCCGCGAATACCCGCGTGTGCGGCGGTATCTGCTCGGCGCGGTACGCGGCGACAGCCAAGAAGCCGAAGACCTGACCCATGAGGTTTTCCTGCAGGTGTGGCGCACCTATGGCCCACGCCTGGCCCGCATGACTGACACCGAGGTGCAGCAGATCTTGATCACCGCGGCGAAAAACCGGCTGATCGACCTGTGGCGCAAGGACACCCGGACCGTGCTCTTCGCCGGCTACGACGATCACCATGTCCCTGTCGACCCCCCGACCGACTCCGACCCGTTCCGCAAAGTCATCAACGACGAGGTCGTGGCCCGCTTCGCTCAAGTCGCCGCCCGACAACTGACCGTGGGCGAGTACCGGGTCGCTTTCATGAGCTGGGTGATGGAATGCACCGACACCGAGATCGCCGCCGCGCTCGGCACCACCGTCAAAACAGTGCGCACGCACCGTTGCGCGGCACGACGCAAGATCAAGGCCATCGCCCGCAGGGACCGCTCTGGCCTGCAGTTCCTCGACGCCGACGAGATCTCGGCGATCCCGGCCACGCCCGGGATCGGGGAGGTGACGATATGACCGGCGACAATCCCTGCCAGGGGCCTCGGCAGCCGATGCCCCTCGGCGACGTGTTCGAGAAGCTGGGCGATTATTTCACCGAACAGCACGGTCCCGGCTGTGCCGAGGCAGGATGGGCGCGGCTGCAGCAGGCCATGGACACCGAAGAACCCGCGAAGGGGCCGGTCGCCGAGCCCGCATGTGGGTGCGGGAAGCGGCTGGCCGGCCTCACCTCCCAGGTGAGATGCTGGTGGGGCAGGATCGAGGTCAAGTACGTGGTGGCGTCGGTGCTGATGGTGATCGGTTTGTTGAATGCCGGTGCCGACGGAGCCGTCGGTGTCGCCGCGGCGGCCGTGGGGATCCCCGCGGCCACGGCGGTGGGGCTCGCGGCGCTGTTGCAGTCGGCCCGCCGCCAGGAAGCCGAGGCCCGTGCTTCGAAGGCACTGCAGGAACACCGGCGCGAGATCCGGTTGCAGATCGCGCGCCGCGATGCCGCCCGCCGCGATGCCGCGGCGCGCAATCTGGTGATCCAGACCTTGGGCCGCACCGACAGTTCCGGGATCATCCACCTGTCCAGCGTCGACCTGCGCGAGCAGAATCTGGCCGACCTCAATCTGATCGGCGCTGGCCTCAAGGGCGCGACCCTGGACGGCATGAATCTGCGGTCGGCCAACCTCTACGGCGCCAACCTCGCTGGGTCCAGCATGTTCGGTACCGAGCTGTCCCGCGCCGACCTGTCCGATGCCAACCTCGCCGGCGCCAACCTTGCCAGTGCCCGGCTCGTCGGCGCCCGGCTCTCCGGCGCCGACTTGGCCCGCGCCAACCTCGCCGGTGCGAATCTGTCCGGTGCGAACCTGATCAACGCCGACCTCTCGGACGCCGACCTGTCCGGTGCAATTCTGGCCGGCGTGGACCTCGGCGGCGCGGACCTGTCCGGCGCGATACTGCCCGGCGCCTACCTCACCGGCGCATATCTGCAAGGAGTGAACCTCGAAGGTGCTTGCTTGGCCCGGGTGAACCTGCGTGGGTCCTACCTGCACCGTGCGAACCTGACTCGCGCCGACCTCTCTTGTGCCGATATCAGCACCACGACCCTGAAATACACCGCGCTCATCGGCGCCGACCTGGTCGGGGCGAAACTCATCGACCTGACCGACCTGGAAGAGGTGACCTGGTCAGAAGCCACCCTGTGGGGCCGCCACCGCGACGAAGTGCTCCGTCGATCCATCCCCCTGGGCCGCGGCTGGTACAAACTCAACCCACCCGACGGGACCTCCATCGACGACCCCATAATTTTTCCCCGCCTGCCTGTTTGAACACGGTCGGGTGAATCTGTTCAGTGGTCGGTGCCGGCGCACCGGCCTGCGTAGGCGCGGCGAGCCTTTGCCGCGGCGAAGGCTCCCGCGCTGGCGTTTGTCGACCAGCAGCGCACCGAGACGACGAGAAGCCGGCCACCTCGCGACTGGCTGGCTTCTCGGGTTAGATCCGATCGCGAGGACCGGCGCGCTGGCGTGCTCGCGGATACGGGCGTGGCTCATCAACGGAATGTCTCGCAGGTGTAGTTCAATGGCAGACCTTCTGCTTCCTAAGCAAACCTTGGGCCCGACCAACGCCCCGCCAGGTCGAATGAGCTTTCCTGTCAGCACGCCTGCAAAACCTGCGTGAGCCTGTCCTTCTCGGCCTGCTGCAGGCTCAACTGCCAGGTCGATTTCACCGCCACCCACATCTGCGCGTAGGTACAGTTAGCTGCCCGATTCGGTGGCATCCAGTCAGCCGGGTCCTGATCGCCTTTGGAGCGGTTTGACGAGGCGGTGACCGCGATTAGCTGTGGGTTGGTCAGGTCGTTGGCGAACTCCTCGCGCTGTTCGGTGCTCCATTCATTGGCCCCGGAGCGCCACGCTTCGGCCAGTGCGACGACGTGGTCGATGTCGATATCGGAGGCAGCGGTCACGGTCTGGTCGTCGTAGGCCGAGTACCAGGTGCCGGCTGTGGCGCGGCATTCCGCATCGACCGCCACATCGGTTCCGTCGCGCTGTAGCACGATCTCGCGAGTCGTACATTTCCCGGAAACGGTGTGCCAGTGCGGGAACTCCTCCCGGGAATACCCACTGGCAGAGCCTTCCTCGGCAACCGTGAGCCCTTCCAGCAGGGCGCGGACCGCGGCGGCGTCCGGGATGCCAGGCGGCTCGGCCTGGACGGTCGCCGGGTGAAACAGTGCCGTGATAGCGGTGGCGCACACCGCCGCGCGTGTGATGGTCGAGATCCCTCGCATACGCGTCTCCCTATCGTCGGCGAGCAGGATCAAATGCGGTTCACCGTAGCGGCTGTCGTCAACACCGAGATGGATATCAGGTAGCCGCCACGAGATTTCGACCAAGCAGCAGCGCGCTATGTGAAAGAGCAGCCGGTGCTGCGGGACCAGCGCTCGCCGCGGATCTGGCGAGATCGCGAATTTTCGATAGTTACCGACAGCGGCTTCGGCGGTGCGGCTGGCGTGTTTGACTTGCCTGCCCCGTTTCGCTGCTTGTTCACGGCGGGTGAGCGGTGGGGAAGGGGCACTTGCTGTCGCAGGTTGTTGCCCTCGGCGGGGCACGTCGAACATGGAACGCGGATGACCTGGGAATTTTTGCTGGATGACCGGTAATCGAAGCGGATTTCGCCCTGGGCTGAGCGTCGATGAGGTGTCCAGCGTGTGGCCATCGTCGGTGACTACTGCGGGGTTGATGTCGCATCGCCTCGCTGGCCGCCTGCCGTCCCCATCTCCGTCGAGCGGTGGGCGACAGCAGGGAGCAGCGGCACCGTCGCGCATAAGGGGGGAATGCGGATCGGCGGTGCCGCTGCTTATCGCAGCCGTAGCTGCGGAGTCGACCGGCCAAGGGGGGTTCGGCCGGCCTGAGGCCAAGGCTAGCACCGGTTTCCGCCGCTCATCGCGTCAACGCTGGCCCGCGTGCTCACCCCAAGCATGCGCGCCGAGATTTCGATCAGCGGCCTACCACCGGTTGAGTCGCTCGTGTTCCGCTGCGAGGAGACCGGGAGGGCTTATGTGTGTATCGCGTTGTGCATCCAGGTCCGGGCGGCGGCGTAGTCGACGGTGTCCGATACCTGTATCTGCCGCCCGTGGGGTGTGCTTGACAGACGCCCATCAGGGTGTATCTCGATTCTCTCGGTGCGGAAGGTAACGAAGAGAAGCCCGAGAGCGGCGCTGAGTGGCAGTGGATCCCGCAGCCGGGCCGTGCGTTCGCGGACGAACCATGCCCGTAGGTGCAGCGCCAGCAGATCCGCCCATCTCGGCGCGGTGGGTTGTTCGAACATCTGGAGGAGCGGGGAGTCGGGAGTGATCTGGAGGGCGTCATGGTCGGTGTGGTCACCCAGTATTAGGCGCGGTGTGTGTAGTGCGCGCAGGGCCAGCCCGGCAGATGTGGGGTCGATACGGAAGTTCTCCGAGACAGCCGTCTTGCCGTGGTGGCGGTCGTGTACCCCGCCCAGTTGGGTGACCCTCACTCGGTCGGCGATCTCGGGTAGGCGGGAGATGACAGCGGTGAGGTTGGACATCGGACCCAGCCCCACCCATTGGATCGGGCCGGTGGTGGTTTCGCAGAGTTCGACCACGGCGGCGATCATGCGATCGAGATCGCGGATGCGTTCGAGGAAGTCCTCGCCGTGTTCGGGAAACACGTGGCCGGTGTCGAGGAGGAAACGATCTTCGCCGCCCAGATCGAAGCCCGGGATGACCGCAACGTCGGTGCGGTCGAGCAGGTTCAGCGCGTGGCGGGCCAGCTGCGCGCGGCCGCCACGGGTTTCATCGGCAGTGACCACCACCAGATTCGGCACCACCCGCGCCGCGACAACCAAGGCCACGAGACCTCCTGGCTGCCACCCGATATCGGTATCGAGGAACACCAACCCATCGGCGGCGGTACCGACAGGTGGTGAAGGCTGGTGGCCGGACGCGGATAGGCCGGGAATAGAAATTGTCGGAACTCCTTCCGGTGTGGGCGCGTGAAGCCGCCCAGGTGATTACGGACGGGCTGTGCAGGGGAGGCGTCGGGACCGGCGCGCGACCGCGGTCGTCAGATCGGTGTAGTCGTCGACCAATTCCGCGAGGCGATACCACGCGGCGTGCACGATCGGGTCGGACGGTTCGGCGTTCATCAGCAGGTGAAACGCCTGAACCTGCTGAACGGCGAGCCGATCGATCACGATCCCCAATGATTCCGAGTGCAAGATCGCCTCCGGGTGCGGGGGCGGTACATGCTCGGCCACCCAGAGATCTGCCTGCCGCGATAGCTCGGCGCGGTGTGGGCATGCCGGGCAGGCGGGGCCGTGGAGATACTGCTGGTGCAGTTGCCCGAACCGGTCGGCGATCGACGTGAGTGGGTGAGGGCCTACGTGGTGGCCCCGGATGGCCGACAGCAGTGCTTCTCCGGTGGGGAACAACGATTCCGACGGATCGGTGAGACGGGCAGGCCGTGGAATGCGAGTGCTGGCGCGCATCTCGGTTACCGCCGTCCGGTCAGGAGTTGGCGGCGGGCCGTGGCGAGCACCGTGGACCGGGATGGTAGAGCTTGGGCAGTGGTCGGGGGCCAGATCCAGTACCAGGTGAGGGGCTGATCGGACATCGGCAGCCACACCTGCTGCCCCTCCGTCAGCACTCGCACCCCCGCACGCTGCAGCGCCGTACGGACGGCGGCACCGAGCGCGCTGCCCGATCCCGGACCGACAACGAACACCCAGTCGCGACGCGGCCGATGATAGGTCAGCACCGGCGCAGCGATGGCGTGGTCGCGCTCGAGTTCTTGCCGGACCACGGTGCCCACATCCGGTGGCATCACCACCGCACCCAGCGATCTGGACGCGGTCACCGCGACCCGACCGAACCTGCACGAAACCGGAAATCCCATGCCGCGATAGACGTGCGCCACCTCGAAGGGGGTGTGACAGTTCTCGAACATCACTCCGCCTTCCGGTGACGCCCGCCGGTGACCACAAACAGGGGAGATCCCGGTACCGGCTGCATCGAGGCGACCATGCGACGCCCGCGGGCCGCGCCTGCGCTGAACGCCACGATCGGGCTCGCCACCGAACATGTCCGCCGCGCGATCACCGCGACACCCCCGCCCAGGCCAGCGCACGCGCGGCGAACCCTTCCTTCCGGGGCACTGACCACGGGCACTCCTTCGCTGCCATGCCCATGACCTCCAGCACGGTCAGCCCCAGCAGCCCGGCGTGTGCCCGCAGCGCCGCGATGTCTTCGAGGACGAGCAGGGACGCTTCCGCTTGGGCGCGTGACAGCGTCCGGCCGGGCAGATAACTCACCACCCATCCGTCGTTCCCGGTTGACCTGGCGTGGTGTTTCGTGTGGTCGCTCAGCATTAACGAGTTGTCGATGACACGCACGGTCATGACCGCCTCCTGCCTCGATCGAGTGGCTCCATAAGGGCCGCTGATTCTTGACGTGACGAATCGATTTAAACTTAAATCGAACAATAACGCTACGCTTGCGGTGAAGTTCATGCGGTAACTTGTCCGCAGATACCGGCAGCTGGGAAAGGACGACATGCGCGACGAACGTTTCGACCCGTCGGCGTTGCGTTTCCTGGTCGGCCACGACCTGCGCTCGGCCCGCGAACAGGCACGGGTCAAGCAGGCCGAGGCCGCCAAACACATCGGCTGCACGCCGGCGAAGCTCAGCTATATGGAGAGCGGCAAGACCCAGCAAGCACCCGACGAGGTCGCTGCACTCCTGCGCTACTACGGCGTCAAGGTCGAAGACGTGGACCGAACCGTCACGCTGGCCGGACGCGCCGACCACGGCACCTGGTGGGCACCCTTCGGTGAGGTGCTACCGGACTGGTTCAAGACCTTCGTCGGTTTGGAAGGTCTGGCGACCCAGCAATTCGAGTACGCCGACAAGGTCCTCCCAGGACAAATCCAAACGCCGGACTACGCCACCGCCCTCCTCGGCGACAGCCTCCACATACCGACCATGGACTTGGCGCAGTCGGTCCGCGCGCGGATGGCCCGGCAACGCCTGTCCGGAACCGACAACCCGCTCCAGCTCAGCGCCGTCGTCGAAGAGGCGGCGCTGGACCGCCCCGTCGGCGGCCCGCGCGTCATGCGCGAGCAACTGGAACACCTGCTCACATTGATGGACCAGGACAACGTCCGGTTCCAGGTGATCCCGACTCGGGTGGCGGTGCACGACGGGCTTCCCGGCTCGTTCATCGTCCTCAACTTCGCCGAAGCCCGCGGCATCGCCTACGTCGAGTACCACACCGGCGCCCTCTACCTCCAGGATCACCCGCAAGTAGACTTGTACACACTGGCCGCCGACCGGCTGCGTCAGAAGGCGTACACACCCGAGGACACCGCGGCAGCCATCGAGCACCGGATCGCGCAGTTCAAGAACATGGAGTAACAATGACCACGCACATCCGCCGAGGCTGGCGGAAAAGTTCGTTTAGCAATAACGGGGGCGCCTCGTGCGTCGAGGTCAACTTCATCGGCGACCAGGTGCTCATGCGTGACAGCAAATATCTTCGGAACTCGGAGAACGACCCTGCTGCGCAGCCAGTGATCTCGATACCAGCCGGTCATTGGCCAATTTTTTGCCGCCACTCAACGAAGCCAGCTGCAGACTATGCGCCGTACCTGCCCGTAATCCACCACCACGACGACGGCTGGGTGACCGTTAGATGCCGCGCCACCACCGTCGCATTGGTCTTCACACCAGACGAATGGACCGCCTTCGTCGCGGGTATCGAAGCCCGAGAATTCGAGCTGACAGCCGCGTAGTGGCCGGACTACCACCTGCGCTGTGGTTAGCCATTGATGATTGACGTTGCGACGGTATAGCCCTTCGAGTCGCGCCAGAATTGGTTCGGGTGGGCAATGAACCAGTGTTCGATATCGGTGGTGAGGTCGGCGAGGATCTGAACGCGGTGCGGGGAATCGGGTGCGATGCCGCAGAAGGTGAACAGTGCCTCGGCAAAGGCGATCAGCGGCGTGGGCCGGTCGAAAATCAGCGTGTTGTCGTGGGTTTCGATCGCAGTATTGCCGAATACGTCCTGCATCATGTCGGGCAAGGTGTCGCTGGTTACGGTGTGGTTGACCATTCCGTCTGGCGGGGTGAGTCCGTAGTTGCGGGCGTGCGCGGCGACGAGTTGGTGTGTGCGATGGCAGGTTCGGGCGTGGTTGACGGTGACAGAGACCTTCCCGCCGGGTCGGGTGATGCGCCGGAACTCTGAGAGCGCGATGAGTGGGTCCGTGACGTGGTAGAGCATGTGCCGGGCGGTACACACGTCGAACTCGTCGTCCTGAAGCGGGAGTCTGCTGGCCTCGCCGTGAATGGCGGTGACGCCGGTGATCGTGGCCGCGGCGGCGACCATGGTTCGTGAGGTGTCCACGCCGACGAGACGGCCGGTGTGGCCCATTTCGCGGAGGTACGCGAGGAAACGTGCGTCGCCGCACCCGATATCGGCGAGGGCCTCGCTGCCGGTGAGACCGAGAGCGGCCAGGACTGCGGCGACGGGGTCGTCGGGATGTTCGGAGTGGCGCTGGTGCGTGGCGATGCGGACCTGCAGGGGAGTGAGGTCGGCGTACTCGGTGTCCAGCGAGGGGGTGGTCATCAGTGTCCTGTTAGTTCGGTTTCCGGTGGGTGCGGTGGAATGTCCAGGCGTCGGCGACGATGTCGGCGATGTCGGGTTTCTCTGGTTTCCATCCGAGTTCGCTGTGCGCTAGGTCCGAGGATGCGTAGAGGGTGGCGGGATCTCCGGCGCGCCGTGGGGCGATCTCGACGTCGAACTGTGCTCCGGCGACTTCTCGTACGGCCTGTATGACTTGGAGGTTGGAGAAGCCGATGCCGTTGCCGAGGTTGTAGATTTTGTGTTCGCCTGGCTCGATTGTGTCGAGTGCGAGCAGATGGGCGCGGGCGAGGTCGGTGATGTGGATGTAGTCGCGGACGCAGGTGCCGTCGGCGGTGGGGTAGTCGTCGCCGAACAAGGAGAGTTTGTCGCGGTGGCCTAGTGCGGCGTCCAGGGCGAGGGGGATGAGGTGGGTTTCGGGGTCGTGTCGCTCGCCGATCATGGTGCCGTCGTCGCAGGCGTGGGCGCCGGCGACGTTGAAGTAGCGCAGCGAGGTCGCGCCGAGGGTGCCCGTGCGGGTGTAGGACGCGATGGCGCGGTCGACGGCGAGTTTGGTGTCGCCGTAGGTGTTGACCGGGCTGGTGGGTGAGGTCTCGGTGAGCGGCAGTTCGGTCGGTTCGCCGTAAACGGCGGCGGTGGAGGAGAACACCAGTTTGCCGACCTCGGCGGCGCGCATGGCGTCGAGAAGAGCTAGCGAGGCACGGGTGTTGTTGTCCCAATGCCATTCCGGATGTGTCATGGATTCGCCGGCGGCGATGAGGCCGGCGAAGTGCAGGACTGCGTCGAAACCAGCTTGACGGGTGAGGACATCGGCGATGTCGTGGACGCGTAGCCGCGCGAAGACCACGCCGGAGGGGATCTGGCGGTCGTCGTTGCGGGAGAGGTCGTCGACGATGACGACCTGGTGCCCGGCGTCGCGTGCCATGCGAGCGACGGTGGCGCCGACGTAGCCTGCACCTCCGGTGACCAGCAGTTTCATACAATCTGCACTTTCATCGCCAATAGATGGTCGTGAATGTCCTGTTTGTGGCGGCGGAAGTAGTCTTCCGGGCTGGGCTGTATGTGGGTGCCGTCCCAGCCGGTGTATTCCGCCCACGCACGGTGCTTCACCGTAGCCAATGCCCGCGGGTCGCCTGTGACGAGCCATGCGTCAGCCATTGCCCGCGCCAACTGATGGGCCGCCTGGTGGTGGCGGGCGACGATCCGACCGCTGCTTGTCGTGGCGTACCGGCTGTAGTTGACCGCATCAGCTCGCCGTTGCCCGAATTCGGTATCGAAACGCGCTAATGCTTCGGCGAGATAGGTCCAGAATCGCCCCGGGGCCATCGGAGGCTTCGATGGGGCACGGCGCCAGCGTAGTTCTGCACTCATCCGGTCCGCGATAGGCCGTGGCATGCGGTCGAAGTCGTGGTGCGCGTAGGCGCCGTCCAGCATCGCGGTGGCGCGAAGGATCTTCATGCACAGCCGGTTGGTCACGAGGTGGTGTTGCGCAGTGTCTTCGCCGTTGAGCCACCAGTCGTGCAGCCCGCACCAGAAATATGCTTGCGTGTAGTAGAGCAGGATCTCGTAGGCGTCGCGGGCATCCAGCTCGACAGGGGTATGGCCTGGAAGACCGGTGTCGGCAAGTGCTACACCGAGATTCTTGAAGTCGTAGCCGAGCGAGGTTTGGATACGGCGGTAACCGGACAACGGCAGAACCATGAGATCGACAGTCGAAAAGTATTGTTCGGCCAACTCGACCAGCTCCGCCACCGGCATCGATGGCCGCTGCCCGGAGTGGACATACAGGAAATCGATATCGGAGATCAGCACGTACTGCTGCTCGTGCCGCACGAATGTCGGCTCGCCGCGGGCGAGGGAACCACCGACAATCAGCCAGTCTTCCGGTGGTACCCGGCGGCCGATCGACAGGAGGCGGTCCGCGACGTCGGTCGCGACATCGTCGAGTTCGGCGGAATCGGGGAGGCGCCGCACAATGCTGTGCCGTATATCAGTGGCCAGCATGATCAGTCCTCCCGCTTGATGACGGGCAGGGGCCGTGCTGCCGAGGTTGTGACCGGCTTCTCGTTGTCTTTGTGGACGATGACCAGCGGGCAGTACTTGCCGCAGATCGTGCACGGTGCGCCGTCTTTGAGTCCTTCCCGGATGAACGCCTGATCTGCCAGGTCCGGGTATAGCGCCAGCTGGGCCTGCTCGGCCCAGGAGTTGCGGCGCCGGGACTGCCCCATCGCGCGCTGCCGGGTGGTCTCGGATTCCTTTCCGCGAGCCAACTCCAATGCAGTGATCGCGACTCGTGCGAAGCGGATGGCTTCGGCGGTATCGGGTGCGGTCGGCATGGCGTAATGCTCGTTGTGGGTGATGGAGGCGAACATATCGCCGCCGCACTGGCCGGCGGCGAGGATACCGAGCGTATTGACGACCTGGTCGAGTGTGACGGCATTGTCGATCACCATGGGTCCGGCCAGCCACAGCGGCGCGCCGCCCAGGGCTTCCTTGTAGGCGGGGATGAGATCGGGGATTAGATGGAGTGGGATGTGCCCGCCGCTTTCACACAGCACCTGCACGCCGCCGCGCAGTATTTCGGCACGAAGCTGGGCCAGCAGCCGCAGCTCCATCCACTTCAGTTCATCGTTGGCGGCGTCCGCAGTGCAGGCAGGCCGGAAGATATCGCCGAGGTCGAGTACGACCTCGCGGCGCCGGCAGATCTCGATGATGCCGTCGAGGTGCTCGATCAAGGGGTTGTCGCAGTGATTGATCCGCATGTAGCGGTCGATCAGTCCGCCGCCGCGCGAAGTGGTGGGCACGATGCGGGTCGATTTCTTCATCGCCTCGGATATCGCCGGGGTGATACCCATATGGACAAGCACGTAGTCGACCCCGGTCGCCAATCCCATCTCGAATCGCTCGAGGAATTCCGCACGACTCATGCGCCGGCGGGGATCGGTGAACAAGTCATAAGTCAGGCAAGCCCCCAGTGGAACGCCCATGATCTCCTTGAGGTCGGCCCGTAGCGCGACACCTTCGGGATTGGTCGTGAGGTCCATGACGGCATCGGGACGTGCGGCGAGGATGACGCTCATCGTGTCGACGATGGCCTGTCGATCGGTGTCACGCGGCCCCAGCCCGATCAGGCCGCTGATCTTGGGCCTGGTGCCGGTGCCGACAAGGAGGGGTTTGAAGTTCTCCATATGCCTGCTGGCTTCGGACCGGAGAAAGACCATCGTCCCGTCGGCTATCGAGCGGGCGGCTTCGGCCGGGTTGATTCCTTCCTCTCGGCAGGTTTCGGCGAACTGGGCATCTGTTTCCGGTGTGAGCATGACGGGCTCACCTCTCACTCGAATGGGCCTCCTCGCCTCGGGTGAGGCCGGTGCCGGAAACGACAGGTTACGATGCTCGGCCGTCGGCGACGAGGAGTCGCGTACTCGTGACCAGCGTCGTTGGTGAGGCCGAAAGTAGATACCGCGGTCCTGTCCTAGTTCTGCTGTAGTTCTGCGTGGAGGTGTTACGCGGCAGTGTCGCCTGACCCGGCGCTGGCCCGCTTCATGGATTGCAGTCGGGCGCCGGGCCCTGGCGTGCGATTCCTGAGCAAGGATGAGCAGCCGGTGCCCAGGAACCAACGAGGCGAATCAGATACGGAAGACCTACTCCAGGAAAAGGGCGTAGACAGCTCGGTCTCGGCCCGGGCCTTTGAAGTCGGCAGTCACGGAGACCCCGCCGACCTCCTTGTCGCCCTCGACGTTCTCGAACCCCAGTGCGATCCAGCTGGAGTGTGCTGCGCGGTTTTCGGGTTCAGACGTCAAGTACAGTCGCGTGCAACCCCATCCCGCAGCTCGGGATCGCACTGCGCCGAGAAGCGTTCGTGCGATGTTTCGGCGGCGGTAATGCGGATGAACCATCACGTCCTGGACGTACACGTCGGCAGGGTCATCCTGACTTCGGAAGGCGATCACTGCGCCTGCGAGTATGTTCCGTTCGTCGACTGCGACGGGGCAGGTGGTGGAAAACAGCGTCGCATACAGCCAGTAGTCCGACAGGGTGCGCGCGCTGATATAGGGCTCACCGAGCTGCATGAGCTGACGGACTTCGCCGATGTGTTCTGGCTGCAGCGGCGTGATGATCACAAATGCTCCTTGGCGCGGATCTTACGGGCTAGGGTGGCCAGCTGGCCGGCGGTGTCGCTCGGTGCGACAGCGTCGGCAATGCTGCGACCGATGATGGCAATGTCCCATTCGTCATTACTCAGCGCGTCGTCACCGGGACTGAAGCCGCCGGAGACCGCGACCGGCAGCTGACTGTATCGGCGGACCGCGGCAGCGGTGGCCAGGGGGTGGCTGCTGCCGACGCCGAGGTCGATATTGGTGGTGACCACGAAGCCATCGATACCGGCGCGCTCCATATCGCGCAGCCAGGCCGGCGTAGCGTGCTCGGTTGTGGCATCGAGGGTGAGTGCGACACCCAGGCGCCGGGCCGCTGCGACCGCGGTGGAAACGCTGGCCATCGATGCAGGACCGATCAAGAGGACGACATCAGCGCCCGCTTCAGCGG
Organism: Nocardia carnea; assembly: GCF_029868325.1. Taxonomy (GTDB): domain Bacteria; phylum Actinomycetota; class Actinomycetes; order Mycobacteriales; family Mycobacteriaceae; genus Nocardia; species Nocardia carnea_C. The sequence continues at coordinate 64,828 of NZ_JARWNW010000104.1, forward strand.
CGAGTTCGACCTGGTCGCGGCCCCAGTCTGCGGACATCATCTCCGCGACGACGGCGGTGTCCGGCGCGCACTGCTTGATCGCTTCGATCGCTGCGACGCCCTCCCGTTTGATCAGGGGATCACCGATCTCGATGAAGTCCACGCCGGCCTCGACGGCCACGCGGGCTATCGCTGTTGCCCGGTCGAGCGAATGAACATCGAGGGCTACCTGGAGCGAACGCCTGCCGCGGCGCCGCCGGTACCACTCCTGGATGCTGGGCGTTCCGGACTCATGTCGCCGTCGGACCGCTTCGGCTTCGCGTGCAAGCAGCCAGTGAGAGGACTCCTGACCGCAGCGGACCAAGACTTGCTCGCGTTCGGTCGGCAATGTGATCCAGCCGGAACGCACTTCCTTGAGAAGGCCGATCAGGCCGGTATCCTCCCGGAATTGTGGATCCGGAGTGGTTGTGCCGCTGAGCAACTGTATTCGGGTGATGAGCTTCGCGACGTGTACCGGGGGTCTGAGCCAGCTCTTATCACCGGAGATGATGGCAATGACTTCGCCCGTGAGCGCTGGATCAGGCACCGGGTTCTGTCGTCCGGTGACGACCGACTGGAGTGCTTGCTCGCGTACATGCCAGTTGTTGTCGGTGAGCATCAACCGAAGGACAGGACGGGAAGCGGCGGTGTCGAGGGCGCTGACCGCCCTGGCGAGGCCCGCTCGCACTTTGTAGTCGTAATCGGCTGCGAGTTGCTCGATCAGGGAGTTCACCTGTGTAGGGCTGAGCGTGCCACGTCCCGGTAATGATTCGGCGAGGGCCGCGCGTACACGCCAGTCGAGATCATGTACGAGTTGATGCAGGAGACCGAATGGGTCGTGGCCGGCATTGGTGAACAGGTCGAAGTAGCGGGCGAGGAAGGCCGCTTCCGCAGGGCTGTCGAGGTCGATGCAGCTGACGATTCGAGTGCTGATCTCTACGTTCAGGACGTCCTCGACATGTTCGGCGATGGAGGACCAGAGCTGTGAGCCGTGGGTGCGTAGTTGTTCGACCACCCAAGGCGCGTGCTGATCGCCGAGGATTTCCGGGAGGTTCGGTGTGGCCAGCACCGCTTTGGTCAGTGCCTGCGACTGGGTGCAGCGGTGGGCGGAAGAACGAATAGCGTCTTCTGCCAGTACGCCGTTGGTCGCCATGGTCTCGAGCAGCATCGGGAGCGCTACGTCCATCGTGATCGATGGCGCCAGGGCGATCAGTTCGATGAGGTGGTGGGCACGGGAGTCGAGTGCACACACCACAAAATCGAAGAGATTGCGGGCTGCGGCGGACTGTGACGCGCGAACAGCCAGTTCGTTGAATGCTAGGACGGTTGCGGCAGATCTCCCGGTCTCGGCCAACCGGTCCGAAATCCAGTTAGCAAGGAAGTAGACACGGAAGATGTCGTGGGCGAAACGCGTGCCTCCGTCGGGGTCCTGCTCCACGAAAATCGGAGTCGGCTGCGGAGGCTCGCCGCGGTAATCGGTTTTCTGTGAAGCGGTGGTCAGAGACGGCGGAATCGCGTTCGGATCCAGTGCACGGGCTACCTGTATGAGGCTCTCGATGGACGGCTCGATGGGTTGGGCGTTGCGGCTGAGAACAGTCCGCACGCAGTGGTCGACAAGGCGGAACCCATTCGCCGGACCATCAGGGAGTCCCTCGTGGAGAGGCTCTCCTGCGCTGTGAAGCATCTGCGAATACAGAGGGATAGATGCCAGGGATTGCAGCGGCCCCGGAAGGTGCGAGAACGGTATTCCGCGCTCGCGGCGCGTGCGGTCCCACCACTCGCGTGTCTCGGTCATCGTCCACGGTGCCAGGGTGTACGAAGCCGCCGGTGATGCGCTGACGTGTCCGAATGTAGAGGCCGCCAGGATCGGAAAAGGGGAGAGGTCGAGCTCGGGCGGCGTCCGGACGACGAGGACAAACCGGAGGTGATGCGAATCTGTTTGGCGCAAGATGCCATCGACTTGCCGACCGGCGAAGGAAAGGTGCTCCGCTGAAGAGATGCCATCGATAACGACAACGCAGGGAGACGCGAGTCCGCCTACGACGCGCTCCAGAGTGAGTAGCGCATCATCGCCACTCGACAACGAGGCGTACCGCAGGACTTCGGTAGCCAGGTCCGTCGTCGGCAGAACCCACGTCTGGCAAAGGTGAAGTTGGAAGTCCACCGTTTCCCGGCATTCGCGAACCAAGTGATGAGAAAGGCAGGTCTTTCCGCTACCCACACCGCCCGCAATGACGTAAACCCTCGCCGTGGAGGTGAGGAATTGGCAAAACGACGCGACTGCGGCGTCATCGACTCGATACGGTCCCTTCATGAGGACCGTGGTCGCTGTATCGAGGAGAGCCACCGTTCGCCGCCTGGACCGGAGTCCAAGGTCGGGCTCGCCGGTCTCTGGCTGATTCGGAATCGTTCCTGTTCCAGGGGGATTGTTTTCCCCCTCCGGCTGGAGGATGAACTCGAACCTGGCTACTACATCCGGCTCAGATCGGGCGAGTTCGGTATCGAGAATCTGCTGAGTCTCATAGCGTAGCTTGGCTTCGATCCCACGCCGCTCCCAGTTGGAGACCGCTGCATCGTTCACCCCCAGATGAGCGGCGAACTCGCGAACGCTCATCCTTGTGGCCTCACGCAAGGCGCGGGCCTCGTATCCCGTCCAGCGGGCCACCACTGACGCCATCGGCCCCGTTCATCCCCTTATCGGTCGCCACTGAGACTGTGCGTCGACACTCGGTCGAACACGAGAGTAGGGCAAGTCTAGGGCAGCGGCTCATGTTCGCGAATCTTGTGCTCTGCCAGCCTGAATCTGCCTCAGCCGGTACGTCGAACACCCCAGAAGTCCACCCTCTCGACGCCGGCGATGCCACGTGTACCGCAGGGGGACACGTGCATTTCGGTTTCATGTATCGCTTGGAGTGCTTGTGAACAGGTCTCTTGCCCGTCCACCACAGAGCCTATCTGGGGGATCGGGGATCGCGCAGGGCTCACCGATGGCGCCGGACGGCCGGGCGGTACCGCTACAGGGTGCGGCGTTCGCTGCCGATCCGGATCGCTCTTACCAGCAGATGCGCGAGCAGTTCGGGCCGTTGGGCCCGGTCACGCTGGCCGACGAGGTGCCGGCGACGCTGGTGACGGGATACGGCAAGGCGCTGGCCATCCTGCGTGATGAGTTCTATTCCGCCGACCCGCGGGCCTGGCAGAAACAGGTGTCGGTTGAGTGCCCGGTGCGTCCTGTTCTGGAGTGGCGGCCGACCGCGGCACGCACGTCCGGCGCCGATCACGCCCGGTACCGGGGCGTGGTGGTCGATGTTCTGGGCGGGGTGAACCTGCACAACGTCCGGGCCCAGGTGGAACTCGCCGCGGTCGAGCTGATCAACGCGTTTTGTGAAGGCGGGCAGGCTGATCTGCGCTCCGAATACGGTGTGCCGCTGGTGTACGCGGTTCTGGGCCAGATCCTCGGGGTACCCGAGGACGCGAGTGCGCACCTGTATCAGGCACTGACCGAACACATGACCGCGACCGAGGCCCAGGCCGCAGAGCAGGGATACATCCTCGCCGCCGCGGTACTGCACGAGGTGGTGAGCCAGAAGAGAACCGCACCGACCGACGATGTAGCGACGCGGCTGACACAACATCCAGCCGACCTGACCGACCACGAGGTCGTGCGGCAGCTGGCGGAGTTCTACCTCTCCGGGGCTGAGCCGACCATCTCACTGCTGGTGAATACGCTGCGGTTGTTGCTCACCGACGACCGGTTTACCGGTGATGTCCTGGGCGGGGCGCTCGGGGCGCGCGAAGCGGTCGAGGAGACGTTGTTCCTCGACCCTCCGGTGGCGAATGGGTGCGTGCGTTATCCGACCGCGCCGCGGCTGGATGGGGTGTGGCTGCCCGCGCATCAACCGGTGGTTATCGGTATTCGGGCGGCGAATGCGGATCCGGCCATCCATACCGGCGAACGTCACGGTAACCGTGCGCATCTGGGGTGGGGCGCTGGTACACATCAATGCCCATCGAGCGCTCTCGCGCTGCTCATCGCCTCTATCGGGCTCGAACAACTCCTCGATGCGCTGCCGGTGATGCAGTTGGCGATACCCGCCGAGCAGCTGAGTTGGTTTCCGACTCCGTTCCTGCGCGCGTTGACCGCACTGCCCGTGACGTTCACCCCCGCACCGCCGCTGAACCTCTCGTAAGGACCGTCTCGTGCAATCTCACTCGCTGCATAGCAGTGCCCCGCAAGTCTCCACTCCGCAGTCGTACCCGTCGATCGAAGACCTGGGGCCGCGCTATCGCATGTACGACGCCGCGTTCGCCCAGGACCCGCATGCGGTCTACCAGCAGATGCGTGCCGGTGGCCGATCGCTGGTCCCGGTGCTGCTGGCCGAGGATGTTCCGGCGACCCTGGTGATCGGCTACGACACCGCGAAACAGATCCTCAACGACGATGACCGGTTCCCGGCCGACCCGCGGACCTGGCAGAAAACGCTGCCCGCCCGGCATCCGCTGCGGCCGATGATGGAATATCGGCCCAACCCGCTCCGCACCACTAGGGACGTGCACGGCCGATATCGCAAAGCACTCAATGCCGGGTTGGCGGTGATCGACCTGCATTACGTGCGCGCGGCCGCCGCACGCACGGCGATCCCACTGATCAACAGCTTCTGCGGGGACGGCAGCGCGGACCTGATCAGCCAGTACCTCGCCCCCTTCTTCATCTCCGTCCTCACCACCGACATCATGGGCTGCCCGCCGCAACTCGTCGACAAGGTCCTGACCGCCACCGCAGCGATGTTCGACACCGACGCCACCGTCGATGTCGAGGCGATGCTGGGCAGTGCCCTGGGTGCGCTCATGGATTCCAAACGCCCTCTCCCGGCCGATACCGATGTCACGGCCCACCTCGTGCACACCGCTACCGACCTGTCTCACGAGGAGAAACAGCATCAGCTGGTGACGCTACTGACCGCGGGCATCGAAGTGCCGCGCAACCACGCCGCCAACACGATCCTGTTGATGCTCACCGACCCCCGCTACCGGCCCAACCAAGAAGGTTTCGCCCCGCTGGTCACCGATGCGATGGTCGAAAACCTGACCACCGACCCGCCGATGGCAAACTACTGCATCACCTACCCCAGAGCCCGGACGCTCATCGACGGGGTATGGCTGCCCGCGAACCAGCCCGTGGTGATCAGCATGGCCGCGGCCAACAACGACCCCAAGCTGCGCCGCGACACCGACAGCGACTGGGACTACGGCGGCGGCAACGGCTGGCACCTCGGCCGCGGAGCCGGCCGGCACCGCTGCCCGAAAATGGCCTACCAATCCTCGGACCTCATCGTCGGCGAGGCGATCGGCCAACTCTTCGACGCACTACCCGATATGCAGCTGGCCGTCCCACGTGAGCACCTCACCTGGCGCCCCGGCCCCTTCCACCGTGCGCTCACCGCCCTGCCCGTCGTGTTCGAGCCGACATCGCCCCTTCCTGTCCTGTAGCCGTCCGTACCCCGCGCCACCGGCCCAGTTCAACCCGCTCGGTCGAGCGCTACCGAAACGAGTTATCCACCATGACAACAATACTCGACCAGATCAACCCAATCGGATACCAGGGCGGAGACCCCGCCGTGGTCGCGCTGCGGGACTCGATCTACGGCCGGCATCTGGCCACCCACCGCAAAGCCCGCGAGATCATCCTCCGACTCGGCGACATCCCCCAAGATGATCTGACCTACGCGCAGGAAGCCGCCATCGCCCCCGTCCTCCTACGCGCCGTCCTCGGTGGGATCGGGCTCCCCGCACACGAGATCACCGCCGACACCCACCTGCGAGGTGCCCTCGGCGACTGGGCCGCGGTCGCTGCACCCCACTTGCTGACAGTCTGGACCGGTCATTTCGACCTGGCCATCGGCGCGATCGGCACGCACGGCACCGGAGCCCCCTACCAGCAGCAGTGCCTGGCTGACCTCGACACCGGCGACGCCATCGGTGTCCTCGCCCTGACAGAACTCGGGGGTACCAACGGCGCCGACCAGCGAATGCAAGCGGTGTGGGATCGCGACGCGGACGGCTTCTGGCTGTCCAACCCGACAATCGGGTCGGTGAAAGGCCCGCCGAATATCGCCGACAACACGGTGCCGAAGATCGTCGTGTTCAGCGCCCGCCTGATCTTCGAGGGTCGCGACGAGGGCGTGTTCCTGTTCCTGACCCGCCTGCGCACCCTCGACGAAGGGCTTGCCGACGGTGTCGAGGTGGGCGGGATGTCCAGCAAACTCGGTGCCGCCATGGACCACGGTTGGGTCCGCGCCGATCGGCTGTTCGTCCCTCGCGAGGGGTTCCTCGGCGGAGATTGGGCCACGATCACCGATGACGGCGAGTTCCGCTGTGCCGAACCCGATGTGCGGCGGCGCTGCCACCGCTCGATCAGCCCGTTGGTCGGGGGCCGCCTCGATTTGGCCACCGCCAATATCGCTGCCGCCCGCGCCGGAGTCGCCGGACTGATCAACTACTCCCGGCAGCGGCCCCACGGTCACAGTGACGTGTTGCAACGCGACCTCGTCACCTCCGCCGCCCACGTCTACGCAGGCGGCGTGCTGGGTCGGATGGTCCGCGACCTGGCGACCGATCCCGCCCAGCAGGACCGGTTGCCGCTGTGGATGACGGTGGTCAAACCGATGTTGACCACGATCGCGGAGAAAGCCTTACGCACATGTAGCGCGCGGGCGGGTGCGCAAGGACAGCTGCGCTGCAACTACTACCCCGACTGGAACGCAGGCGCCACCGGTTCCAAAACCGCCGAAGGCGAAAACCAAGTCCTGGAGAAAGCCGCCGGTCGCACCCATCACGCGCTGTCGACACTGAAACTGCCCGGCACCCCGACCAGCTCGCCGTGGTGGCTCGACATGATCATCGCCCGGGAACACACCCTGGCCACCGACCTTTACACCGCCATCGGCCTTGAACAGAGCGATGAAGCATACGAGCCCGAAGGCACAGCGCTGGGTATCGATTCGACTCGCGCCGACCTCGCCCGCACGACCGGAGTCAGGCTCATGGTCACCGCTGCCCTGATCGCCGCGGACCCGGGAACCGACCCCGCCGCCTCCACCATCGCCTACGCATGCGCGGCGGTGGTGGCATTGACCTACCTTGACCGGCACAGCGGCTGGTTCAACGCCCACCACCAGCAGTCGCCGGGCCTGGCCGAGGAGATCCACGACGCACTGCGGCATCACCGGGTGATCGTGTCCGCGAACCAGGTCCTGCTGGCCGCAGCGTTCGATATCCCCGAGCTCCCGGACGCCCCGATGTTCGCCCCGGACTTCCTGCAGGCGTGGAGTGACCGGGCCGGTTGGGACGAGCGCGGGTTGACAGCGCAGTGAACGCACCCGCCTCGCACACCCGAATCGGGGCCGCCGATCGCGATCGATGGCGGTCTTGGCATGCCGAGTGCCGCGAAGCCGAGCCCTGCTTCGCTTGCTACGAGGAGGCGGACTTCGTCCGTCGCCTGCATGGCGGCCACGGGGCGGAATGCGTGCGGTTCGCTGCCGCGGTCGCTTACCTGGACGGTCACAACGACGACGACTACGTATAGCCCGGTTGCGGCGATGATCGTGAGCTCGCTGGCTATGCACCAACTCTTGCATCACACCCGCCTTCCGGACCGACCCCAACCGCTAGCGCCGGTGCGAGTCCGGAATACTAGTCCGCCTCAGCCCTCTCAGGTACCGCGCCCAATCGCCGAACCCCTCGCCGCACCAGCGTGAAAGTCCGGTCGAGTTTCTCGCCGCCGATGTCGGCCGCGCCGCTGTTCTTAAGGAGTACCGCTGTGAAGTCCCCGCGTGGCGCAGGAGGGACCGATGACCGGTTCAGCATGGACCCTTGGCGTGCCGGTCGAGCAGGCTGCTTGGGGGTCAATGGGCTACTCCGGACTACGGTTCTCGCTGGCAGGCCGCCTTGAGGACAGTCACGCGCCTGTCGCGGTCGAGACTGCGTGTGTGTCCAGAGAACTCCTCTGATAGCGAAAACAGATATGGGAGACCCTCGGTACGCTGCCCTCAGCTACGAGGGGAAAGGAATTGACCGATGAATGACGACGTAGACCGGGCCGCGCAGGACGATCCGGAGTGGGTGGTGTGGCTGAGTCAGGTCGACGACGCGGCGGCCGCTCTGTTCACCGACTCGCTTTCTCGGGTCCCCGCCGATTGGTCGACGCCGGCCGGAAAACCGGTGGGTCCTATGCCGGTGGGGGTTGACGTGTACAGCAACGAGATGGTTGACGATTGGCTCTCCGATGCGTTCGGCTATCTCTTCCCCGATGAGGACTCCCTGATGGAGTCGAAGAACACCGATACCGTGGCGCAGTTTGTCGCGTATATCGGAGAGTATTTCGTTCAACGCCTCGGTGGCCGGTGGGTCAATCGACCCTCCGAAACGGTGCTGTTCGGGTTTGGCCCAGCCATCTACTACGACTGGACGGAAGACTCCGACAACCCCGAACACCTGCTTTTCAGCGCGGCAGAAGAGGGCGACTTCGACAACACCATCGGCCAGGCGTGGTACTCGCGGTCCGTCGACTACGCACAGGCCCACGGACTACCGCACAGCCAGTTCGACTTCGAACGCAAGCACGGCCTGCGGTGATCGGCGTGTGGGGGGATGTCCACCAACGATGAACACCTGCGCCGACCCAATCTGCGGCGACACGACCTGGAAGTCGCCCGACGTGAACAACGGGAAGCCTCGAAGCGCGGGCGTAAGTCCCAGGAGATCGGCCGGGAGTTCCATTACGGCATGGCCGAGATCCGGGGTGAGACCACCAAGAACGGCTGGCAGCACGAGCGTGCCATAACCCTGGATGGCCAGACGCGAAAACACGACGCCGCCAGAATAAACGAGAAGGGCGGCCTTGAGTTCCGCGAGTACAAGGCCGGCCAGATCGTCGGCGGCGACCTCACGATGAGCCAGATAGCACAGGACCGGCGGGTGCTCGAGCGAGATCCGCACGCGACCGGACTCTGGATCATGAAACAGGGCGCCGCCGAACCCGCGGTCCGCAGAGAACTCGACAAGCTACTCCGCGACTTCCCCGAACGCTTCCAGGTAGTCGAGGTCGACAAAAAGCAGGCGAAACAGGCCCGCCGGGTAGGACAAGAACTCACCCGCGACCGCAACCAGCTCGAACTGATCAGCCAGCAGGAACTACGCCGTGCCCAGAGAGCCAAGGAGCTCCGCGACAAGGTCCAAGAAAGGCAGCGCGTCCAGGAGGCAGCCCAACGAGCCATCGAACAGCAGGGACGAGAGCGCAAAGAACGGGAGGAACGGCAGCAGCAGCGCGAAGCCGCCGACCGGTTGGCCCAGCGCACCCTCGAACGCCGGGAAGCCGCTGCACGAGGAGAACGGACACCGATGAGCGGCCGAGAGGCGGCCGACGTACTACGCATGGGCCCGCCGACACCGGGTGCCGAATCACTACGCCACCACCACGAACACCCCAAGGCCGGTCAAACCAGGAATAGCCGCACCAGGGGACGGGAACGTGACCGAGGGCTGGAGCGCGGGCGTTAGTCGACCTTCTCCAGAATCCGGGCGGTCAGCGCCTCTTCGATATCCCGATTGCCGAGCTGTGGCCAATTGTGCGTCAGCTGGTCGTGCATCGAGATCCTTCGCCGGTCGGCGCAACAGATGAACCCGGCCTCGCCGGTCTGGTGCTGCGAGTTCGCCGGCGCTTTCGTCTCTCGGTGTCGTGTCCGTTGTGGCGGAATCGGATCACCCGGGGTCGGGTAGTGCCTGTTCGTGGGGTGCTCATGGTTTCACCGCGGCGTCCGGTGTCGTGTCTCTCAGACCGTGTTTCAGCAGGCGATCGCGGGTGTGTTGTAGAGGCCGTGGGTGATGAGGACGCCGTCGGGGCATGCGTTGTATTCGTCGACTTCGAAGCTGAGGGAGAGGTGTTTGTTGGTGCCGGGTATTCGTATTCCGGTCGGTGCTGGGCGGGACCAGCGGTAGGTGACCTGCATGGGGGTGGAGTCCCAGACACGGCGGAACTCGGGCTGTGTGCGCAGTGTCCGGAACAGTGATCGTGCTCGAGGCAGATCGCGGTATCGCCCCAGGGCTGACCGCACGAGTGTGACGACGTAGCGGAGTTCGTATTCCCAGTTGTCGATGCTGTCGCGGCCGGCGGGCGAGAGTATCCATTGCAGGATGTTGTCGTCGGCGTCGGCGAGGCCGGGCATCACGCGGTGGAACAGGTGGTTGCCGTGCAGGACGGTTTGGAGGGGGTCGAAGTAGGCGGCCAGGACTTCTTGGGAGTCGAGGTGGTCGAGGTGGTGTTGGACGCCGAATTCGGTGAGCTGGCGGCGTAGCTCGGCAGCGGGTGGGAGGTAGGCGGGCGGTTGCCACAGGTCGTACAGGTGCTGTCGCTGCGAGGTGTCGAGGTCGAAGGAGTCGGCCAGTTTGGCGAAGATGCGGGCGCTAGGAGTAGTGCGCTTCCGGATGAGCTGGTGGAGGTAGGAGCCGCTGAAGCCCGCTTCGTGGGCGGCGGACTCGCGGGAGAGGTGATGCTGGCGGCGCAGGTATTCCACCGAGTCGTGGAAGTCGGGCATGCCGGTGAGCACGGGAGTCTTGGGCATCTCACCGCGCTCGTCTCTGCGAGGGTAGGTGGGTGATGGTGGCCGGGCATGAAGGACGGGGTGCCGGTGCGGGGCGATAGCGACTGATGCGGGTGAGTGTGGTTTCCATTCCAGTTACTCCTGTTCGGTTGGTCCCGCTGGCTTGTGCGGGCGGGTGGCGGATCTGTCAGAGCGCCGGTCGGTGGTGCGGGTCGCGGTAGGCGAGGAAGAAGTGCAGATCGGGGGAGCCTTGCGCGCCAAGGTGGATTCGCACGGTGCACGGCTCACCTGCGGCGGGGTCGCGCACGAGGATGGGTTGCTCGGTCCGGAAGCCGAAGGCGACCGAGAGGCTGGTGTCCCAGATCTGGGTGAAAGGGGCCGCGCCACGAAGCTCCTGGTAGAGCGTGAATGCGCCCGGGGCTGTGCGGTGGCGTCCGAATGCGCCACGCAGCGAGGCGACCAAATGGGCGGCGGCGCAGTCCCACTGCACGACAAAGGCTTCGGCGGTGGGAGCGGTAGAGCCGGGGTGGAAGAACCATAACGCGAAGTTGTCGCGGTAGTGCTCGACGTCGGGCAGCTCTGCACGGAAACGGTCGTTGGCGAGCACGACGTTCCACAGGGGATCGACGTAGGCGCCGGCCAGGTTGCGGCGGTCGAGATAGGCCAGCTTCGTGCGGTGCTCGGGAGTACCTGCGCGGGCGCGTAAATCGGCCACGGGTGACAGCGGTATCGGTGGTTGGGCGAGGTCGCGGGTGTGGCGTTGCTGGGCATGATCGAGGCCGTAGGCGGTGACCAGATGGTCCAGCACCACCGGCGAGCACGCGACGTCGCCGTGCTCGATCTTCTTGAGCAGCTCGGTGCTGATGTGGAGGAGTTCGGCGGCGCGCGCTCGGGTGAGTTGGCGCTGCTCGCGGACCCGGCGCACCCAACGGCCGAGGTCGGGCAACTCTGATTCGTCACGACCTGGGCGCCGTCGCCGATCGTGGGATGGATTCGTCCTCCGGTTCACGTCAAGCCCCTCCTACTACAGTCTTCCGTAGTCCCTTCACCCTGAGCTAACTTGAAGGGTTAACTCCCCCGAGTTGATCTCTTTCTTACCAGAGAAGTAAAGACCCGGACAACAACATTCGCTGTGAAGTGGCTAATAAATAGCTGAAGCCCTCGGCATCGCACGAGTGGCGTATTCTCCGCGTCTTCTGTCGAGCGGGACATGCGTCCGCAAAATTTTCGACTGACACTCGCGTTACCACTTTTACCTATAGGTGCAGGCCATGATGTGCCGCCGGAGGGGTAACAGCATTGGCAACAGAATCATTACCCGTCGAAAGGCTGGCGTAGCAGTGTTTTCCGGGGCTGTGATGGTGGGGTATCGCACCTCCTCCGAAAGGGAAACCGTGGATCTGTACTCGATCTTGACGCTGCTCGACGCTGGCGTGTCGCTGGCCTCGAGTGTCCTGAACTTCGCTACGCAGGCGTTCGGGCTGGCTTTGCCGTTCCTGTGATAGTCCGGCTCATTTCCCTCTAGTTGAGGTAAATGGGATAGCGGCACTCCCGGCTGCGGTCTGCAGCCGGGAGGTGCGGGAATTGGTCGCACTCTCGCGCAATTCCGAATCATTGCTGATTTTCTTTCTCCTTCGATCGGAAGGGTTATTTGTCGTGCCCGAAAAAGGGAATACCTCCTCGGTTGCCGTCACGCTGCCGAGGCTGGGGGGCCGCCGCGCATGCCTGACCTATGGCGGGCGGATGCTGTGGGGTGGCCGCCTGATCGCTGCCGGTGCGGTACCGGTGCTGATGCTGCTGGCCAGCCAGCATGCGAGTGCGGTGACGCTCGCCCCGATCGCCGACCAGCCGGGAGTCACCGCGCCGGCCCAGCCCGGAACCGAGGCTCCCGCTCCGCCTCCACCTCCACCCGCTCCGCCCGCGCCGGCGGTGTATCCGGAACAGCCGCCCGAGATCCGCAACGGTGCAACGCTTCGCCCGGAACCCTCGCCCGCTCCCGCGCCGCCGATGTCTGTGATGCAGTTGCATGCCCCGGTGCCGGTCGAACCGGTCGCCCCGATCGAGCCACCGCCGGACATGATCCGGATCGGCCAAGCCGAGTTCGCAGAGCCGGAGTGGCTGCCGCCGGAAGTCGGCGACACGATCAACACGGTCAGCGCCGACCTCGAAGCCCAAGCCGCAACCTTCCTGGACTCGGTCGGTATCCCGGCCGGCCGATCGGATCGGGTCGCGGGAGCCACCGTCGCCGGTGCCGGTGTCGGGGGCGCGATCGGCGGCGCGGTGGCGGGTGTCCCGGCCGCGGCGGCCGGTGCGGTCGTGGGTGGTTTGATCGGCGGCACCATCGGTGGAATTGCCGGGGCCGCGCTCGGCACGGTCGTGGCAGTGCCGGTGATCGGCACGGTGACCTCCGGCGTAGCAGGTACCGCGTTGGGTGCGGCGGCGGGTGCGGTCGTAGGCGCTGTAGTGGCCGGGGTGCCCGCCGCAGCGGCCGGTGCACTCGTCGGCGGCACCGTGGGCGCGGGATTCGGTGCGGGCGTGGGAGTGGGGCAGCCGTGACCCGGCGACCCCTCCTCGCCGCAGCTGTCCTGGCCGCGGTTGCTAGTGGCCTGTGTCTGCCGGTTTCGAGTGCGGCGGAACCTCCCCTAGCTGGCCAGGGGTGCCCGGTGTTGTGGGTTCTCGGGGTGCAGGGCACCGGCGAGTCCTCGCCCGGCGCTTCCGAGACCGCCGACACCGGGATGCTCGGCCACCTGCTCGGCCCGGTGGTGGCCGCCGCACCGGAGCTCGTGGCGCGCACCTATATTCCCTATCCGGCCGCGTTCGGGGGAGCGGTCGGCACCGGAGGCGGCACCGACCCCTACACGCGCTCGGTGGGTGCCGGTGTGGCTGCCCTTACCGACACCGCTGGGCAGATCGCCACAGCGTGCCCCGGCACCGCCCTAGCCGTCGTCGGATACTCCCAAGGCGCACAGGTGGTCTCGCAGTTCGCGCGGACCGTCGGAGCCGGACAGGGGCCGGTGGCTGCCGATCGGGTCGCGGCAGTCGCGCTGTACTCCGATCCCGAACGGAGCCCCGGTTCGCCGGTGATCCCCGGCCGCCCCGGCCAACTGGCACCGGACCCGGCCCCCGGCACCAACGGTGCGGCCGTATCGCAAGTGGTATTCACCGCCCCGCCCGCCCCCGGTGGAGGGATCGCTACCACCTCCGCCGTCGACTACGGTGTGCTGACCGGCCGGGTCGCCGACATCTGCGTCGAAGGTGATTTGAGTTGCTCAGCACCTGATCGCGCCGCACTGTTGCAGGTAGCCGCCCAGATCGCGGCCCAGGCCGACCTGCGCGACCCGATCGCCGCGCTCGGCTCGATCCAGTCGCTGCTGTCCGGAGTACTCGGCGACACCTGGACCACCGTGGTCAACGCCGACTTCCAGATCGGTCCTCGGTCAGTGGACTACGTGCCCGCCGCGACTCTGGCTCAGCGCCTCACCGACGCTGCCGACCCCCGCAACCCGCCTCCCGGCCCCGACGAGACGGCCGCCGCGGCGGGCCGGTGGGCGCAGATCACCACGGTGGTCGCCGGAGATCCGATCAGCCAGTTGCCTTGCCTCGCCGCGCAGTTGTCGGCGGCGTGGGCGCAGCTGGTCACCGACAACGCCGACCTTCTCGACCCCAGGGTGTGGCTTCGCTACACCGACATCCCCGCCCGCCATACCGGCTACGCCGCCGCCGGGCTGCTCGCCACCGGTGCGGCGTGGATGACCGCACTCGCCCACGACCTCGCAGGGAGCCAGCCGTGAACATCATCGACTTCTATCAGACACCGAACCTGCGTGAAGGGCTGCGGCCCGGCGATATCATGCGCACCCGCCCGGTATTCACTCCGCAACTCGACGGGGCGGCCGACGCGTGGCAGATCGTCTACGTCTCCAGCAATTCCCGCTCCCAGCTCATCGCGGCCTCGGCGATCGTACTGATCCCCGAGACGATGCCCGAGCCCGGCGAGACCGCGATCCTGCTGTACTGCCCACCCTTCCACGGCCTCGGTGGGATGTGCGCGCCCTCGCAACTCCTGGCGACAGGCAGCGAACCCGACACCGCCCCGATCGAAGCGGCTCTGGAGCGGGGGTGGGCGGTGGCCATCGCCGATGGTCACGGGCTCGGCGTCGGACCCGGGCCCCACACCTTCCTCGCCGCACGTACCGGCGCCAGACTCGTGCTCGATCTCGCCCGCGCCGTCTACCGGGGCGCGAACCTGGAACTGCCTGTCGCGCCGGTGGTGGTCTGGGGATACGCCGACGGCGGGCGCGTCGCCGCCGCGGCCGGGGAACTGCAGCCGTGGTACGCCCCCGAGGTGGACCTTCGCGGGGTCGCCGCCGGCGCTGTCGCCTCCGACCTCGCCGCCGTAGCTCCGGCAATCGGCCAGGGCGCGACCGCAGGACTGGGTCTGGCCGCGCTGATCGGGCTTGCCCGCGCCTACGACCAGCTTCCCCTGCGTCACGTGCTCACCGAGGCCGGCGGGATCGCCGCAGCCGAAGCCCAGAACCTCACCGGTGTCCAGCTGCTGCAACAGTTCTCCCATCCGCTGGCGCATTGGTGTCGGCGCCCTGATCCCTGGAACGATCCCTGGTGGCGGCGGGTACTCGCCCTGGAAACCCTCGCCCACGTCACGCCGGCGGCTCCGCTGCACCTGTATCACGGCGAGCTCGACACCCTGGTGCCCGTGCACGCCGGCCGGCGCACGCTCATCGCCTACCGGCAACGCGGCACCGCGGTGAGCTGGCGCGAGTACGACGCGGACCACCGTTCGACCGCGCAGCAGGCCATCCACCATGTGCTGGCCCGGCTCGCCGACCACATCAGCAGCCGGCCGGCGACCTCGCCCCTTCAGGTGCACACCGAGGACGAACGCACGAGCCGCCCCTGACCCCTCCGGGGAACCCTGCCCGCACCCCCAACCCCACCTACGGGGTGCGGGCAGGCCCGGAGCATCCCACCAACCCGCAATCAACCCTCGACGAGGCGAGATGAATGAGGTACCCCGACAGGTCACCCGATGATGAAGACTCCTGGGTATGGCTTGACGAGTCACGACCCGCCTCCACGCTGCACGCCGTGCCCGGCCTCGATCTGCCTACAGACCTCGACCCGGACCCTGAACCATCAGAGGATCGTTGGCTGGGCGCGCTGCCGCGGACTCCCGATACCGCCGACACGGGCGGCTACCGGTCATGGTGGGCCACGGTGCGGCATCGGCTACCGGCCAGGGCGTGGGCGGTGCTGGCCGCTGTTGTCGCGATCCTGATCGGTGTGGTGGCGGTGTCGGTCGATTCCGGTGACGCGGGTGAGGAAGCGGTCACCACGACGGCACCGCCGAGTGCGGAGCCCGCGCCCGAGGACGCGTGCACTGGGTTGTCGGGCACGGTGGTCACCGACCGCGCCGGTGACCCCACCACCGTGCCCGGCGTGATCGCCTCATTCCAGGCCGCCTACTACCTGAGCCGCGATGCCGAAGCCGCGATGCGGCTGCTGGCGCCCGAATCCGGGATCGCCTTCGAAGGGCTTGCCGCGGGCATCATGTCGATCCCGCGCGGCACCACGCATTGTGTGGCGATCACCCCGATCTCGTCGACCACCGCGAACGTGCACGTCGTCGAGCTGCGCGCCGACCGGCAACGCGTCGATTACCTCCAAGTTGTCAACACTCGCCCCGGCCAAGGCGGTGCCCTGCTGATCAGCAACATCCAGAGGCAAGGATGAGGACCGGCGCGCTGGCGCCGCTACTGATCGCGGTAGCGGGCCTGAGCCCACGCGCCGGGACCACCACAACCACTCTCGCTCTCGCCCACACCTGGCCGGGCCCGGAGCCCGCTCTGATCGTGGAAGCCGACCTCACAGGCGGGCAGCTCGCCGACATGGCCGGCGTCGACCCGTATCTCGGGTTGGCGAGTCTGGCCCGCACGGTCACCCCCGGTGAGCCGATCGACCCGGATAGCCTGTCCCGGCACGTGCAGTTCCTGCCCGTCGGGGAGGCGCTGCTGGCCGCGCCACCCCACCGCGACCCCGACCGCGCCGTATTCACCGCTGAGCTGCTGGCCGGTCCGTCTCCGAGCTGGCGCAATTTCGGGGTTACCGTGTTCGCCGACTGCGGTTTCCACGAGCCGGATTCGGACCTCGACCAGGTGCTGGCCGCTGCCGACGCCTGCCTGGTCGTTGTGCGCGCCGATCACTGGGACCCTGATTCGGCCGCCCGCCGGATCCGCGTACTCACCCACAACAGCCGCCGCCGGGGGGTCGTGCTCGTTGGTGCCGAGGCTCGCGGCGAGTTCGCCACTTCCCTCGGGCTCCCGCTACTGGGCGCCCTGCCCGACAGCCGGGCGAGTGCCGAGGCGATGCTGCACGGCACCCGGCCGCCGCGCCGTCGCCCGCACCTGCTCCCTGCAGCCCGAGATATCGCCACGGACTTGAACATCCAGCTCCGCACCCCCACCCACCGTGACCGGCCCGCAGAACCACCCGCCAGGGGCACCGCCCGCCGCAACAGCCGAACCCGCCACCAGAGCGCCCCACCAACGATCTATCGCCTCGAACAGCCGCCTGCGCCCACACCTACCCCCCGCACACCCGAGCCTGCGGTCACGGAACCTGCTACACCGCCTTCGGGCCCAGAACCATCCGCTGATGGCGGGGGCGAGGATGCTGGCCAGCCTGTCGAGGACGAACGCCCCGGCACAGCCGAACCCGGCCCCAACACCGAGCCCGCGGACTCCCCACCGGTTCCGGCACCACTGGAGGCTGCGCCTGCCCTGACATTGCGGATATTCGGGCCGACACGAATCCTCTGGCATGCGCGCGGTACTGCGGAGACGGTGGAGGTCACCGCGCAATTGCAGCCCCGTATCCGTGAGCTGCTGACCGTGCTCGCCCTGCACCCGGAAGGGCTGTCGCGGACCCAGTTGATCGACATGCTGTGGGGCGAACGCCCACCCGAGCGGGGCACCAGCGCGCTCACCAACACTCTGAGCCGGCTACGCACTTCCCTCAGCACCGCCACCGGTGGACAGATCACCGGGCTGCTTACCGACGACCGGACGCACTACCGCCTGTCCGACACGTCCCTCCGGGTCGATTACTGGGACTTCAACGCCGCCGTCGCCGAACGCCGCCGCGCAAGCAGCGACACCGAGCAGGCCGCCGCTGCCCGCCGAATCGCGGAGCTGGCCACTAGCGAACTGGCCAGCGACCTCACCGATTCCTGGGTGGAAGCGCTACGCGAATCGGCACGACGCAACGCCCTCAACGCATTGAGCTGGCTGGCCACCCGCAACACAGAAAACGACCCACGTGCCACCCTGGGCCTGCTTGAGACAACCGCCGAAAGCGACCCCTACAACGAAACTGTGTGGCAAGACATTCTCCGCCTGCACGCCCGCCTCGGCGAATACGCCGCACTCGCTCGCACCTACTCACTCCTCACCCGCACACTCGCCGAAATAGGCCAAACCCCGAGCCCTGAAACCAGGCAGCTCCTCGAACAACTCCGCCGCACCGCGAAATAGAGACGAGTCAACCCTGGCCATTCCGAATTCAGTGAATACCGATCATTGGGTAGATTGAATTGGTAGGGTCGCGGAATGCGCGAAATGAGGTGCTGCACATTCTGTGAATATAGTCGGAAATGAGATTAATGGAGAATGATTTGCGGTGACGATTCGGCTCCAGGTCCGGGGCGGTGGTCCGATCGGGTGGGTGGCTCGATGAAAAATAATCCGTGCACTGTTCGGTGGTGAGGTTCCGTGCCCTATTCGGTGAGGTAATCAAACCGACCCACCGTACCCCGTCGAAAGTGCAGGTAGGGGCCCATATATCCGGTCGGATGTCACCCGGGATTGTCTATACACAAGGCTGTATAGACATGCTCCGGCGTTGCATGTATCTGCATCTTTCCGGCTGCCCTTCTGCTGACGGTCGCCTCTCATCCTCCCTTGTCCTCCCCGTATCTTCATTTCTTTTCATTTCTTATTCTTCTGTTTGGCTTGAATCGGCGTTATCGTTTGAAGCGTCGGCGCGGCCGGCCCCGGCGCTGCGCGCATTTCTTTCCTGTCTTGCGCGGTCGAGTTCGCGTGACCGAGGCGAAATTCCGTAATTATTTCTGCCTTTTCGGGTTGTGGGCACGCTGTGGGTCGAGCTAACGTCGAGTCGTTCCCGGAATTTGCCGGGAAAATTCCGCAAATCCTATTGGTGGCCTCGCTACACGTATGCCACGATCCGCGCTGTGGTGCGTGAAATGGGATTGAACTTTCAGGAGATGAAATGGCAAACAACGCGACCTCTGCCCCCGCAACTGGTGCTCGTTTGGGCAATGGTGAATTGCGCCGCATGGTGGCCGGTGCGCTGGCAAACAATCCGGGCGATGAGCTGTCACCGCGTGAGATCGCGAAAACCCTCGCGCGTTCGTCCGGGGCTGTCGGTAACGCGCTCGAGGCCCTGACCGCCGCCGGGCACGCCGACCGCACCTCGGCTTCGCCACGCCGCTACCGCGCCAACGCACACACCGCCGCCGCTGCCGCCCCGGCCCCCGTGCCCGCCGCCACGCCTACTTCGGCCCCGGCTGCCTCTGGGTCGGCCCCCCCCCCCCCCCCGGGCGGGCGCCCCCCCCCCCCCCCCCGGCCGCCCCCCCCCCCCCCCCCCCCCGACCGTGCCGAACTTCTACACGGATCGGCCACACACGGTGTCATCTCTCGATCCGTCCGCGATACCGCAGCCATGCTCGATGCTGTCAGCGGGCCCGATT
>NZ_JARWNW010000105.1 GCF_029868325.1 Nocardia carnea
CGCGGCGAGCAATGCGTCGGTTTTGGCGACGCTGCGATTGTGCAGGGCCACGGTGTATCCGTGCTTGGCGAAGTTACGGGCGATATTGCTGCCCATCACCGCCAGGCCGGTGACCCCGATCTGGGCACGCGCTGTGGAGGACGCCATGAACCTGCTCTTTCCTTCGACAGTTTTCTGTTCCGGCCGGTCGCGCCGCGTCCGCGAACAGGTGCGGTTCGCTCGCGAGCACGGCTGACTGCCTCTGTTCTTTTCTACCGGGTGGCTTCCGGCCCGCGCGCGCGGACCCGCCGATGCCGGCCCGGTACCCCCGAACCGTAGCCGGTCGGGGACCGGTGAGCCGGCGTCGGCGGGTATCGGGCATCCGGTGCCACCCGCGCGCTGCGTGCCGGGCTCGGCTCCCGCACAAGGGAATTGGTGCAAGCGACCGAAACGTCGGCGGACGGTGCGGCGCCCCGAGAACGGGTACAAGGGAGAAGTGCGGTGGAAATATCTGTTCGCGGTAGCGAGTGCGGCGCTCGTCGCCGCCGTAGCACTGTTCGTCCCGGCTCCGGCGGCGGCCGCGCCGGGCCCACGGGTAGATGCGGAACGGCCGCTCGGCGGGCGCGCCGTCCAGCTGGAGGTGTTCTCCCCGGCGATGAACACGGTGATCAGCAACCGGGTCATCCCGGCGGCCGGCGGCGGGCCCGCTCCCACGATCTACCTGCTCACCGGTATCGGGGGCGGAACCGACGGCATCTCCTGGTGGGACGATACCGATGTCCGGCAGTTCTTCGCCGACAAGAATGTGAACGTGGTGATGCCGATCGGCGGCGCGTACACCATGTACACCGATTGGCTCACCGACGATCCGGCGCTCGGCCGTGCCCGCTGGCAGACCTACCTCACCGCGGAACTCCCCGCGGTGGTGGATGCCCGGTTCGCGACCACCGGCCGGAATGCGATTGCCGGTGTGTCCATGAGCGGGGGTTCGGCGGTGGACCTGGCGATTCAGGCGCCCGGCCGTTATCAGGCGGTCGCCTCCTACAGCGGTTGCCCCTGGTCCGCGGATGCGGCCGGGGTAGCGATGGTCGGCGCGCAGGTGCTGCGCGGCGGCGGTAACCCCGGCAATATGTGGGGCGCGCCCGGCGGTCCCGGATGGCAGGCGCACGACGCCTTCCGGCACGCCGCGCGGCTCGCGGGTAAAACGGTATACCTGTCTGCCGCCTCAGGGATCCCGGGCAGCATCGACCGCGGCTGGGGGTTCCCGCCCGTCGAAGCCGTCGCTAGTGCCTGTACCTCGGCCTTCGCCGGCCGTCTGGCCCAACTCGGGGTCGGCGCCGTTCATATCGACCGCCCGGCCGGAGCACACACCTGGGGACAGTTCGAATACGACCTGCACGATTCCTGGCCTCATCTCGCGCGCGCCCTGGGGGCGTGAGTGCGGGGCGGCGGAATCGGATGGGTAGCCGGAGCCGCGCGGTTCGGCGACACCGGGCCGTGCGCGCACCGATCGGCGATCATGATCGTATGAAGCAATTGCGGTGCACCTACTGCGCCGGAACGGAACTGGAACCAGGCTTCCTGGAGGATCGCGGGGAAGGATCCGGCGGGCATGTGCGCTGGATCGAAGGCGCACTGGAACGCGGAATCTTCGGCGGTGCCAAACGCTTGGGCAGGCCTCGGCGTGCGGTCGACACGTACCGGTGCGTGCGCTGCGGTCACCTCGAGATGTTCGCCCGCGCCGAACGCGAGTAGCGCTCGGCAGCAACCGGGGGGCCACGATAATCGTGTTCGTCGCAGGCCACGAGCGGAATCCGTATATCCCTCGGGGCCGGGGCCGCCCGGATGACGGTGCGGAGAGTGGCCGATAGCGGGCAAGGGCATTGGGAGGAGCTGCCGAACAGGGTTCGGAGTATGGCGTCTGGGGCCCGGATGCACCAGGATGGACGGCATCGGGGACGTATGGGCGGGGACAGGACCGGGGTTATGAGAGTGGACGTCAGGCGAAACAGGGCCGTGCGTCGCATGGCCGGGCACGGCGGGCGGGGAGTGCGATGATCGCCGCGGGCTGGGATCGATTCCGGCTGTTCAATATCGGTGATCTGCTGATCCACCGGGGCCGGTCGCTCATGTCGCTGATCGTGATGGCCGTATCGGCGGCGCTGCTGGTCGCGGTGTTCAGTATTTCCGGTTCGGTCACCGGTTCGGTGGACAAACTCGTCGCCGGTCTCGGCGGCGAGGCCCAGCTCGAGATCAGCGGTATCACCGATGCCGGGTTCGGCCAGGATCTGCTGGGCGCGGTATCGGCGACCCCGGGGGTGCAGACGGCGGTACCTATGCTGCGGGCGCAGACCGGTGCCGACGCGGACCGGGCGCTGCTGGTGGGGGCGGACGCCCGGATCGCCGAACTGGGCAGTTCGCTCACCGGATCGCTGGGCGCGGACGCCGCGAAACTGCTGACCGTTCCCAACGGCGTGCTGACCGGCGCGGCCATGGGATACCGGGAGGGCGAGACCTTCCCGCTCGGCTCCGGCACCGCGACCGTGGCGGGGATACTCGACACCGACGGCGCCGGGCAGCTCAACGGCGGATACCTGATCGCCACCACCTTGGCGACCGCACAGAAACTCACCGGCCGCACCGGGCAACTCGATTCCATCCAGATCATCGCCGAACCCGGTACCGATATCGAACGGCTGCGTACCGCCCTGACCGATACCGTCGCCGGCCGGGCGGTGGTCGCCGACCCGGGCCTGCGCGCCGCCCAGGCGGGCGGTGCGGTGATGATCATCCGCTACTCCACCCTGATGGCCGCCGCGGCAGCGCTGGTGGTCTCGGCCTTCCTGATCTACAACGCGATGGCCATGGCGATCGCCCAGCGGCGCCCCACACTGTCGCTGCTGCGGGCGATCGGCGGCCGCCGCGCACCGATGGTGCGCGATCTGCTGGCCGAGGCGGTGCTGGTCGGGATACTCGGCGGCATCCTCGGCGCGGGCGCGGGGATCCTCATGGGGCGGATCGCCATCGACCGGCTACCCGCCGCCATCCTGCAATCGGTGGAGGCCCGCACCGAATATCAGCTGCCCGGCTATGCGGTCCCCGTCGCCATCGCGTTGTGTGTGCTGGCCAGTGTGACGGCCTCGGCGTTCGCGGCCCGTTCCGTATACCGGGTCCAGCCGATCGAGGCGCTGGTACCGGTGGGCGCCGCGGCCGCCGATACCGTGCGCCCGGCGTGGCGCTGGGCGGCGGTGCTCCTCGGCCTGTTCATGGTGGGCGCCGCGATCTACCTCGCCGAAACCGATTTCGGGATATGGTCGCTGGCCTCGATCTCACTGTCCTTCGGTGCCGCGATCGTGCTGTGCTTCGCGGCGACCGGCCCGATCGTGCGTACGGCCGGTGCGATCGCCCGGCTGTTCGGTGGTCCGGGCGCCTTGGGCGCCACCACTCTCGAACGCGCGCCGCGGCGGGTGTGGGCCACCGCGATGACGGTGCTGATCGGGGTGGCAGCCGTGGTGTCCACCGGCAGCGCGACCCGCAATGTGGTCGATTCGGCCGGGGCCAGTTTCGAAAATCTGGCCGCGACCGACTTCTGGGTCACCCCGGGTTCCATGGCCCAGTTCCCGACCGGCCCGCTGCTCCCCGACGGCCTCGAGGAACGACTCGAAGCGCTCCCCGGTGTCGCGGCGGTGAATCCGGCGCAGCTGGCGTTCGCCAGTGTCGGCGCCGGGCGGGTCCTGCTGCAAGGGTTCCCGTCGGGCTCCGACAATACGAGGCTGAGCTCGGAGATCAGCCCGGAAACCGCACGCCTGCTGGTGACCGGTCACGGCGTGGTGGTCTCCCGGGATGTCGCCCGGTCATTGCGGGTCACCGCGGGGGACACCCTCACTCTGCCGACCCCGACGGGCCGCCATGAAGTCCGGGTATTGCAGGTGATCCCGTACTTCTCCGCCATCGCCGGCGTGATCATGATGGATCTCGACCGGATGCGCGGCTGGTATCAACGCCCGGGTGAGACAACCCTGGCCGTGGACCTGGCCCCCGGCACCGACCCCGAAACCGTCCGCGCCGAACTCCGGCGGGCGGTGCCGCCCGAGCTCTATATCGATTCCGGCCGGGAAGCCGTCGCCGCCACCTCCGCGAGCCTGCGCCAGGGAACCGCGCTGGCGACGAATATTCTCTGGATCGTCGTACTGGTGGCGACCATCGCGCTGCTGAACACCCTGATGCTGTCGGTACTGGACCGCCGCCGCGAGATCGGGGTGTTGCGGGCGATGGGGACCAGCCGCCGTTTCCTGCTGCGGTCGGTATTGGCGGAGGCCGCCGGGATCGGGCTGATCGGCGCGGTGCTCGGCCTGCTCGTCGGTGCCGCGGTGCAGTATCTGTCCGCGATCGCCATCGGCCATGCGATGACCATCGACGTCGTCTACGAACCGAGTCCGCTGCTGGTGGTCTACGGGGTGGTCGCCCTGCTGCTGGCGCTGCTCGGTTCCGTTCCGCCGGCCCTGCGGGCGGCGCGGATGCCGATCGTCGAAGCCCTCGCGGTGGATTGAGGTCCGGCCTACCCGCGGTCGGCCGCGGCCGCCTGGATGATCCCGCCGAGCGTGTCCAGATAACGCCGCACCGAATCGTGGGCGACCGGAGTATCCGGGTAGATCACGCTGATCGTGGTTTCCGACGGTAACCGGTTGACCCAGACGAGGGCTTCCTCGCTGGCCGCGCGATTACCGTACAGACCGCTGCGGGCGATATCGAAGAACTCGCTACCGGCGAAATCGCGGGCGTCGACGTAGGAGATCATCGGGTTGGACCAGTTCGGTCCGACCGCGATTCCGCTATCGGCCGGTGCCAGCTCGAGCACCCGGTGGATAGGTGTGGTTTTCAGCCGCATTCCGTTCTCGTAGGCCCGCTGGGCCCGCGCCACCGTCCGTTCGAACGTGGCACGGATCCCGATCGGGAACGCGACCGGAACCAGGGCCACATACCAGCCGATGGAGGCCATCTCCTCGAACGTGGACCGGGTGTTGAGCGGTGTGATGCCGAAGTAGTAGTCGCTGCCGGCGAGTTCGCGTTCGGCCAGCGCCGCCGCGGCGAACACCCCGCCGGCGAACTCGCCGCCGTTGTCCCGGCAGACCTTCTCGAAACGAGCCGCGGCATCCTCGTCGAACAATCTCACCGTGCAATGCGCGCTGTGCTGTGTATCGCCGTCCCGCACACCGAGGTCCAGCGGGAACGACGGCAGTTCGCCGTCGTTGCCGCGCAGCAACCGCAACCATGTGCCGACCTCGGGGGAAGCGAGCGACAGCCGCGCCGAGGCGGCGCGTTCGCGGGCGCAGTACTCGGTGTAGCTGGCGGGCTCGAGGAGGGGAGGTGCCTGGTCCCACGCGTGTTTCGCGTACAGGCAGGCCAGTTCGAACGACGAGATGTGCTGGCCCACACCGTCGGTGTGCAGGTGATCGATCGCCATGAACACTGTGGTGGACTCGCCGTGTTCGACGGCCCAGAAGGTGAAACAGTCCCACCGGGTGGGGGCGGGGGTGCGCGCCTGCGCGAGCTCCCGGATCGCGGCAGCGTCGGTGAGTGGGCCGTGGTCGACGGGCGCGAATTCGATCTCGTCGGGTTCCATGAGGTGCCGCCGCAGTGCGCCGTCCGGTCCGAGGGCGAACCAGCTGCGGAAAGTATCGTGCCGGGTGAGGAACTCGTTGACCGCCCGGGTCATCGCCGCACGGTCGAGCACGGCCGGGACCTCCGCGGTGACCAGGCATAACCCGGAACCCCGGCAGTCGGTGCCGGGAGTGCGATGCGCCTGGCGCAGATAGTGCTCCTGCTGATGCGACGGTGGCGCACTGTGCGCCGGTGCCGCGGCGGCAGCGGCCCGCGCGGCGGGGGTCGCCTCCCAGCTCACCACGCGTCCGGGTGCGGGATTCCATTCGTCGATGAGTCCGAAATCGACCATCTCGTGTTCCTCAGTTCACCGCCGGCGCGCGTGCCGAAGCGGAATCGTCCGGCGGGGCCGGTTCGGGAAGGGCCAGCGTGACGGCGGCCAGCACCAGCGCGACCACCGCGATCGCCGACAGCATCACGGTGCTGCCGCCGAGCGTATGGGCGCGGAAGAATACCGTCGCCAGCAGTGCGAGACCGACGCCGTTGCCGACCTGCTCGATGGTGGGTACCAGCCCGGAGGCCTCGGCCAGCTGCGCATCGTCGAGACCGGACAGCATGAGGGGTTGCAGCGGTACCGCGAAAACCCCGGCGCCGAACCCGCACAGGAAAACCGGTGCGGCGCACAGCAACATATTCACCTGCCCGCCGGTGATGTTCACATACGCCACCCCCATGAGCACACAGGCCGCGTACAGCACCAGACCACCCGCCAGCACCCGCACGCCCCACCGTTTCACCAGGATCGGCGACAGCAGGGCGCCGGCGCCGGCGCCGAGTGCGAACGGCGTCATCGCGATCCCGGTGCGCAGCGGCGAGAACTCCAGCACATCCTGCAGGGTGATGGAGATGGCGAAGACGAAGGCGGTGAACATTCCGAAGAAACCGGTGATCGCGATCGAGCCGCCCCCGCAAACCCGGGCGGCGGACAAAAACAACCCCCCCACCGCCCCCCGATACCCCCCCGGGGCGGGCCCGAGTGGGGGGCGGGGTGGCCCCGCCCCCCCCCCCCCTGGGAAAAGCGGAAAAACCCACACCGGGGGCCCCCGCGCGAAAAAAACCCCAAAAAACACGGGGTTTGTGTTTGGGCAGAACCAAAGGGGGTAAAAAAACAAAAAACCACGGATAG
>NZ_JARWNW010000106.1 GCF_029868325.1 Nocardia carnea
GAACGGACCATTGCGTGGTTGACCGGATACCGGCGCCTGACGATCCGCTACGAACGACACGGCCACCTCTTCGCAGCATTTCTACAACTCGCCGCAGCTCTCACCTGCTACAAGAAACTCACCACGTAAGACGTCCTCTAAATGTAAATCAGGCGGCGCTCTTTGAGAGCGTGGACGTAATGGTCGACTCCCCCTCCGGACACCAGTGTTAACCCCACAAGGGGGTGGCACCAACGATTACGCGATTGCGTAGGTGTTGGTATCTCGCCTGAAGGCCCAGACTCTGATAGAGCTGGGCCTTATCTGTTGGGTGACCAGCGGTAAGTACCGCTCTGATGTCGCCGAGTGCGTCGACGAGCTTGCGGATCTCTGTTTCGGTGAACCGTCGTACCTTGGGTAGCCCATTGAGCTCGGCTTCGGCAGCGGCCTTGTCGGCTTGCGCGGTGTTCATCGCCACCACCAACGCCTGCGGGTCAACACCTGCCTCGATGGCGGCCAGATGCCGAGCCAGACGGGACTCGGCGTCGAGGACACGCTGTCGCAAACTCTGCCGCTGAATGTCAGTGGTGTCGTCATTGTGGGCAGCGAGCAGCACGGCGCTGGTACTCGCCCGGCGCTCACGATCGAACAGGCCGGCAAGCCAGGCATCGATGCGGTCGGTGACGAGGTCTTCACGCAGGTTCACCGTGCGGGGATGCTCCTCGAGAGCCGCGCTGCCGGGGGCGAGCGTTTCGCGCGGCAGCGGTAGTACACGCTGTCGCGGACCAGTTCGGCCTGCATCTTGCGACCACACCCATCGCAACGCAGCAGCCCACTGAGCAGATAGACGCGTCGTCCGCTGCCGTGGCGGGTGCGTTCGAGGGCGGCCCAGGCCCGGTTGCCTGTGCCGGCGCGCCGACGCCGAATCAATTGTGCTTCGGTGAAGGTCGCCACGGAGACGATCGCGGGGTGCGCCGGCCGCTGGGCTCGAACGATGCGCTGGGCCGGTGCGCGCTTCATCCGCGTCACATGTCCAGCGGCAACATCGTCGGGGTCGAGCAGCTCACGCCTGCTCAGTGGGCCGATTGCCCGCAGTTCACGACCGTGCTCGGCGAGATCCGGGTGCCGCGGCTCGGGGTCGGTGGTACCCGGTCACGGCCGGATCGGGTCCTGGCCGACAAAGCCAATTCTTCGGCGGCCAACCGTGCTTACCTGCGGCGACGCGGGATCAAGGCAACTATCCCGATCAAGGCGGATCAGGCCGCGAATCGCGCGACCAAAAGCCAGGCCGGTGGGCGACCGCCCGCGTTCGAGCATGGTCTCTACGCCCTGCGGCACGCCGTGGAATGCACGATCAACCGCCTCAAACAGCACCGGGCAGTGGCCACCCGGTATGACAAACTCGCCGTCCGCTACCTGGCCGCCGTCCGTGTCGCCGCGATCAACCTGTGGCTATCAGGCCGCGGCTTATAAAACACGCTCTGGTCGCTCAGCAGAATTCGTTTCCAGAGCAGGTCGGGGGATCGCGCGTCCGAACATCTGGCGTTTGATCATTTTGATGCGATTGACGTGGCCTTCGACCGGGCACGGGCAAAACGGCGAACGGTTCCCCGGGCAAGACCGAGCCGGACCCCGATGGCCCGCAGGCTCAACCCCTCACCGAGCAGCGTGTGGACCGCGGCGTAACATTCCCGGGTCCGAACCGCCCACTTGTCCGTCCTCGCCGGTGAGCGTTCGCTCACCCAACTCTGCGGTGGCTGCGGCAAGTCGACGACCGCTGGTGTTGCATCAGTATCGATCGGTGGCGGCGCCCAAGCACATGCGGTGAGGGGCGACCACACGTTCGACCGCTTCGCCGAGGTTGTGCCAGACATGCCATCGGTCCGCGACTGCAGCGCATCCGGTGCTCCGACGGTCACGCCTTCGGCGTAGGCGCCGGCACGGTCCCGGGATACGATCTCGACGCCGGGATGCGCGCGTAGCCAGCCGGCCAGGGTTTCGGCGGCGCGGTCGGCGAGCACGTCGACCGGCCGTCGGTTTTCGATGTCGATCAGGAACGTGCCGTAATGATGCCCGCGACGCAGCGCAAAGTCGTCGACCCCCAGCACGCGAGGAGTGACCTTGCCGGGGTCGGGAATGCGAGGCCGCGGTCGCCGGCCGGAGGTCAGATATCGCGTTTGCGGATCTTGCCGGTGGCGGTCATCGGCAGGGCGTCGCGGAATTCGACGATCCGCGGGTACTTGTAGGCCGCCAGCTGCTCTTTGGCCCAGGCGACCAGATCGTGCTCGGTGACGTCGTCGTGGCCTTTGTTCTTGACGACCACGGCCTTGATCTCCTCGCCGTGCGAATTGTGCGGGACGCCGAGCACCGCGATTAGGGAGACCGCCGGATGCGTCATCAGCAGTTCCTCGATTTCCCGCGGATACACATTGAAGCCGCCGCGGATGATCATGTCCTTGGCACGGTCGACGATGTAGTAGAAACCGCCGGCGTCTTTCCTGGCGAGGTCACCGGTCCGGAACCAGCCGTCGCGGAGCACCTCATCGGTCGCCTCCGGCCGGCCGTAGTAGCCCTTCATCACGTTGTGGCCTTTGATCGCGATCTCACCGAGCGCGTCGGGGCCCGCGGGCACCTCCGACCAGTCGTCGCCGATCAGCCGCATCTCGACGCCCGGGATCGGCACCCCGATCGACCCCACCCGCGGGGGTTGCCCGTACACCGAGAACGACGCCACCGGCGAGGTTTCCGATAGGCCGTAGCCTTCGAGGATCGTGACGCCGAACCGGGTCCGGAAGTCCTCGTGCACCTGGCCCGGTAATGCCGAACCGCCGGCGACGGCGATCCGCAGGTGGGCGGCGAGCGCCGCCACGTCCACGGTGTCGTCGAGGGCGCCGAGCAGGCTCCAGTACATGGTGGGGACGCCGGCGAAGAAGGTCACGGTCTCCTTGCGCATGAGGTCGAGGGCGGCTGCCGGGTCGAATCGGGGCAGCAGCACGAGGGTCGCGCCGAAGGCGATCGCGCCGTTCTGGACGACGGTTTGCCCGAAGGCGTGGAACAGCGGCAGCACACCCAGGTAGGTGTCGGGGTGCTGCGGGTCGGCGGCGAACAGGTCCTCACCGGCGAGGGCGTTGGCGCGCATATTGCGGTGCCGCAGCTGTGCGCCTTTCGGCCGGCCCGTGGTGCCCGAGGTGTAGAGGATCACCGCGGTGTCGTCGTCGTCCACCTCGGCCGGCGCGAAATCGACGGGCCGGTCCGCCCACTGTGGGGGTCCCGCGGCCGGGACCACGAACAGTGACCGGCAACCGTCGGTCTCTTCGAACGCTGCCACGGCCGCTTCGCCGATCGGGAGTTCGGGGCCGCCCTCGAACGCGAAGTAGGCGACGGCGTCGGAATCGCGGAGATGGTAGGCGATTTCGCGGGGCTTGAGCAGCACGTTCAACGGCACGACGGTGGCGCCTGCCTTGAGGACGCCGAAGTAGATGATCGTGAATTCCGGGAGGTTGGGATAGGTGAGCGCGACCTTGTCTCCGGGGCGCACATTTTCGGCGGCGAGCAGATCGGCCACCTGGTTCGAGGCGGCGTCGAGCTCGGCGTAGGTGATCCGGCGGTCACCGAGCACGAGCACCGTGCGGCCGGGGAACTGCGCGGCGGTCGAGCTCAGCAGCTCGGCGAGATTCGTCATGGAATATGTCCTCTCGGGTCAGAGCGTGATGGGGAGCGCCGGGACACCGGGTGCCAGCTCGTCGACCAGTACGAAGGCGTCCGGCAGCGCGTCGAGGTCCAGTACCAGGTGCTCGATGCGCTCCCACCGGTCGGCGATATCGATGGATTCGGCGAGGCGGCGGGCCTTCGTCACCACCTCGGCGTTCGGAAGTGGTCGCGTCGGGCCGCCCAGGGGGCCGTCGACTTCGATCTCCACTGCCTCGCCACCACGCAGTCCGAGGCGCATGCGGGTTCGGAAACGGTCACTGGGACTGTCGAAGTCCGGGCAGTGGTGCACCTCGATGCGGCCGAGCAGGGACCAGACGTCGGTGGCGGAGATCCGGTCGCGGGTGAACTGTTCGGCGAGCACCTGGCCGTCGAGCAGGGCCACGGCCACGGTGTAGCCGATGTTCATCTGGGCACCGATTGTCTCCAGCGGCGCCTCGGGCTGCCACCAGCCGTGGTGGTAGGCGGCATGCGAAACCTCCACCGCGAGGGATTCGATATCCGCGGCGGTGATTCCGCGGGCCCGTGCCGCCAGTGCGCAGTCGATGGGCGCGTGGGTGGCGGCCATCGCGGCGTAGGCCTTCACACCGGTATCCATGAGCACCCAGTCCTCCCCCAGCCCACTGGTGATCAGGTCGGCGCGCGGATCGTGGCCCTCGCCGAAGGTAGTCAGGAAGCCGCCGTATTCGCGTTCGTAGACCCGTTTGATCCCGGTGTAACCGGCCTCGGCCAGCGCCGCCGCGTACAGACCGTTGCGGGCCGAGAATCCGTGGTGCATCCGTTTGGACATGGCTTCGTACTGGGCAGCCATCAGCCCGGCCGACTGCGTTCCGGCCAGCCCGAGGGCGTCCTCGACCCGCGCGGGATCGAGCCGCCGCAACCACGCCGACGTCGCGGCACTCGCATGGGTACCGAACACCGCCCCGGAATGCCACCCACGGGACAACATTTCGGCGCCGTGCAAGGCCAGGCCCACCCGCGGGCCCACCTCGTAACCGGCGATCAGCGCGGTGAGCAGGTCCCGGCCCGGCACCGCGTGGTCGAGGGCCGCGAGGGTGCTGACGGCACTGGGCACAACCAGCGAATTGCTGTGCAGCGGCGCGCGCACGTGGTAATCGTCCAGCTCGAAACCCTGGATGAAGGTGCCGTTCAACAGGCACGCGGCCGGGCCGGAGGTGGTGATCCCCCAGCCGAGCACCGGGACCTCGCCCGCACCCTCGAGCCGCAGTACCGCCTCGACCGCCCGCGCCGACCACGGGAGCCGGGCCCCGACCAGCGCGCAGACCAGCCCGTCGAGCAGTAGGTACCGCGCCCGCTCGCGCACCACCTCGGGGATATCGTCGTAGTCCAGCTCGGCGATCCACGTCGCCAGGTGACCGGTCACACCCTGCGGATCGGTCGGCGGGTTCATATCGATCCGGGCGGCGGTCATACGGTCACCTCGTAACGGTTGCGGATACGGGATTCGAGCTGTTGCAGAGCCAAGGTCGGGACGAGTGCGAGGACGCCGATCAGAATCACCTGGCCGATAATGTTCTCCACCCGGGCCAGCGACAGATTGCGCAGCAGCTCGTAGCCCAATCCGGACGATCCGGAGAACATCTCGGCGAGCAGCAGCCCGATCAGGGTGAGGCCGAAACACAACCGCATGCCCGAGGCCAGGGAGGGCAGCACGCTCGGCACCACGATCCGCCGCAGCAGCGACACCCGCGACATACCCAGGCTCGCCGACATCTTCAGATGCAGCCGGCTCACCCCGGCGGTCGCCTCCACCATGATCAGAAACATCGGCAGCACACCCGAGACGAACGCGAACGACCCGCGGCTGAGATCGCCGATACCCAGGAAGAGCAGGAAGATCGGATACAGGACGATCTTCGGCACGCTGTTGAGCGCGTACACCACGGGGAGCACCGCCCGTGACCAGAACGCGCTCAGCCCGAGCAGCATGCCGGCCACCGACCCCACGACAACGGCCGCCGCGTAAGACAGCAGCAGGACGCGAGCGGTATCGGCGACACTGCCCAGGAACCGCGCGTCCCGGATATCGGACCACAGGCTGGTGAGCGCCTCCCCCGGCCCGGGATAGACGGCGCTGCCGGCCACAGCCGCGGTCATGGTCCACACCACCACGAGGGCGACGGCCAGCACCAAGGGCGGAACCCACGCGGGTCCCCCGGCGCGCAGTACCGAACGTAGACGAGCCGCCGGTGCGGCGCCCGCGCTCATCGCCGCCGCCAATCGAACGCGCTCAACGCGGCACCCAGCGCGAGATTCGCCAGTAGCGCGAAAACGCTGACGAAGACGATGCCGGCGTACATATCGACGGTGTCGAAGTTGTTGTAGGCCCGGTTGACCACCTGGCCCAGCCCCGTTGTCGCGAGGATGAACTCCGTGGCGAGAACGGCGATGATCGCGTACCCTAATCCGAGTTTCAGCCCCGCCAGGATGTCCGGGAGCGCCGCCGGCAGCAGGATCTTGCGCAACTGCTGTGACCGCGACATCTCCAGCGACCAGGCGAGTTTTGTGACGATGGGCGGCGTCGATTCGAACCCCACCAGCGCATGCGAGATAACGATGACGACACTGAACAGCGTGGCCAGCAGGATGATGGGAACGACACCGGTCCCGAACATCACCACCAGCACCGGGTAGAGCGCGAAGATCGGCAGCGCGTAGAACACATTGACATACGGCGTGACGGCGCGATGCACCCAGCGGGACCGGGCCATGACGTAGGCCGTGCCCACCCCGGCAACCGCCGAAGCGGCGAAGCTCGCGCAGATGAGCAGCACACTGCGCAGCAGCGCGTCGACGACGAAATCACGATTGCCGAGCAGTTCGACCGCCCGCACCACCATGTCACTCACCGGAATGAGATCCAGCCGCGAAACGGCACCGGACCGCGCGTACCCCTCCACCGCGGCAACAGCTGCGACGACCAGCACGAATGTCCAAGCCGGGGATGGCAATCCGGATACCCGGCGCGGCGCGGGCCGCACATAGGACGGGACAACAGACGAGCGCGCCCTCATCGCGCGCTCCTCTTCGCCACCATCGCCGCCTCGGCCTCATTGCGGATCTGCGCCCAGATCCGTTCCTGCGCCGCCGTCGCGGACGGTTCCGACAGTGCGGCATGCGCACGCGGCCGGGGCAGCGCGATGGGCACCTCGTCGATGAACGTGCCCGGCCGGCGGCCCATCACCAGCACCCGGTCCGAGAGCAGCACCGCTTCCTGGATGCTGTGCGTGATGAACAGCACCCCGCAGCCGATCTGCTCGACCACGCGCAGCAGTTCCTCGGCCATCAGCATGCGGGTCTGCTCGTCGAGCGCGCCGAACGGTTCGTCGGCGAGGATCAGATCCGGGTCGGTCGACATCGCCCGCGCCATGGCGACGCGCTGGCGCATACCGCCGGACAATTGCGCCGGATAGTGGTCCTCGAAACCACCCAGTCCGACGATCTCCACCAGTTCCCGGGCGCGTTCCCGCCGCTCCTTACGGCCCATCCCGCGCACCTCGAGCGCGAAGGCGACATTGTCGAGAACCGTCCGCCACGGCAGCGTCGCGGATTCCTGGAAGACGATCGCCGTGCGCCGGCGCGGACCTGTCAGCGGTGCACCGTCCACCTCGACGGAGCCGCGCGCGGGATCCTGAAGTGCCCCGATGATTTCGAGCAATGTCGATTTGCCGCAGCCACTGGGCCCGACGATCGAGACGAATTCGCCGCGCCCGATGGTGAGATCGACGGGTCCGAGTGCATGGACCGGGCCGAAATGCTGCTCCACCCCCGTGACCCGCACGATCGGTACCGCGGTCGTGGTGGCGCTGTCGCGCCGCTGCGCTGTCTGGGTATTCATCGCCTCACTCGCATTCGGCCGGAAGAGCGGCGGAGAGGTTCTCCAGGAGGAACGTGGTCTGGAACAGCCCGCAGAATTCGAGGTCGGTGCGATCCATCACCATGCGCTGGGCGTCGACGGCCTGCGCGATCGCTTCGGGATCGAACCCCGCGTTCCAGTTGTCGTACTGGATCGCCTTACCGACGATCGCGGCCGCATGCTGCACGTCGATATCGATGTACTCGGCGTACAGTTGCGCGGCCCGGTCCGGGTTCTCGCGGATGAACGCGACCGCGTCCGCATAGCCCGCGACCACCGCCCGCACCGTATCCGGGTTCCGTTCGGCGAATTCGGGAGTCGTGGTGATCACGCTCTGCTGGAACTTCTTCAGATGATCGGCGCTGGACACGACCACCCGGAACTTATCGGTTTTCGCCACGACCGAGGGCGGGACGACGGCCACATCGACATCGCCGGCCTCCAGCAGCGCGACGCCCTCACCGACACCACCCGAGGAGGTCCGCTCGATCGGCTGGGTCGCGCCCGCGGTCTCGGGCAGGATATGGGTCAGGGCTTGGGTCACCGACTGCGGGTTGGTGTAGGCCCACTTTCCGATATCGGTGATGCCGCGCACCTGCGTATTGCTGTCCAACGCATAGAAGTCGAGGCCGTACACGCTCTGCGTCGCACCCCCCACGACAGCCAGCGGAGCGCCCGCCTCGCTGGATTCCAGCACGGATGTGAAGCCGACATCGGCGATGGGCAGATCACCGCTGAGCATATTGCGGACGGTGGTACCGCCGCCCTTGCCGGGGACGATCTCGCCGATGGTCACCCCGCGCTTCTCGAAGAACCCTTGGTCCTTACCGACCAGCCAAGGAATCGAATACGGCTCCGAGGCATTGCTGACGGCGATATCGAACGACGTCGCATCCGCGGCGCCGCCGCTTCCGCTGCATGCGCTCAGCATCAGGGCGGCCGCCGCCGCACCGGCGATCAGAGCGGTTCTGCTCTTCATAATCTTTCTCCTGCACTACTGGTCGCGTCGTTGCGATCCAGGAAGCCGCCTGCCTCCAGGCGGTTGATCAGCCCACCACCGGCGATGAGCTCCACGACGAATTCGGGCAGCGGTTCGATCCGGTGCTCGGTCCCCCGGGTCTCGTTGCTCACCATGCCCGTCACTGCGTCGATCGCGAGAACATCTCCCTCGGTGATCAGCGACCGCGCGTCCGGCACGGTGAGCGCCGGCAGCCCGTAGTTGAGGGCATTGCGGTGGAACAGCGAGTTGTACTGCTCCGCCACCAGACACGAGACGCCCAGATGGGTGAACAATTCGGCACACGGCCGGCTCGACCCCAGGCCGAAATTCCGCCCCGCCACCACGATGTCGCCCGGTTGCACGAGCTCCGGCCATCCCGGCCGGGTGGCGTCGAACATGTACCGCGCCGCCTCGGGCACGGACAGTTTCATCGCGAACCCCGGGTACATATCGTCGGTATTGATCTCGTCCCCGAAAACCCACGCCCGCCCACGAACCCGCAAAGGCGAATTCGCCTCCGGCCCTGAACCGCTCATGCTGTGTCCACTGGGCATGAGCGGAGGGCCTACGTGGTTACGCTCCGCTGCCGCCTCCGGCCCTGACCCGCTCATGCCGCTACCTCCGCTAACTGGTCCGGTCCCGCGATGTACCCGGTCAAAGCCGAGGCTGCGACGGTGGCGGGTGAGGCCATATAGACCTCGGCCTCGGTGCTGCCCATCCGGCCGCGGAAATTCCGGGTGCTCGAGGTGACGCAGACTTCGCCGGGGGCGAGCACACCCATGTGGTAGCCGAAACAGGCCCCGCAGGTGGAGTTCGTCACCACCGCGCCCGCTTCGACGAGCGTGGCGACATATCCGCGCCGGACGGCCTCCAGATACACCTGCTGCGACGCCGGGGTGACGATGAGCCGCACCCCCGGTGCGACGCGGCGCCCTGCCACGATGCGTGCCGCGACCGCC
This sequence comes from Nocardia carnea, assembly GCF_029868325.1. Classification (GTDB taxonomy): domain Bacteria; phylum Actinomycetota; class Actinomycetes; order Mycobacteriales; family Mycobacteriaceae; genus Nocardia; species Nocardia carnea_C. The sequence goes on from NZ_JARWNW010000106.1 coordinate 9,524, forward strand.
AGATCGGCGAGCTGCCCGTTGGCGCAGGATCCGATGAACGCTTGGTCGATCCGGGTGCGTTCGAGGCCGCTGAGCGGTACCGCGTTGTTGATCACGGTGCCGGGCAGGCCCACCATCGGTTCGATCGCCGCGAGGTCGACGGTTCGCACCTCGGCGTATACCGCGTCCGGGTCGGGGTTGCCCGGCTCGTAGGCAGCCCCCGGTGCGACCTCGGCCAGGAACTCCTCGGTGACCGCGTCGCAGGGGAAAACCGTGAAATCCGCGCCGATTTCCGCGCCCTGGGTCGCGATGGTCCGGCGATCCGATATCGGCACCGAGGCGAGCCCGGGCCCGCCGAACTCGAGCGCGTGGTCGGTGGCGTCGCCGTACTTGCCGGAGATCGCCAGGAAGATGTCCTTACCGTTGATATGCGCGGGTTTCGTCCCGACGAGTTCGTACCGGATCGTCGGCGGTACGCGATACCAGGTGCGGCCGGTGCACACCATCTGCAGGATCTCCAGCGGGCCAAGCCCCCGCGCGGCGGAGTTCAACGCGCCGCCCGCACAGGTATGGGAATCGGTGCAGCACACCACGGTTCCCGGCAGTACCAGCCCCTGCTCGGCGAGCACCTGGTGGACGATGCCGTGGCGTCCGACATCGTAGAACCGGTCGATTCCGTGTTTGGCGACGAAAGCCCGCGCCTTGGCGCCGTGGCCGGCGTCGCGCGGGGTGGGCGCCGGGACCGCGTGGTCGAGTACCACCGCGACCTTGTCCGGATCGTGCACCGCCCGGACGTCCGCGAGCCGGTCCTGGGCGAACTGAACGTCGATCACCACCGTCATATCGACATCACTGGTGACGATCTGTCCCGGTTCCACCCGGTCGAGGCCCGCCGAGCGGGCGAGGATCTTCTCGATGATCGTGTCAGGCATGGCTCGGCTCCGGCACAGTGCGGCGGGCGGTCCACTCGTCGAGGCCGACGGCCTCGAACAGGGCGCGCGGTCCGGCGGCAGGTCCGGCCGGTAGACCACCGGCGGCGATATCGGCCATGGCCCGGGAGATGGCGGCGAACGCGGCCCCGACGGCCGCCCCCGGCAGGATGGCGCCGGCATACCCGAACTCCGCGAGCTGCTCCCGCGACACCTCCGGCGACTTCCCGCCGGGAACGATATTGAAGATCACCGGCACCCCGAGCGCCGGTGGAATGGCCGCGACCTGTTCGACGGTCTGCGGTGCCTCGACGAAGAGCACGTCGGCCCCGGCCTCGGTGTACCGCCGCGCGCGGGCGATCGCCGCGTCGAACCCCTCGACCGCGATCGCGTCGGTGCGGGCCACGATCAGGGTGCCCCGGCGCCGCGCGGCCACCGCCACCGCGATCTTGCGGGCGAATTCGTCGGCGTCGATGAGGCTTTTGTCGTCGAGATGCCCGCACCGCTTGGGGAACACCTGATCCTCGAGCTGGACCGCGGCCGCGCCGGCCTCCTCGTAGGTCCGCACGGTACGGAAGGTATTGGTCTCGTCGCCGAAGCCGGTATCGGCGTCGGCGATCACCGGCACATCCAGGTGGCGCCGGGCGACGGCGATCGCCCGGGCCATCTCCGTGACGGTGGTGAGCCCGATATCGGGCAGCCCCTCGGCGGCGGAAACCGCCGCGCCGGACACGTAGGCCGCTTCCGCCCCGGATCGCGCGGCGATCGCGGCCGAAAGACCGTCGTAGACACCGGGCGCGACCAGCAGACCCGGTCGCCGCAACAGGCCGGCGAGCCGCTGCGCATCAGACATCTGCGCGCTCCCCGGCCGGAACATGCCCCATCCGCGCCGCAATGGCCCGCGCCGTCGACGCGACGATCGGGCCGACCCGCTCGGCCGCCGCCCGGTCCAGCCGGAACGACGGACCGCCGATCGCCAGCACCGCTTCCGGCCGGCCACCGAAGCCGGGCACCGGCGCGGCCACCGAGTTGAGCCCCACCTCACGTTCGCCCTCGGTATAGGCCCAGCCGAGTTCACGCACCTCGGACAACTGCCGGTCGAGGTCCTTGCGTGCGACCACCGTGGAGTCGGTGTAGCGCTGCAGCCCCGCGCCGACCGCGGCATCCAGCGCGTCGTCGTCGAAGGCCATGAAACATTTACCGGCGGCGCCGGCATGCAGTGGGAGAACCTGGCCCACGTAACCCCGGTAGATCACGGAGTGGTTCGACAACACCGACACCACCACCACGCGGGTGGCACCCTGCCGCACGTACAGCCCCGCGCTCTCGCCCGTCACGTCACGCAATTGCTCGACGAACGGCTGCGCGATCCCGAGCAGGCTCGACCCCGAACGCGCCGGCGCACTCCATACGAGAACCCGCAGGCCGACACGGTACAGGTCACCTTCCCGCACCAGCAGCCCTTCCTGCTGAAGGGTCGACACGATCCGCGCGACGGTGGTCGCGGGCAAACCGGTACGACTGCGGATATCCGCCACCCCGAGACGAGGCGCGGCTTCGGTGAAGCAATCCAGTACGTCGCACGCGCGCCCCAGCACACGTACCCCAGGCTCAGCCATCAATCCTCCAACACCGCTATACGGTTTTCGAAACCGTCTGACGGTTTTTTACCGTAGTCGGGTGACCCGGATCACGTCAACCCCCCGGGATGTCACCAAGAGAGTTCGCCGCAGTTCGCGCCGACACCCGCGAGCCCGATAGCTAAGAACACCGGGTCGGTGGATCCGACCGGAATCCGCGAGCGCACGCCACGACCGACCGTGTGAGTGAGTGAGGTCGGAGAAGGTGCGCGGGTCCCAGCCGGTCAGCTCGCGCCAGCAGCCGAGGCGGTAGACAACCGCGTTGACGTGCAGGTGACTCTTCGCGCACGATAAGTGATCGACATATCGGCCTCGGGGAAAGCTCGGGTGACCGGTGGCTCACTACGGAAATCCCGACCGATCACCTAGCGGAACTGAGTTACCGAGTCGCGATCCATCCGAGCGTTCACAGCCGGGCCGCCGTCTGGGCAATGGCATTGCCTGTTCCGAACTCGGCGCCACCTTCCCCGCCGACCGCGAAGGTACCGACCATGGGCCGGCCACGCTGTTCCGGATCGTCGGACTCGATGAGTGGCGGTTGATCGGTGAGCGCTACCAGGTACGTCCGGCCGTCAGCCGCGCCACCGATTTCGAGTCAACGGACCTATGAGGACTACATGATGAACGAACTTCTCGAAGGCCGAGTGTGGTGCGTCGGCGATTCGGAAACCACCGACGCCGTGTTCCCCGGCTTCGCAATAGAACTCCCCGTGGCCGAAGCTGGACAAACGTCTTCTACGACCTGCGGCCTGGCTGGACCCAGCAGGTCCGGGCCGGAGACATCATCGTCGCCGGCCGCAACTTCGGGGTCGGGTCCTCGCGTCCGGTTGCCGCGCTGTCCCGGTACCTCGGCATCCGCACCGGGAGCCCGCAACACACGATCGAAGCAACCAGCGGAAGGTCCGGTTCGCACCGCCAAGGACGGTGCCCGGCAACTGATCCTGTGCCTTCCAATACAGCGAGACAGCTCTACCAGAACGAACCACGCAGGTACCGTTGCGGGATTGGTCCTGGCTCCGGCCGTGACGACCTGAGAGTCTCAGCGGTCGCACACCGCGTCTTTCTCGACCTACGCGGAGAGGGTCACTCTGTTGTGGTGACCAACCGGCCACGTGCGGGTACCGGAATGCCCAATCGACTGGCGGTTTCGACATCTCTCGATGAACTGCCTAATAGAATGAGGGTGCCCTCTTCGGCGAGCTTCGGTCGTGCTTGGCGGACTCTTTTCATTGCGTCGTCTTGCATCGCCACTGTTGCGACGGCGGTGCGGCTGATCAGTCTCCGCTGGGCCCGCCGGAGGAGTTCGCTGACACGCTGCTGGCCGTTTGCGGCCGAAAAGATCGCGTCGGTGTCGAACGCCGAAAGGTGCATGAGCACGTTCTCGGGCAGGGGCTGATCACGGTGTAGCCAGTGGATAGCATCGCGCCCTGCACCGCTCAGAGTTCTGTTGCCGTCGCGATTGCTGCCCTGGTTCAGCAACTGGGGCTGGATCCGGATGAGACCAGCGCTCCAGATGGAGGACTTGTCGTCGGCTGTGACCCCCAGCGTTATACAACCCAGGGTCTCGGGGGGAACTTCCAGAGCAGACGGTGCATGGAGTAGCCCATGTTAAATTCGATTCCGCCCAAGGCGAAGTCGAGCTTTCGGCCCGCACTGAATCGAAATTCAGGCTGTACTTCGAACTCGACCCGTGTGCCGAGCATGGCTCTTTCGGTCTTATTGAGCTGATCCCAGTTGAATCGACCGGTGCGGCTTCCGTCCAGCACGGAATCTATCGCGCGTCGAATGGCATTCGCTAGCCGGCTACCCGCCGGGTCCAGGTGAAGGAGCTCCGTGTGAAGAGCTGTGAGATCGGTATCGGCGTGTGGTTCGGTCGCTGGGCCTGCTCGCCGAGAACCCACCCTCGGGGTCGAAGAGACCAACGGCGGCAGCCTCACCAAGTCGTCTGTGTTCCCGGCAGAAACACCGGTTATCAGCGGTATTCCATTCGCATCCGAGACAACGTGAAACTTCAACCTTTTCTTACCGCTGTCGACCGGGCTGCGGCCGGTCAGTGAGCTTCTACTCTTTCGTTCGCAAGGGGTGGGTGCCGCGGTACCCGGACAACCCTACTGAACGTGAGTACCTCGGGCACCCTTACCCCGGCACCACTCGGCCGGGCCGAATCATGCGATGCCCGGCCTGGTGTGGCGCGCCCGCCGGCCCAAGCTATCTACCATCCGATAAAGAGCGTTTCATTGCGCGTAGTCGCCGCACACGTATCGGCGGCCGAGGACTTGCCCGGTAGGCGGGATCGAGTGGAACAAGTCTGACTTGGTGTCCATCATGGGTGTGATGGACGACCTCGAACTCGGTGATCGTACCGACAGTCGGCCATTGCTGCGGCGTGTCCGGAAGATGGAGTACATCCACGAACCCCCATGGCGGCGTAACCGTGCCCAAGTCGACAAACAACCCTATGACGCCCGGCTCGGGGATATTTTCGACCATGCCAGGCACGTGCCGGCCTACCGGGTAGATCTTGCGAGCGGTTTCGAGGTTCAGTTCGGTCGGGTCATGGTCGGTATAGTTCGACCATTTCAAGCAGTTGGGCGTCCACCTGTCAACCACAGTCCCGCAGTCGTCGCGGGCCGTGGGGTGCAGCTCGTGTCGTAGCAGCGTTTCGCTGGTGGCGGAGTCGAAGATGGTCATCGAGGACGGTGATCGGAGGATCGCGTGCACAATTCGGTGATCGCGGGCCTGGGTGCGTTGGGTGCGTGGCTTCTGGTAGCGGGCCCGTTGTATCAGGCTGCGATGGAGCTGCGGGATCGTGGACTGACCGATCGCAGAAACTTGCCTGCACAGATCATGACAGGTAGGCACGTTTCGGCGTGGTGGTGGCTGGTTCCGCCCGTGGCGTATTGGAAGCATCACCAGCGGCGTGAGCAGATCAAGCGGCGAGCACTCGAGGTGCTGCCGTTGGAAGAGGTCGAGCGGATGGTGTCGTTTTCCAACACCGCGCTCGCGTGGATGTTCGTCTCTACTGGTGCGGCGTTGATCGCGGTCAAAGAGACCTACGAGTGGGTCGAGATCGCGCATCTGCCGCAGGTGTGGACCTGGGTCGTGATCGTGTCCGCACTCGGTATCGCTGTCGGCAATGCCGCGGGGCAGACCGCGCGCACGACGAAGATCCTGTCACAGGCCGGCCGCACCAGCGGCGGGTAACCCGGGTGTACGTGAGCTCGGCGGTCGTGTAGACCGAGTGGGGAAGTCGCTGGTCGAGCGTGCTCCTCACAGGCTCGTCGCCGAGGGACGACGGGTCGTGTCGTCGACCTGTGCCAGGGCCTGGGTCAGCGCAACGGCAGGGTCCTCGGGGGCCGTGACCGCGCGCCAGGCGATGTAGCCGTCGGGGCGGACCAGCGAGGCTCCCGTGCCGGAGAGTCCGTAGGCGGTGCCGAAGACATTCGAGTCCACTGTCTTGACGTCGGTGCCGATCTCGACGAACCCGACCGCGGCATCGAGCTGCTGGGAGGCGGTGGTGGCGGCCGCGCGCCAACGGGCGTCCTCGGACATCACGACCCATTCATGGCCGAAAAGGTCCAGAGTCGAGCTGCTGTCGGAATCGGTGAGGACCAGGTGCGGGGCGCGGGTTCCGGGCTGACCGGCCCATTCGTCGGGACGCTGCGCGCGCGGCAGCTCGGGACCGGCGCCGATCACGGCATCGGAGCGGTAGAGCTGGCCGAGTTCGATGGCGGCGTCGTCGAGCACCGGCGCATCCGCCTTCGGAGTTTCGAGGTAGGCCTTGTAGTCGGCGCGGGCGAAGAGCTGGTCGTGGCGCAGTTCGGCAGTCGGGCGGCGTTCGGCGTCGTAGGTGTCGAGCAGGCGCGGCCGGGATGTGCCGGCCAGCACGGCGGCGAGTTTCCAGGCCAGGTTGTGGACGTCGTCGATACCGGTGTTGGCGCCGAATCCGCCACGGTTGGGCGGCAATTGGTGGGCGGCGTCGCCGGCGAGGAACACCCGGCCGTCGGAGAAGCGGTCGGCGATCAGCCCTGCCAGGTCCCAGCGGCCGGTGGTCACCAACTCTATCGGGATGTCGGTGCGGCCGATCGCCTGTTGCACCACCCGGATCTGCTCGTCGGTATCGCGGTCGATGTCGTCGCTGAGCATCAGCACCCACCGCCCGTCGGAATAGGTGGTCAGGAATGCCTGCAGGTCGGGTTGCTCGATCTCGAACTGGACCACGCCGTGCTCGAGATACTCATCCAGGGGCGCACGGAACAGGATGCTGCGCTGCACCGACAGCGGGCCCGCGCCGTGACGGCCGATGCTCAGGGCCTCGCGCACGGCGCTGGTCGCGCCGTCCGCTGCGACCATGTACTGGGCGCGCAGGTGATATTCGTGGCCGTCGTCGCGGCGACGAAGTGTGGCGGTCACGCCGTCGTCGTCTTGTGCGAAGTCGAGCAGTTCGGTGCCTGGCCGCAGGTCCGCGCCGAGCTCGACCGCCCGCTCCCGCAGGAGGGGTTCGAGCCGGTCCTGGGTGATGGCGATCGCGTGCACCGGCGAGTCCTCCGCGCCGTAGGCGCCCTTCCCGCCCGGCGTCCACGGGTACTCCTCGAGCCACCGGCCGGTCAGGCTCTCCACCCGGGCCCGCCGCGGCGGCTTCATACCCTGCAGCGAGGGCGGAACCTCGAGCCCGACCTGCCGGAAGTGTTCCACCGTGCGGGTGGTGAAGCCGATCGCCCGCGGATGCGGCGAGCTGCCGCGGTGCTTGTCGACAACCACGACGGGTACGCCGCGCCAAGCCAAAAACACCGCTGCAGAAAGACCGACCAGGCTGCCTCCGATGATGAGAACAGGGATGGAGTCGGGGGTCGGGGTTTCGTTGATGGTGCTCATGATCGTTCTCCTTCGCTGGTGTTGATTTCGGATGGCGAAGCCGGATCCGGTACCGGTAGCGCGGTGGCCAGGATCCCGTTGAGCAGGACCGACAGTGCCCATCGCATGCGGGTGGCGCCGGTCCCGGTCAGTAGCAGCTGTCCCAGCGCGCGGATCTGCGGGTAGCGCCCCACGTCGGCATTCCCGATTGCGGCGACCAGTGCGTCCCATTCGTCGTCATCACGGGGGTTCTCTCGGCGGGTGGCCTGTTCAGCCCCCGTGGCGGTGGCAACCTGCATCAGCAGATCCACCGCCCAGGCCGCCCTGTCCGCTTCGACGCCGCCCTCACACAGCAGCGTCACCAGCGCCTCCACCAGGTCGAGATAGTGGGGCCCGGACGGGCGGGTCAGCAGGGCCGACCGGGCCAACGACGGATACTGCATCAGGACACCGACATAGGAGGACAGGGTCGCTTCGAGGCGGTCACGCCAATCCCCGGGCGCGCCGACCGGACCGAGATCGACTCTGGCGAGCAATTCGTCCAGCACCGCCGCATGCAGATCGGCCACGTTCCGGAAGTACACATACAGCGACGCCGGGCCGGTATCGAGCTCAGTCGCCAGCCGACGCAGAGTCAGTTTCTCCAAACCCTCAGACCGCATCACCGCCACCGCAGCGGCGACAACACGATCACGGGTCAACGCCGGCTTGCTTGGGCGCTCCCGGCGGCTGCGGACAACTCGATGCTCATTCACGAATCCGATCGTAACGAACATGTTCGTTACGAACAAGATTTTGACGAACACGTTCGTTGTGCAATGAGACACTCGATCCGATGGCGGCGTCTACCAACGATCCAATTCCCCGGATAACCGGCCGCTCTCCGGGGACCACCGAAGGCGGCGTGCGGCGGGGTCCCTCGACTCCTCGCCCGATATATCCAACGGATTTCAGCCGTGGAACGTCAGCACCCGCCACGTTCCGCGGCGGACCGGCACTCGGTTCGGATAGTTCAGTGCTCCCTGGTGAGGCCGAGACCGATTTCGAGGAGTGGTTCGGTAGCACGTCCGATGTGTTCAAAGCCGACTCCGACGGTATGGCCGTGGGTATGGCGATAGTGGATCCCTTCGACGATCGTTGCGAGTTTGAAGGCAGCGAGGCCGAGGCAGTATCCGAGACCCGCGAAGTCGGTATCGCTGTTGTCGGCGTATCGCTGGATGATCTCTGTTTCGGACAGGAACCCGGCCGCGAGCGAGGCGTCGGCTATGGCGGCGCCTTCGGGAATCCGGGCGAGCCGTTGGTAGACGACCAGGAGTGCGAGATCGGTGAGCGGCGCTCCGAGCGTCGCCATCTCCCAGTCGATGATCGCGGCGGTGCGGTCGGATTGATCGATGAGCAGATTGTCGAGGCGGTAGTCGCCGTGCACTATTCCGGGCGTGGGGTCCGAGGGCACGTCGGAGGCCAGCAGGTCGTACAACCTGTCGGCGGCAGGCAGCTCACGCGTCCGTGACGCATCCAGTTGCTTGCGCCACCGTCGGAGTTGACGGCCCAGGAATCCGTCCGGCCGCCCGAAGTCGGCGAGGCCCACCGCCACCGGATCCACCCGATGCAGCGCGGCCAAGGAGTCCACCAGCGCGGTGGAGATCGTCCTGGTACGGCGCGCCCCGAGCTGTTCCAGTTCGTGGCGGTGCCGGAAGGGACGACCGGCTACCTTCTCCATTACGTAGAACGGGACACCCAAAACGGTATCGTCCCGGCACAGTGCGTAGGCAGCGGGCACGGGCACGTCGGTCTCGCGCAGTGCCGACATGACCTGATACTCCCGTGCCATATCGTGTGCCGTCGCCAAGACGTGGCCCAGCGGCGGTCTGCGGAGGATCCAGCTGCTGGTGGCGTCGCGGATCTCGTAGGTGAGGTTCGACTTGCCGCCGGTGATCAACTCCGCGCCGATGAGTTCACCGGAGCCGGGCAACGCTGTCGCGAACCACGCGGACAGGCTTGGTAAGTCGATTCCTGCAGGTGTGGGTGAGTCCGAAAGGAAGGTCATCGCACAGCCCCGGTCGGATCGTCTACGACGGCGTGCCGGGTACCGGTCACCGGCCGGGCTGTGTGTTCGATATTGCGGTAGGGGTCGCGGGCCTCTGGTGTCACTGGTTCTCCTCTGTTGTGGTGCACAGATATTGCTGCCGCAGCAGTCGCCGGGGATCTGTATGGGCGACCTCACCGGACCTCTGTGAGTCGCAGGTGTCCGTTCGAGATCGGTGTGGTTCCGTCGGCAGCCCGGACGTCGAAGTGGGTTGACCGGTGGCGTAATGGAGCTGCTCTGACCTCGAGACGGGCACCCGGAGTGACGATGCCGGTGAAACGGCAGGAGAGAGATCCGATGGTGGCCGGGCTGTCCGGTAGCCGGCTCGTTATCAGCGAGACGGCGCGTGCGAGTGTTTCGGTTCCGTGCAGGACGGTGTTCTTCAGACCTGCGGCCTTCGCGACGCGGATATCGGTGTGGATGGGGTTGAAGATCCGGGCGCATTCGGTGTAGATGATGGCGTTGGTCTCGTCGACGGTGAATTCGCCGATCGGCGCCAGATCGTTGCCGGTAGCCGAGACCACGGGGCGATCGGGCCCAGGTTTCGGACTCCCACTCAGGCGGACGCCGGGGTAGAGCATATGAGTCCGGGTGACGACGAGCAGAGAGCCCTGTTCGTCAACTGTATGGAATTGTGTCGCAATATGGGTTGCGGTGGACCTCTGTTGTGCGATGTGCAATTCGGCGGTCGTGGTCAGTCGTTGTCCACTTCGGATAGGGGCGATGTATTCCACCTCTTGCCCGACGTGCAGCCCTCGGCGCAGAGTTGCCTCCGACAGGGCGATGCCCGGAGCTCCGTGCTCCACCAGCGGCCATTCCAAACATGCCGGAAAAACAGGGTGGGCGACGATACCGCCTGGGCTCTCCACATCGAAGTAGGCAAACCGTTTGTCACCGACAGCGGCCGCGTAGGCGACGAGCCAGCGGTCGGTGATGTCGTGCGTGATCCGCGGTGGCGGCTCAGCGTCATCGGCGGAAAGGACGCGAACAGTGGCGTTGTCGAGAGTCACAGCGTAAACCCACCGTCGACCGTCAATACCGTTCCAGTGGTGAAGGTGGCGTCCTCGGACAGGAAAACCGCAGCGCTGGCTACCTCGGACCCTTCTCCATACCTACGCAACAGTGTTTCGCGGTGGATGCGTTCGCGCGCGCGGGCGGGTATGGCGGCGGTCATATCGGATTCGACGAAGCCCGGGGCCAGCACGTTGACCCGCGTTCCCGCGCGGGCGAGCTCTTTGGCGAGCGAGCGACCGAGACCGGTCAACGCCGCTTTCGAACTCGAGTAAGCGGTATCACCGGGAAAACCCGTGATGCCGACGACCGACGAGACGAATACGATGCTGCCCGAGGGCGATTTCGATATGTACGGAACGACCGCTCTGGCCAGTCGGTAGGCGCCGCCCAGGTTCGTGTTCACCACTTGCCACCATTGGTCTTCCGGCAGTTCGCGTATCGGACCGCCGCGCCAGATCCCCGCATTGACAACCACGCTGTCCAGCCGGCCGAACCGGTCGATGATCGTTTCGACGAAGCGGGCCGGGTCGTCGGCGGCCGCGTCCGACTCGGCGGACACACAAGCGACGCCGTACGTCTCTGCTTCGCGCGTCACGCTCTCTGCCAGATCGGGGCGCGAGCGATAGGTGAACGCGACGTCCAGGCCACGCGCCGCGAATGCGTGGACGATTTCGCGGCCGATGCCACGAGTGCCACCGGAGACAAGTACCACTCGCCGATGCGATGAACTCAGCCCTCCCCGTCGTGGTTCACTGCCGGTCGGTTCAGCCATGACAGGTCCCTTCGTTATGCCGGCGGAAAGGCGGCCGCCGGGCATCACAATGGTTGCGTATTGAACGATCGGTACAGTACATCTTGATAGGTACGAGGTACAACCATCATGTACCGATCAGTCAAATTGAAAGTAGGTTGCAATGCGAGCGATGCAGATTTCCGATCTCGGTGGCCCCGACGCGCTGGAACTGGTGGAGCTTCCGGACCCGGTGGCGGCACCCGGGAAGGTGTTGATCGAAGTCCAGGCGGCCGGCGTGAGTTTCGTGGATCTCTTGATGACCCAAGGGCTGTACCAGGACAAGCCGGATCTGCCTTTCGTGCCGGGCATCGAGGTAGCCGGGTTCGTGCGAAGTGCACCAGCCGATACCGGTTACCGCGTCGGTGACCGTGTCGCGGCATACGTGCCGAACGGGGGGTATGCCGAAGTGGTGGCCGCCGCACCCGAAGTGACCATGGCACTGCCGGCCGAACTCGGTTTCGATCAGGGCGCGGCGATCGCGATGAATTTCCAGACCGTTCATTTCGCGCTGGCACGCCGCGGCCGCCTGCAGCAGGGTGAGCATGTTCTGGTGCACGGTGCGGCCGGCGGAATCGGGACCGCGGCGATCCAGGTGGCCAAGGGGTTGGGAGCACAGGTGACGGCGGTCGTCGATACCGAGGCCAATATCGATGTGGCGAAAACGGCCGGTGCCGACAACGTCGTGGCGATCGGCGACGGGTGGGCGGAGACGGTCGCGCAATCAGGCCCGGTGAACGTGACCGTCGATCCGGTGGGCGGAGACTTTTTCACCGACTCGTTGCGGTTGCTGGCACCGGAGGGCAGGCACCTGGTCATCGGCTTTGCTGCCGGTGGTATACCGCAGGTCAAGGTGAACCGTTTGCTGCTGAAGAACATCGAGGTCGTCGGCGTGGGGTGGGGCGCTTTCCTGGCCGTCGACCAGACCATCGCTGCCGCATCGGCCGCCGAGTTGGACCGGCTAGCCCGTGCGGGATTCATTCGTCCGATCGTCGGGGCCACCTACCCGCTGGAGCGTGCGGCCGAGGCATTGTGCGCGCTTCGCGACCGCACCGCGGCGGGAAAATTGGTCATCGAGGTGGGTAATGTTGTGAATTCCCGGTAAGCGCGCGCGTTCGGATGGAGAGTAGGTAGAGCGACTGTGGTCTCTGCGAAGTCAGGCCGGCTGGGCCGTCGCGACACCCGCAACGGCACGGGTTCGCGGGAGCGGATCCTCGCCGCGGCCGCCAAGCTGTTCGCCGAGAACGGCTACCACGGCACCGGAATCGAATCGATCTCGAGTGAAGTGCAGCTGGGACGCGGTGCGCTCTACCACCACATCGGCAACAAGGAAGCGCTCCTCTTCGAGATCTGCCACTCCACCATCTCCGATCTACTACGCGAGTCCGAAGCCGTGCTCGCCGCGGGTGGCTCGTGCGAGGAGCGTTTCCGAGCTCTCATGCGCGTTTCGGTGCGAAGTATCGCCGACCGAATTCCCGAGTGGACGGTTTCGCTGCATGATTTCGGCGCACTGACCGGTCAGCGGAAGACGATCATCCAGCAGGGCCGGGATCGGTGGGAGAAGATGATCGCCGATGTGCTGGCCGAGGGCGCGGAGAGCGGCGACTTCGTCGCGCTGGATCCGATAGTGCACAAGGGCATCATCGGCATGTTCAACTACACCTACGTATGGATTACCCCCGGCGGCCCCCTGACCCCGGAGGCGATCGCCGACCTTTTCACCGATACGTTGATGTCCGGGGTCCGACGTCCGGAGTCCCGGAACTCGTAACCTCGCCGGGGCACGCGCCGGCCACCGGGCGTACCGGCCGGAGGAAACCGGACCATCTCGCGCGCCGAGGTTCGGCCGGGCCGTGGGCGTTCGAGGGCACCGACGGCCCGGGCACCGGCTACCAGGCGAGCTTCAATAGCTCGTGAACGATATTTTCATCCACAACCCGCGGCGACTCGCGAACCACGATATCGCCCATGGCAGCCTTCGCGACGACCGCCAGCTTGTCCGGCCCGACCTCGAAATCGGAGATCCGCCGGGGGACACCCAAGCTGTCGAGAATGCGCTCGAGGCGGTCCGCGGCCGTCAGATCTTCCCGATCGCCCTGAACCTTCGCCATCGAGGCCGCCATCGCCTGTTGCTGCCCGGAGGTCACCGGTTCGAGAAACCGTACGACGTGCGGAAGCATGATGCAGGAAGTGACACCGTGCGGGATCCCGACGGCTCCCAACTGGTGGCCGATGGCATGCGAGAGCCCCAATGACACGTTGTGGACACCGATGATCGACATCCACGCCGCTTGCTGGCACCGCAGCGCCGCCTCGTAGTTCGTCGGATCCGCCACGGAGAGCGGAAGGTACTCGGCGAGCATGGCCAGAGCTCCATTGGCCAATGCCGTCGTGAACGGATGCGCGTTCTTCGCATACGCCGTCTCCACTGCATGGTCCAGAGCTCGGACACCGGTCGTGGCCCAGAGTTGCCGAGGGGTATGCGCGCAGAATTCCGGATCGAGAAACACGACCTTGGGAGTCAGTTCCAGGTAACAGGTGATGTCCTTGGTATCGCGCGCATGGTCGACAGTGCCGGCGAAACCGTCCCATTCCGCCGCCGACAGTGTTGTCGGGACGGCCATGACCGGCATCGGAACACCGTCGAGCGGACGCACCCGCACAGTATCGGGGTACTCGAACTGCAGGTAGTTGCGTGCCAGGTCCTCGACCGATTCACAGCCTTCGGAAATGCCGGCGGCGGCCAGCTTCGCCGCGTCGACCGCAGACCCGCCGCCGACCCCGATCAGCGAATCCGCGTCGACACTTCGCGCGAACTCGACCAACTCCACAATCCCCTCCACCGGGTTATGCGGTTCGATCCCGGTGAACACACCGGCCACGCGACCACCGATCCCATCCACGAGACGGCGGAAATGCTCGGTCGATCCGACCGACCTGCCCGTGATGACGACAGCGCGGCCCAGGCCGCGCTGTGCCAGCTCCTCCCCCACTCGGCCGACAGCGCCCGCCCCTTGGACCACGGTGTCCATGCGTGGCATCTCGAACTTCGCAATCTCGCTCATCAACGCTCGTTTCTCTTCTCGCACGGCTTTGTGTGATGGTCCCCACATTCAAGGACTTCCGTTACCGTACCGTTCGGTCAATACATAGTCCAGATTTCGTTGACGGATATCTTCCTGTTGACGCAGGAACGGGACAGTGGCAATGTACCGATCAGTCAAGAGATGCCGCCGAGAATCCCCCGCCGACGGGCAGCGACGACTCGCTCCAAGGCACGCTGCACGCCGGCGAGCACACTCGAGACGACGTCGTGCAGCCACGGCATCTCGCAGAAAGGGACAGCCATGAGTGAGCAGCCAGAGAGAACCAGCGGGTCTTCGGATTTTCCGAGCCGCGACCAGGCGGTGCTGCGGTATCTTCTCGACCACCGGGCCGCCGAGGACCCGGACAAGGTCTTCGCAGTATTCGACCAGGGCCCCGTGTGGACCCGGAAGGAAGTGCTGGCGCGTGTGCGGAGCGCCGCCGCCTCACTCCAACGTCTAGGGGTCGACCAGGGCGATCACGTGGTCTGCTGGCTACCGAACGGACCGGAGGCATTGATCTTCTTCTTCGCCGTCAATTACCTGGGCGGTGTGTTCGTGCCGATCAACACCGCCTACCGCGGCGGGGTTCTCTCCCATGTCCTGTCCAACTCGGATGCCGCCCTGATGATCGCCGATTCCGGTCTGGTCCACCGCCTGGCGGATCTTGAAGAATACGGGCGTCTGCGCACGGTGATCACCGTCGGAGCCGCGCTGCCCGATCCCACCGCCGGCCTGACGATGATTCGCGTGGACGATATGCCCGACGCCGGAGACAACCCCGCCGAACCGGAGCGACCGATCGAACCCTGGGACACACAGGCGATCATGTACACATCGGGGACCACCGGCCCCTCCAAGGGAGTTCTGTGCTCCTACATGCAGGCATACTCGAGCTTCAATTCCCACGCGATGCCGTTCATCACCGCCGACGACCGGTTCCTCATCAACATGCCGTTCTTCCACGTCGGCGGGTCCACGCTGACCTACACGATGCTCATCAACGGCGGCTCCGTCGCGGTCGTCGAGCGATTCAGCGGTGAGCGCTTCTGGACGCAGATCCGGGAGACCGACAGCACCATCGTCTTCCTGCTCGGCGTCATGGCCGGTTTCGTCGCACAACGCGACCCCACCCCTGCCGAGGTCGGCAATCCGCTGACCAAGGTCTTCATGTCACCCTTGATCGACGATGTCGACGCCTTCACGCAACGCTTCGGCGTCGACATCTACACCATCTACAACATGACCGAGCTGTCCGCACCGCTGCTATCGGAGGTGAACCCACAGCAACCCGGCACCTGCGGACGCCCCCGCCCCGGTGTACACGTCCGCCTGGTCGACGAGGTCGACCGCGAAGTACCCGTCGGCGCCGTAGGCGAGATCGTCGTACGAACCGATCAACCGTGGGCACTCAATCACGGCTACTACAAGATGCCGGAAGCCACCGCGGCTGCCTGGCGCAACGGATGGTTCCACACCGGCGACAGCGCCCGGCGAGACAGCGCGGGAAACTTCTACTTCGTCGACCGCCTCAAAGACTCCATCCGGCGCAGAGGCGAGAACATCTCCTCGCTGGAAGTGGAACGAGAGCTTCTCGCCCACCCCGACATTCGCGAGGCAGCGGTGGTCGCCGTCCCGAGCGAGATCGCCGAAGACGAAGTCCTCGCCGTGGTCGCACCGGTGCCCGGACGATCGCTCGACCCCGCCCAACTCATCGCCTTCCTCCAACCGCGGATGGCCTACTACATGGTTCCCCGATACTTCCGCATCGTCCACGAACTTCCGAAAACCGATACCGCCAAAATCCAGAAAGCCCAGCTTCGGACAACCGGCGTCACGCCCGACACGTGGGACCGGGAAACAGCGGGTATCCGCGTTGCCCGATGAGAAGAGACAGCGAATGAAAGCAGTCGTATATCGCGCCACGGGTGAGCCCGACAAGGTTCTACAGGTGGTCGATCGCAATATTCCCGAGGTGGGGCCCGGACAGGTCCGCGTTCGCGTGGTTGTCTCGGGAGTGAACCCGACCGACTGCCGGAGCCGGGGCGGCCGGTCGGCGGGTATGCAATTCGACGAACAGGTGCCCAATCAGGACGGCGCCGGCATCGTCGACGCCGTGGCGGCGGATATCCGCGAAATACACCCTGGTCAGCGTGTGTGGCTGTGGGAGGCGGCTTTCGGCAGACCGTCGGGTACAGCGCAGGAGTACGTGGTCCTCCCGGCCCGGCACGTACTGCCGCTACCCGACGAAGCAAGCTTCGATCTCGGCGCCAGTCTCGGTATTCCGGCGCTGACCGCCCACCGAGCACTGACCTCTGCCGAACGCGGCCCGCACCGGCTCGGCCCCGGCACCATGGCCGGAGCGACAGTGCTCGTCCAAGGCGGCGCCGGCGCAGTCGGCAACGCCGCGATCCAGCTGGCCACCTGGTCCGGTGCCACCGTAATCGCCACGGTGAGCACCCCGGAAAAAGAGCTACTGGCTCGTAACGCCGGCGCTCACCACGTCGTCAACTACCGCACCGCCGACGTCGTATCGGCCATATCCGCAGTGGCTCCCGACGGGGTGACACACATCGTCGAGGTGGACCTGGCCGCGAACCTAGCCACCGATATCCAAGTTGTCGCCCCGCACGGCAATATCGTCGTCTACAGCTACGACGTCGACGACCTGCTGCCGATCCCCTCCCTGGCTCTCTTGAAGAAGAACGCCCAAATCAGCTTTCTCTACACCTACACCACCGACTTCCACCACAAGAACGACGCCCTGCTGGATGTGAACGCTGCGCTGGCAGCCGGTGCCATCGGTGTGGGTACCGAACACGGTCTACCGATCCATCGATACGATCTCGACCACACCCCGGACGCGCATACCGCAGTCGA
The DNA here is from genome assembly GCF_029868325.1 of Nocardia carnea. GTDB lineage: Bacteria > Actinomycetota > Actinomycetes > Mycobacteriales > Mycobacteriaceae > Nocardia > Nocardia carnea_C. The sequence goes on from NZ_JARWNW010000106.1 coordinate 26,779, forward strand.
ACAAGGGATCACCGGAAAAGCCCTCATCACGGTCACCAGCGGCCGCTGACTCACCGGAACCCGGCCCACACTCGGATTCCGCTCTCACCGATCGCTGACCTCACGGGCTCGGCCACGCGTAGCCGCGTGGCCGAGCCCCTGCTGCGCACCCGGACTCAGGACTTCGGCCTGGGTGCCGCGGTCGAACGGCCCCAGCCGGTACCCTTTGCCATGTCGGCAAGTAATGGGACGGCGCGATGCGGTAGAGGCGTGGTCAGGGTCAGAGCTGTGTTCGAATGGACAACGCCTGCGAACCCGACAATCCGCTCGATCAATCGCTGCAGATCCGGCTGCGTAGCGGTGGCGACACGGACCATCAAGTCCTCACGACCCGTTATCGCATGTATCTCCACGACCTGCGGGATTTTCACCAGCTCGTCGACAATCTTCGCCAGGCTGCCCTGCTCCGTCTCGAGCGCAATGAATGCCTGCACCACCAGACCCGCTCGGGCGAGGTCGAACTCTGGCCGATACCCCGATATCAGCCCTGCATCCTCGAGACGCCGGATCCGAGATTGAACGGTGTTGCGGGAGATCCCCAGCGTCGAGGCGAGCTCGACGACACCGGTTCGGGCATCCCGTTCGAGGACCCGCAGCAACTCGACGTCCAAGCGGTCGATAGTGAGCATTTGTATCACCTCATGGCATGACAGCCGATACAGGCTGATCGTTTCGTTCAGTTGTCGAGGATTCGATTGACCTGATCGTAACCCAAGAACAGGATTACCTGAACAAGCACAACTTCTGCCTACAGGCCGACCACTGAACGGTGTAAACAGATGACTTCCGTTACGGTCTTCGAACCACCGCACTCCGCTTACGATCTCGCCGCCCGATACCGGACCTCGTCCGGGCCGGTACTCATGACCGGAGTACAAGCGATCCCACGGTTCCTCGTGGAACAGCACGAGCGCGACCGCCGTGCGGGCAGGCGGGTCGCGACCTTCGTGTCCGGATACCAGGGCAGTCCGCTGGCAGCCCTCGACAAGCTGCTGGCAGGGATCCCCGAACTCGCCTCCGAACACGATGTCCGGCTGGTACCGGGCATGAACGAAGAGTTGGCCGCGACATCCGTGTGGGGCAGCCAGCTCGCGCTACCCGGAGGTCAGCGGACCCATGACGGCATTGTCGGGGTCTGGTACGGCAAAGGCCCCGGCCTCGATCGTGCAAGCGACGCCCTGCGGCATGCCGCGATGTACGGCGCGCACCCCGCAGGGGGAGCACTCGCACTGGTCGGCGACGACCCTGCCGCCAAGTCGTCCTCGGTCCCGGCCGCCAGTGAAAGATCGCTCGCGGCATTGTCGATGCCGATCTTCTTCCCGCGCAACGCGGAAGAGATCATCGCTTTCGGCCTCTACGGGGTCGCGTTGTCACGCGCCTCTGGCTGCTGGCCGGCGATGAAACTCGTCGCCGACGTCGCCGATGGTTTGTGGACGTTGGATCGAGACTTCTCGAAACTCGAAATCAGCACACCCGGAATCGAATGGGAGGGGCGCCCCTGGACCTACCGGCAGCGGGTCCTCGCCGCGCCGCCGGACAGTGTGCTGGCCGAGGCCGACCTGTACGGCCCGCGATGGGCGATGGTCGAAGCGTTCAACGCCGCCAACGACATAGACCGCATCGAAGTCGATACATCGGTCGCATGGCTGGGCATCGTCGCTGTCGGTACCGCCTACGACGCGGTCCGCCAGGCACTGAGCGAACTCGGTCTCGATGAGAACGATCTCCACTCGGCCGGAATCCGGATCTTACGTATCGGGATGCCCTACCCGCTGGGCGCGGACAAGGTCCGAAGCCTTGCCGCGGGAGTCGAGACAGTGCTCGTCGTCGAGGACAAGACCGCATTTGTCGAGTCGCAGGTCAAAGATATTCTCTATGGCCGCAGTTCCGCTCCGCGTATTCTCGGCAAGCGCGACGCCGACGGTCAGCGGCTCGTCCCTCCGGACGGCGAGCTGACGGCTGCCAGACTGCGAGGTCCGCTGCGCAAAGTACTCGAGGGCCGAGTAGCACTGTCGCCGTCATCCGCACCGCTGCCCCAGCTGACGTTGTTGTCGAGCAAACGCTCCGCATATTTCTGCTCCGGATGCCCACACAATCGGTCCACCGCGGTTCCGGAGGGTTCATTGGCCGGTGGCGGCATCGGCTGCCACACCTTGGTCACGATGTCGTCGCGCACAGATTCCCAGGTCACCGGACTGACCCAGATGGGCGGTGAAGGCGCCCAATGGATCGGACAGGCTCCGTACACCGATATCGAGCACATCTTCCAGAACGTGGGAGATGGAACGTATTTCCACTCCGGGCAACTCGCCGTACAGGCGTGTGTGGCCGCGAACGTCAACATCACCTACAAGATCCTGTACAACTCCGCCGTCGCAATGACCGGCGCGCAGGATGCCGAGGCCGGGCTCACCGTCCCGGAGCTGACGCACAAACTGGCCGCCGAGGGCGTTACCAAGATTATTGTGTGCGCCGAGGAACCATCCCGTCACCCGAAGGGGTCGCTCGCCGCGGGCGTGCTGCTGTGGGACCGCGATCGCCTCGACGAGGCCCAGCGGTTGTTACGCAGCACGAAGGGCGTGACAGTTCTGATCTATGACCAGCCCTGCGCAGCCGAAGCGCGACGCAAACGTAAGAGAGGAACGCTACCCGCCCGGCGCACCCGAGTGATCATCAACGAAGCCGTGTGCGAAGGTTGCGGTGACTGCGGTGTGAAGTCCAATTGCCTCTCGGTTCAACCGGTCGACACCGAGTTCGGCCGCAAGACGCGCATCGATCAGACCACGTGTAACACCGACTACACCTGCCTGGACGGCGACTGCCCCTCGTTCGTCACCGTCGAATTGCCGGACGAGAATGCCGCGGTGACGCGCAAGAAGGCTCCGATTCCGCCGCCGGTGCCGGATCCGACTCACCCGGTCATCACAGGCATCCACAAGGTATTCCTGGCTGGTATCGGTGGCACCGGAATCGTCACAGTGAACCAGGTTCTGGGCATGGCAGCACTGCGCGCTGGACTCCACGTCGAGGGACTGGATCAGACCGGTCTCAGCCAGAAGGCCGGGCCTGTCACCTCTCACCTGCTGATCAGCACGGAGCCCCGCGCGACGTCCAACCGGATCAGCCCATCGTCTGCCGATTGTGTCCTCGCCTTCGACCTGCTCACCGCCGCAGACACCAAATACGCCGGCTTCGGTAACCCGGAACACACGATCACCGTGGCATCCACCAGCAGCACCGCGACCGGGGACATGGTCTATGACGCCGCCGTCGCCTATCCCAGCGAGGCAGATCTACTCACGCGCATCGGCTCCCGCGCCAAGGACCTGATCTCGTTCGACGCGCTGGCCTCCGCCGAGGTCCTTTTCGGGCATACGGCCGCGGCCAACTTCCTGCTCGGCGGCGCCGCCTACCAGGCCGGCGCCCTTCCGATCCCGGCCGAATCGATCGAAGAGGCGATCGCCATCAACGGCGTCGCAGTGCACGACAACCGAGCGGCATTCCACTGGGGCCGGGTGGCCGTCACCGACCCGGCCGCATTCGAAGCACTTACCACCGCCCGCACCCGGAACCCCCGCAGCGACACCGTGGTTCCGGCCCACCTGCTGGCCGACACGCCGATAACGGGATCGGTGCGCGATCTGCTCGATCGTCGAGCGGCTCAGCTGGTCGCCCACTCCGGCGAGCGTGCGGCCACCAGGTACATCCGCTTCGTCGAGTCCGTGTGGCTGAGTGAACGTGCTGTGACCGAACGGGTGGAGCTGTCCGAAGCAGTGGCCGCAAACCTGCACAAGCTGATGGCGTACAAGGATGAATACGAAGTAGCCCGCATGCTCACGGACCCCGCCTTCGTCGACGCAGTCCAGGCCGAGATACCGGGGGCCGGGAAACTGACCTACAAGCTGCACCCGCCTGCGCTGCGAGCACTGGGCCGAAGAAAGAAGATCGGATTCGGCCCACGAACCCATGTAGCGCTGAAGGTATTGGCAAAGGGGAAGTTCCTTCGGGGCACACCGTTCGACCCGTTCGGCTATGCACACGTGCGCAGAACCGAGCGCACATTGATACGCCACTACACAACCATGCTGGATGGGCTGCTCGACACACTCACCACCGAGTCGTATGCCACGGCGGTGGCCGCGGCTCGCGCGCCCGAGCTCGTACGCGGGTACGAAGGGATAAAACTCGGGAATATCGCCCAGTACCGGGCCCGACTCGACGAACTCGGCATCGACACCACATCGCTCAACTGACCGGAGAGGGCCATATGACCACCGCTTCCGAAGCGTCCGAGCCCGAACATGCTCGTGTGGCGGACGACTCCGTCTTCGCACACCCCGAATTCACCGCCGATCCGCCACACGAGCAAGTCATCTTCTGTCGGGACGCGACCAGCGGCCTGCACGCCATCATCGCTGTTCACTCCACCGCTCTCGGGCCGGCGCTCGGCGGGACGCGCTTCTACCCATATCGCTCCGAAGCGCAGGCGCTCGGTGACGTTTTGCGCCTGTCCCGCGGAATGACATTCAAGGCGGCTGCGGCCGGCCTCCGGCTGGGCGGCGGGAAAGCCGTGATCATCGGTGATCCCGCCACCGGCAAATCCGCCGAGTTGCTCCGGACCTACGGTCGTTTCGTCGATACGCTCGGCGGCAGATACATCACGGCCGCAGATGTCGGCACGGCCGCTGACGATATGGATCTCATCGGCGAGACCACCGAGCATGTGGCCGCCCGGAACAAAGCGCGAGGCGGTTCCGGTGATACCGCGCCGATGACGGCGCTGGGCGTCTTCAGGTCCCTGAGCGCCGCTACCGAACGCGTATGGGGTTCGGCTGATCTGACAGGCCGCGTCGTCGGGGTCGAAGGCGTGGGGAAGGTGGGTGCACAACTCACCGGTATGCTGCTCGCTGCAGGAGCCCGTGTCGTCGCCGCCGACCCGAGCCCGGCCGCGACGGCCGCGTTACGCGGCCGGTTCCCTTCCGTCACGATCACCGGCGACGTCCGTGACGAGGCGATCGACATATTCGCTCCCTGCGCCCTGGGCGGCACGGTCACGCCCGAATCGGCGCGCCGTACAACCGCCGAAATCATCTGCGGAGCAGCGAACAACCAACTGTCCGGCCACGCGGTGGAAGGTGAGCTGACCTCACGCGGGGTGGTATGGATCCCCGACTACATCGCCAACGCCGGTGGCCTCATCCAGGCCTTCGGTGAGCGCGAGGGAGAAACGGCCGAGCAGGTCAGAGACAAGGTCTGCGCGCTCCAGGCTCGGGTCGAACGAGTGCTCGACATCTCCGCACAGCACCGGATCTCAACCGGTGATGCCGCCCGGTTGCTCGTCGCCGAACGGCTGTCCAAGGCTGCGTGACCCGCCGGGTGCACCGACTCCTGTTCCCACACTTTCTGCCGATCGAGCGTTGCCCGGCATCCGCTGGCGAGCGGGGGGCCCGAAAACCGGAGCGGTTAAGCGGGCCCCCCCCCCCCCCCCCCAACCCGCCGCAGATAGGGGGGCAACCAGCCCCTGGGAAAAAAGTTTAAAATCAGC
>NZ_JARWNW010000107.1 GCF_029868325.1 Nocardia carnea
TCTCCAGGCCGATGCCCCGGCTGCCGCCGGACATGATCATCGTCCGCCCGCGCAGTGGTTTGTCTCCCGTTGCCGTCATACCCTGCCCCTTTTGTCGTAGCGGCCGCCGCCCAGCGGTTCACCACATGGTCGGCGCATGCGATCCGAGCCTAGGCAACCGGCCGTGCGTTGCCCAGGGGGTGCGCGATCCTCGCAGGTCAGGCGGGCCGTGCCCCCCCGCCTCATCCCGTTTCGAGAGTTTCCGGCCGATCCTGGCAGTGCTCCGGTGAGCGGGAGCTGTGACTCTCGGATCGCGCGGATTCCGCCGCATCGCGCGGCATTCGGCTTACGGGCGTGCGGTGATTCGGCGCAGGCACGGCATCACGCGGGTGTTGGATACACGTAGGCGCTCGGCGGGCCGGTATCGGTCCGCCGAGCGCGTCGCGTCAACTCACATCGAGGCCATCACGGCGATATTGAGCACGAACATGAGCGCTATGAACGCCCACAGCACGTACATCACCACGATGCCGGGTGTCTTCTGCGGTACCGGCCCGATCGCGCCGTTCATGAAGATGATCGCGGGCGTCCGGTAGTAGTAGCGGACCGCCTGCCCTGGCTGAACAGGAACCGGGGCCTCCGCCGGACCCATATCGAACAACCACGGCGTCGCCACGCGTAGGTGATAGTTACCGGCGCCGACCGGGATATGGTTCGCGCCCCAGCGCGTATTCGGCACCTGCTGCCCGTTCACGAAAATCTTCGGTTTGGTGATGGCCAGCAGGAAGGCCATGGGTGTGTAGGAGCAGTCCACCGTGATGCCCGGCGGATCGTTCGGCGCCGGCTGCCCCGGCTGCTGCTGACCGTACGGCCCGGGCTGCCCACCCGGCCCGAACTGTGCCGGCGGCTGCCCCGGCTGCGGGTACGGTCCGCTCTGGAACTGTGGTTGCCCCACCGGCTGGGGTTGCGGACTGCTCGGGTATTGCGGTTGCCCGGGAGGCTGCCCGAATCCCTGCGGCGGCACACCCCACTGTTGCTGCCCCTGTGGTCCCCCTGGTTGCTGCGGCTGCCCGCCCGGATGCGGCGCCGGCGGCGCGAACTGTGGTTGCGGCGCCGGATACTGGCCGGGTGCGGGCATTCCCTGAGGCGGCTGACCGCCGGGGTAACTCATCGATCTCCTCCCGAATCATGCTGATTGCCAGCCGAACCTACCTGCTGGGGAGGAAACTCTCGCATCCGCCGTCAACCCCTATTGCGAATCGGTTGACCGATATGAGGCGTATGGGCGTTCCGGGACTAATCCGGTTTCTGGAATTGCTCGTTGCGCCCGAGGCTGCGCAGGTGGAACCACTCGCGTAACCCGGCCGGATCCCGGCGGGTTACCAGGAAGAACCAGGAGAAACGAATCCATTCCTGCGGCAGCAGCTTTCGCATACCCGGCTGGGACATGAGATACCCGCGGTTGCGATAGGTGAAATAACGCTTCACGGGGTCGTCGGGGTACTGGGTGTGCATACGCCCGCCCAGGATCGGCTTGAATTCGCCGGCACCGTTCGGGTGTAAGTAGGCGGTTTGCAGGCAGGTGCCGAAGGGTAATCCAGAGCGAACCAGGCGCCGATGGACCTCCACCTCGTCACCGCGCACGAACAACCGCAGATCCGGTACGCCGATCACATCCACGGCCTGCGCCGAGATCAGCGCGCCGTTGAACAGGGAGGCGATACCCGGCAGGAAATCGTCGTCACCGAGCTCGGAGCGCCGCCGCCGCCACACGAGACCGCGGCGCAGCGGGAAGGCCAGCCGGTCGGGTTCGTCGATATCGCACACCACCGGCGATACCTCCACGAGTTCGTGGCGGCGGGCGCAATCGAACAGCGTGGCAAGAACTTCCGGCCCGTCGGGGCGGCCGTCGTCATCGGCCAGCCACACCCAGTCCGCGCCCAGGCTCAGCGCGTGCAGCATGCCCAGCGCGAAACCACCGGCACCGCCGAGGTTGTGCGCCGAACCGAGGTAGGTCGTCGGCACCGGCTGATCGGCGACCAGTTCGGCCACCTCGCCCTCGTTCCCGTTGTCGACCACGATCAGGTGATCGACCGGACGCGACTGGGTCCCCACAGCTTTCAGTGATTCGGCGAGCAGATCACGGCGCTTATGCGTCACCACCACGGCGACAACGGTCGCCTCCGCGCTGTAATCGACCGCGGGCAGTACCGCTGCGGTGGGGTCCACCGGCACAGCAGCGGGCGATACCTTCTGGGTAACCGAGGTCGGCTCGGCCGCAACAGCTGCCTCTTGTTCCGGCGGTACCGGGAGCGCGGGTTCATGGCCGCCCGGCTCGATCGTGCTCGGTGCATCGGGCGTGAGCGAGGGCTCCGCGTCGGCACGCTTTGCCGCCCCCTCCGGGCCTGACTCGCTCATACCTGGTTCTTCTCCAGTTCTCGTTCGCCGTCGGCCGGCTGTGACTCGGGCGCACCGGCACCGGCGGTGGAACCACCGGCCTTCTCGGCCTCCAGTTCGCGCAATACCGTCGCCACATGATTACCCGCGTCCGGCCCCTCGTAGGCGCGGACCACCTCTTCGATTCCGCCCTGTAGCCGGATCTGGCCGTGGTCGATCCACATCGCGCTATCGCAGAGCTGGGCGAGGAATTCGTTGGAGTGGCTGGCGAAAACCAGGATGCCCGAGCGCGCGACCAGTTCCTGCAGCCGGATCCGGGCCTTCTTCATGAATTCCGCGTCGACCGCGCCGATACCCTCGTCCAGCAGCAGGATTTCGGGGTCGATGGAGGTCACCACGCCCATCGCCAGCCGGACCCGCATACCGGTCGAATAGGTGCGCAGCGGCATGGACAGGTATTCGCCCAGTTCGGTGAAATCGGCGATCTCGTCGATTTTGGCCATCATCTGCTTGCGCGTCTGCCCGAGGAACAGGCCGCGGATGATGATGTTCTCGTACCCGGAGATCTCCGGGTCCATCCCGACACCCAGATCGAACACCGGCGCCACCCGCCCGCGGATGCGCGCACTGCCGCGCGAGGGTTCGTAGATACCGGACAGCAGTCGCAGCAGGGTGGATTTACCGGCGCCGTTGTGGCCGACCAGGCCCACCCGGTCGCCTTCCTTCAGCGACAGCGTGATGTCACGCAGCGCCTCCACAACCACCACATCGGACTGGTTGCGGCCGATCGAACCGCCCGCCTTGCCCAGAAACGCCTTCTTCAGCGACCGCGATTTCGCGTCGAAAATCGGGAACTCCACCCACGCGTCGCGGGTTTCGATACTCACCTGATCGGTCATGACCGGCTGACTCCTAAACCCAGTAGGGCACGCGCGAACGGTACTTCTTCAGGGCGATCGCGGCCGCGATCCAGCCCACCACGGTGATCGCGCCGACGATCGCCCAGTGGTACAGCTTCTGGTCGTCGCCGAGCAGCGGCGCGCGCACGATCTCCAGGTAGTGGTAGGTGGGAACCACTTCGGCCACACGGGCCCGTTCGGCGACCTCGCCGCCCTGGGCCTCGAGGCTCTTGGTGCTCCACATCACCGGCGTCAGCACGAAGAGCATCAGCGTCATACTGCCGAGGATGGGCGCGATATCGCGGTAGCGCGTGCTGAAGATACCGAACAGCACCGAAACCCACATGGCGTTCATGAACAGCAGTATCAGCGCCGGCACCGCGGCGATCGCCGTCCAGTGCAGATCGCGCCAGACCCCGAACAGCGCCAGGACCACGATATAGATCAGCAGGTTGTGGGCGAAGAACAGCATCTGCCGCCACACCAGCCGGAATACGTGCACGCTCAGCGCCGAAGGTAGCTGTTTGATCAGGCCCTCGTTGGCGATGAACACATCCGCGCCCTCGAGGATCGAGGCGTTGATGACATTCCACACGATCAGGCCCACCGCGACGTAGGGCAGGTATTCCTGCAGCGGCTGACCGAGCAGCGCCGCGTACAGGATGCCGATGGCGGTGGCCTGTACGGCGGTCGCGATGGTGATCCAGAACGGGCCGATCACCGAACGCCGATAGCGCTGTTTGATGTCCTGCCAGCCGAGCGAGAGCCATAGTTCGCGCTGCCCGAAGCCGTCGCGGATATCACGCCAGGCGCGAGCCCACGACTGCGAATCGGGCTCGATCGGTGCCGGGGCGGCCACCTGGGCGATATCGGTATCGGCTACCGGGGTCTGCTCGGAACTCACGGGCTTCTCATCTGCGGCGGGAGTGTGGTCGGCGCGCACCGAGCTCTCGTCGGTGCTCGCCGGATCTTCAGGGGTTACCAGGTCGGGGCGAGCGGAAGCTGCAGGCACGGTGCACGACACTACCCCGGCAATACGATCCGGTAACGCCTGGCATATACACCACCGCGTTCAGAGGTATTGCCCGGTGCCCCCGATGGAGTGGCCCTGCTGGCCGCCACGGCCCTCACCGGCATGGATACCCGGTGGCAGGGCGCCCTGGCGCATCTGTTCGAGCTGGGCGCGCGCGGCCATCTGCTGGGCGAACAGCGCCGTCTGGATGCCGTGGAACAGACCTTCGAGCCAGCCCACCAGCTGCGCCTGCGCGATCCGCAGTTCCGCGTCCGAGGGCACGGCGTCTTCGCTGAACGGCAGCGCCAGCCGTTCCAGCTCCTCGCGCAGCTCCGGGGCCAGCCCCTGCTCCAGTTCCCGGATGGAAGATTTGTGGATTTCGGCCAGGCGGGTGCGGCTGGCGTCGTCGAGCGGGGCCGCCCGCACCTCCTCCAGCAGCTGTTTGATCATGGTGCCGATCCGCATCACCTTGGCCGGCTGTTCGACCATATCGGCGAGCGTTTCGGTGCGGTCGCCCTCGGCCTCGTCGCCCGTGGAGTTCTCCCCGCCGGAATACGACGCGTTCGACGCGGCACCCGGTGGCAACACCAGCGGGCGGCCTTCTGGGCCGATCACGACAACGGGATCCGATGCGTCATCCGATTGCGTCATGCTCCCCATCATGTCGTGTTCGTGGCAAACGCGCTAAAGCCGGTGGTCGTAGTGTGGGTCGCGCGGGCAGCAAGTCTGGCGCACTGGGCCGGACCAGGGTTACCGGGCGGAGGCCGCTGGCCTTAAAGTGGCCTGCATGACTTACGACGTCGCGCGGGTCCGGGGACTGATTCCCGCCCTGGCCGACGGCTGGATCAACTTGGCTCCGCAGGCGGGCATGCTTGTTCCGGATTCTGTCTCGCGCGCGGTGTCGACCGGGTTCCGCTCGTCGTCTTTCACCCATATCGGCCGCCACGGTGCCGCCAAGCGCAGCGCGGAGATCCTGCACGACGCCCGGGTGGCTGTCGCGGATCTCGTCGGCGCCGACCCGAGCGGCGTCGTCCTGGGGCCCGACCGCGCGGTCCTGCTGTCCTGGCTGTCCGAATCATTGAGTTCCCGGCTGGGCCTGGGTACCGGTATCGTCCTGTCGCGCCTGGACGACGAGGCGAACGTCGCGCCGTGGCTGCGGATCGCCAACCGGTACGGCGCGCATGTGCGCTGGGCCGAGGTGGAGATCGAGACCTGTGAAATGCCGGCCTGGCAGTTCGAGGAGCTCATCGGACCCACCGCGCGGCTGGTCGCGCTGACGGCGGCTTCGCCGATCGTGGGGTCGGCGCCATCGGTGCGGGTCGCCGCGGAACGGGTCCACGAGGTCGGCGGGCTGCTGGTCGCCGATGCGGTGGGAGCGGCGCCGTACGCATTGATCGATATCGAAGACCTGAACGCCGATGTGGTCGCGCTGAGCGGTCCGAGCTGGGGCGGGCCGCAGGTCGGGGCGCTGGTTTTCCGGGACCCGGCGTTCCTGGACCGGATCCCGTCCATGGCGTTGAATCCGTACGCGAAGGGTCCCGAACGGCTGGAGGTGGGCGGGCACCAGTACGCACTGCTGGCCGGGCTCACCACCTCGATCGACTATCTGGCCGGGCTGGACGAACGCGCCGACGGGACCCGGCGGGAACGGCTCGAGATTTCGGTGACCTCCCTGCAGGACTACCACGACCAGCTGTTCGATCATCTGATGAGCACCCTGGACAAGATCAGTGGTCTCACCGTGATCGGCCGGGCATCCACCCGCATCCCTACGGTCAGCTTCACCATCGACGGTATGCAGGCGGAGAAGATCGCGGCCGAACTGGCCGATAAGCGGATCGCCGTGCTCGCCGGTTCGCACGGTGGCAGCCGGTTGCTGGACGCGCTGGGCGTCAACGACGAAGGCGGTGCGGTGACGATCGGTCTCGCGCCGTACACCACCCGGCGCGAGATCGACCTGTTCGGCCGGGCGCTCGCCTCCCTCGGCTGAGGTCCGCGGCGCCGGCGGATCAGCTACCCACTCGCAGGATCACCTTGCCGAATGTCTCGTGCTCGTCGAGCTTTTCGTGCGCGCGGCCCGCTTCGGCCACCGGCACCTCGGCGTGGATCACCGGGACGATCTCCCCCTTCTCCAGCAGCGGCCAGACATGGGCGCGCACCTCGGCGATGATGTCGGCCTTGCTGCCGCGGCCGGTGGCCGGGCGGTCGCGCAGTTTGATCGCGCGGACCGTGCCCCGTTTGGCCATCAGCGCACCCAGGTTCAGGTCGGCGTTCACCCCGCCCTGCATCCCGATGACCACGACCTGACCGTCCAGGGCCAGTGCCTCGACATTGCGGCCCAGATACGCGGCGCCCATGTTGTCGAGGATGATATCGGCGCCCGGCCCGCCCAGACCGTGCTCGGCGCGGATCAGCTCCACGAAATCGTGTTCGTGGTAGTTGATCAGAACGTTCGCCCCGAGTTCCGCGCAGCGTTCGAGTTTGGCCGCCGAGCCCGCCGTCACCGCGACCCGGGCGCCCAGCTGCCGCGCCACCTGGATGGCATGCGTGCCGATCCCGCTACCACCGCCGTGCACGAGCAGTAGCTGCCCGGAGTGCAGACCGGCGGTCATCACCAGGTTCGACCAGACCGTCGCGGCCACCTCGGGGAGCCCGGCCGCCGCCGCCAGATCCAGGCCGTCCGGTACCGGCAGCACCTGCCCGGCGGGCACGACGACCTTTTCGGCGTAACCGCCGCCGGAGAGCAGCGCGCATACCCGGTCGCCCACCGACCATTCGCGGACACCGTCGCCGACCTGCGCGATAACGCCGGAACATTCCAGTCCCGGGACCGCAGTCGTCCCGGGCGGCGGCGCGTAGAAGCCGCGGCGCTGCAGCAGATCGGCCCGGTTCACCCCGGCCGCCGCCACCTCGATCAGCACCTCACCGTGCCCGGGGACCGGGTCGGGTGCTTCCGACCACTCCATCACCTCGGGCCCACCGAAACCGTTCAAATTGATCGCGCGCATCGCCCCATAGTGCAACAGCGACCACCGAACAGGGTCTTGCGGACCTGTCGGCGAGTCAGCCACTGCGGTGGTACGGGGCGACCTCACAGGGCGAGGTCTGCGCGGTGGCGCCGTCAGCACCCGCAGCGAGGTCGAAACGGTGACCGCGACCGTGTACGCCGCCCGCGTCGGCGAAGGTTGATGCCCGGGCTCAGCGACGAACAGCCCTGGCCGCTCAGGTCTGTGCCCACGTCGGGTTCCGGCCGACGCGGCGTGACCAGGGAGGGCGCCCCAGCCGCAGCCTCTCGGCGCATGTAATCGCGTTCGGGCCTGAGTAGCGGGCCGCGACCGTGGTGGGACTGTCACGTATGTGGCGGCCATCGCGCGGAGTGAGCGGTCGGCGCCGGATGCGGCGCTGGCTCGACCAGTGCGGGGCCCGGTCGCGCGATCACAGTTGGTGCCGTGCGTAGCTGCGGGCCGGGTGGTGGTGGGTGCGGCGGCAGAGCAAGGTACTCGCCCATATGCGCCCTGGATCGGCCCGGCGGGGCTAGCGTGTGCGTGCGTGAGCAGCTTCATCGACTTCCAGAACGAGATCTACCTCCAGGGGATGGGCGGGGCGGTGCCCGAACTGCCGATGACGGCGGACGGGTTCGAGAGCCGGGCCCGGGAGTTGCTCGATGCGCGCGCCTTCGCGTACGTGGCCGGTAGTGCGTCCAGTGAACGCACCGCCGCTGCGAATCTTGCAGCGTTCGAACGGTTCCGGTTGGTGCCGCGCATGCTGCGCGGTACCAGCGGCCCGGGCACCCGGGATACCGCCGTGGAGGTCCTCGGCACGAAACTTGCCGCGCCGGTACTCACCGCGCCGGTCGGGGTGCTGGAGTTGCTGCACGAAAAAGGTGAGGTCGTGGTGGCGGGGGTCGCCAAGGAACTCGGCGTGGGCAGCGTGCTGTCCACGGCGTCCTCGTCGACCATCGAGGAAGTCGGCGAAGTGGCGGGGGACTGGTGGTACCAGCTGTACTGGCCGGCCGACGACGAGCTGGCCCGGTCGTTCGTCCAGCGGGCCGAGCGGGCCGGTGCGCGGGCGATCGTGGTCACCGTGGATACACCGTCGCTCGGCTGGCGCCCCCGCGACCTCGAACTCGCTCATCTGCCGTTCCTGCTGGGCAAAGGTATCGCGAACTACCTGTCCGATCCGGTTTTCCGTGCCAAGCTGCCTGCTCCGCCCGAGGAGGGCGAGGACGCCATGCGGATGGCGATCCTCACCTGGGTGGGTCTGTTCGGCAACCACACCCTGCGACCCGCCGACCTGGCGAAACTGCGTGACTGGACCGATCTGCCGATCGCGGTGAAGGGCGTTCTGCACCCCGACGACGCCCGTCTGGTCGTCGATGCCGGCGCGGACGGTGTTCTGGTGAGCAACCACGGTGGCCGCCAGATCGATAACTCGATCGCCGCCCTCGATGCGCTGGGCCCGATCGTGGCGGCCGTCGGTGACCGGGCCGATGTGCTCTTCGACTCCGGTATCCGCACCGGCTCCGATATTCTCACCGCGCTGGCCCTCGGCGCCAAAGCCGTCTGTTACGGCCGCCCCTGGGCTTATGCCCTCGGTATCGCCGGGGCGCCCGGTGTGCGGCACGCACTGCGGTTACTGCTTGCCGATTTCGATTCCGCCATGGGTCTGTCCGGCTGTGCCGACCTCGCCGGAATCACCCGGGACCTGCTCGCCGTCCCCCGCTGAACCCGGGAATCGGTCGCCAACGGGTAGCCCCGCCGGATTTCGGTTCCGGGCGGGTGTATCGGTTAACATCGAGGTCCTGGAGACGTGGCAGAGCGGCCGAATGCACTCGCCTTGAAAGCGAGAGTCGTGAGAGCGACCGGGGGTTCAAATCCCTCCGTCTCCGCCAGCCACCTCGGGTACGGCCGATCGCTGCGGGGATCGTTCGGCAACAGTGGCCGGGAGTAGGGCGTTCGAGTTCTGCGCACGACTGCTTGCCGTTCGTACCCGGCTGTGTCAGGGTTTGCGATGCAGAGTGCGGTGTGGGAGCGCCGCTGAAGGGAGGGGTCCCATGGCCGAAGAGCTCGAGGTCGATCCTGATGAGGTCGACAAATTCGCTGCGAGCTTGAAGAAGCTGGCGGACGAGAACGCGAACGCCATCGCATACATCGATAAATGGCTGCGGGTGGACAACACTGTGTGGGGTGACGGTGGACTGATCCGCCTCGGGCTCGGAGCTATCAGCGAGGCGTACGACAAGCTCAAACCGAACTACGAGACGCTGGGCAATCTTTCCGAAGCAGCGGCGACCGAACTGACGGCCGTGGCCCAGATGTACCGGACCACAGACACAACGAACGCTGCCGCCTTGGATCGCACCTATCCGGGCGGCAAATAATGGCCGGGACACCTGCGGAGAAGCTGGCCGAGCCCGCTCTCGAAGACCCGATGAACGACAAGTTCGAATTCCTGATCACCGCCAACGAGATCTCGCCGACCTATTGGGCGTGCACGTGGAGCAAGAACGTACTCGGCGTGGACCCGGTGGAGTGGTTCGCACAAAAGATCTCCGGTGATTGGGAGGCCCTGCAGAAAGCGGGCAAGGCCGTCGAGAATCTGGCCGGTTACAGTTCGAGCTTCTCGGACGAGATCGAGAAAGCCGCAAAGGCCGTGGACACGACCTGGGACGGCAACGCGGCGACGAGCGCTCAGTCCTACTTCGCGGAGCTGTCCACCGCGGTCGCGGCACAGGTCGATTCGCTGAACACGATTGCCGACGAGATCAAGAACTTCGCGAACGCTGCGTACTACGGAGCGAAGACGATCGGCGATTCGGTACAGACCGTGTTGGATCTGGCGGCCGTCGCCATCATCGAATGGGCCGCGGTGAAGGTTTCCGCAGCGACGGGTGTCGGCGCCGTCGCGACTGCTGCGCTGGTCGCGGCGGCCACGTTGAGCACCCTCAAAGTCATCGAGGAGTTCGGCCTGATCGTCGCGGCGTTCTCGTCGATCTACATCGGCTTGGAAGGGATCGCCGGGCTCGTCTATGCGGGTGCAGGTGCCATCCAAGGTGGCGACCTGACTGCCCTGCCACAGAAATCCTACGACCACCCCGGAGCCGGAGCCTGATATGAGCGCACCCGAGCCGATACATGATCTCGCACGGGGCGACGTCGCAGTATCGCGTCAACTCTCCAAGGCACTCCAGGTCATCATGGCCGGGACGGCGGATAAACAGCTGAAGAATCAGATCCGCGCCATCCTCGACGGCCGGGGCAGCGCCCGCGAATTGATGCGCAGCGATGCGTTCAACACCGTCCTGGATCGGACCATGCCCGCAGCTATGCAGCAGTTCGCCGATATGCCCGAGGACGAACGGCAGCGGCTCGCCGCGCAGGGGCAAGCCCAACTGGACCAGCTCCGCAACCAGCCGCCGGAGTGGTCCACACCGCCCCGGTCGGCCGAACCGGCACCCCAACCACCGATTGCACCGCAACCGGCGCCGCCCGCCGCGGCAACCTCCCCGGCGCGACGCAAGTCCTACAAGGACCAGGTCGTTACGCCTGATGAACCGGACGAAGACGATCTCTACTTCAGTGACCGCCGGAAGAACGGGTGGCTGCGGTGACCGGACGACCGAGGGTGCTGTTCGACACCGAGGTCGATCCGG
This sequence comes from Nocardia carnea, assembly GCF_029868325.1. Taxonomy (GTDB): domain Bacteria; phylum Actinomycetota; class Actinomycetes; order Mycobacteriales; family Mycobacteriaceae; genus Nocardia; species Nocardia carnea_C. The sequence goes on from NZ_JARWNW010000107.1 coordinate 10,940, forward strand.
ACCGGGCGCCGGCTTTTTCGAGCGCGCCGCTGGAATTGAAACTGATCGAGGCGCTGCCCGATATGTGCAGCGAACACGGTCTGCCGGCCGTGGAAAGACGGCCTTTCGTGGTGAACTCCCAGGGACTGCCGGGATCGGAGATGCCGAGTATCGGGGTGTTCTTCCGATCCATCAAACCGCCCTGGCGGCCGCAGCAGAACTATGGCATCCAGGCGCGTCTACGTTTCGAATGCCCGGCCTGTGAGTACTGCCTATCCGAGGCCGGGAAGTTCCGGCGCATTGCTTTGCTGGCGTTGTCGGCGATAGTTGCGACGGTCGTGGCGATCGTGGTCGCGGTCGTCTTCGGTGTGGAGCAGCTCGCTGTGCCGCTGGCCTTGGCGGTTGTGCCCGGATGTCTTCCCGTTGCGGCGGTTGTCGGCATCGTTGCCTGGACGCGGTCCGATTATTTCGCGGACGTCTGGTTGACCGATACCACCGAGCAACTGATTGTGTCGGCCCACCCGGACTTCGTCACGGTTGTGGATCAGCGTCGCACAGGCACGCACTGATCCATCCCCGTGGGAGCTCTGTATCGGCCGGTCGGTTGCGTACGGTGGGACCCGTGACAGAAACGAGCGACGAAACCCCTGGTCCGGGCTCCGTGCCGGAGCCGGTGCGGTGGCCCGCTGTGCTCACCTGGCGCTCGCACGACTCCTCGCGGATGGAATCGGTTCGCGTAACCCTCAACGGCAACCGGATCCGGGCCAGCGGCCGCATCATCGGCGGAGGATGCGGGGAGCATCCCGCGTTCAGCGCCTCCTATGACCTGGTCACCGATGAGAACGGGGCGACCAGGCGGTTATCGCTGCGCAGTACGACCGCGGCCGGGGAACGGCATGCGTCGATCGCGCGCGACGAGGAGAACTACTGGCTCATCGACGCCACCGGCGCCCATGTCCGCTCGGCCTTCGGTGGGGCGCTGGACGCCGATGTGGTGCTGAGCCCGTTCTTCAATACGCTGCCGATCCGGCGTTTCGGTCTGCAGCACGCGATGGAGGACGTCCAGGTTCCCGTGGTCTACGTGAGCCTGCCGGATCTGACGGTGCAGGAAGCCGATCTCACCTACAGCAGTGCGGGCGACGGGATCAGTGTGCTCTCACCGGTGTCCAGTGCGACGCTCACCGTAGATCCGGACGGATTCGTCCTCGACTATCCGGGCCTGGCCGAGCGAATCTGACCGCTCTTCTCGGACTCCGCAGAGCGTCGAGGCATCGGCCATCGGGGTCCCGCCGAACCGATACGGCGGGTCAGATCGGCTCTGTCCCGGTGTCCAGGCGGGTGATCACACCGCCCGTCCGGCCGGCGTCCTGCAATTTCTCCAGCCAGCCCGGCACACCCGGCTCGATATCGGTGATCTCCCAGCGTTGCGCGGATTCGTAACGTTGCCGTGCCGCGTGCCCGGCGGCGGCGAGTTCGTCGAGCGAAGTGCGCGCGCTGAGCGCCTCCCGAGCCTCGGTGAGGGCGGCGAGTGTTTCGTCCAGTACCGCGAGCAGGGCATCGGAGTTCGGTTCGCAGATGGCGCGCACCAGGCCGGGCGCGGTGGCCGCGACCCGGGTGCCGTCGCGGAAGGAACCCGCCGCCAGCCCCAGCGCGAGGTCCCCGCCGCGTGCCCCGGCCACCGCCAGCGCTTCGGCCAGCACATGCGGCAGATGCGAGATCCGGGCGACGGCGCGGTCGTGCTCCGAGGCGATCACCGGGACCACCACCGACCCGCAGTCCAGGGCCAGCCGCGTGACCCGTGTCCAGGCGTGCGGGTCGGTACCCGGATCCACCCCGACCGCCCAGGCGGCACCCTGGAACAGGCCGGGATCGGTGGCCTGCCAGCCGGATTCGGCGGTGCCCGCCATCGGATGCCCGCCCACATAGCGGTCTTGTAAGCCGTACCTGCGCACCGCGGCCGCGACCGGGGATTTCACACTCACCACATCGGTCAGCGGGCACTGCGGCGCGTACTGCGCGATCGCGTCGAGCATCGGATCGACCGCCGGCATCGGCACCGCCACCACGATCAGGGCATCGGTCTCGGCGGCGCGGCTCAGCACTGCCGGGAGGTCAGCGGAGACGTCGAAACCCGCTTCCTGGGCGGCCGCCACGCCCGGCGCCGATCGGTTGTATCCCCAGCCGGTGTAGCCCGCCGCGGTCGCCGCACGCAGCAGCGATCCGCCGATCAAACCCGTCCCGAGAACACAGAGCGCCGTATGGTTGTCAGCCGTCACCGGAACAGATTCGCATACGAGTTCATCTAACGGCCTCCAGCCGACTACCGTTGCGCCCATGGCAGCACAGCGCTCGGGCACGAACAGGGCGACGTCGGACGATTACGACGACGTCGAGGGGTTCGCGGTGGCCGTTGTCCGGGAAGACGGTACATGGAAATGCAGTCCGCTGACCACGGCCGCGCTCACCACACTGTCCGCCGCGGAGAACGAGCTCAAAGCACTCCGCTCATCCGGTGCGGTTTTCGGACTTCTGGACGTCGACGACGAGTTCTTCATCGTGGTACGGCCGGCCCCCAGCGGCACTCGGTTGCTGGTGTCGGATGCGACCGCGGCGATCGACTACGACATCGCGGCCGATGTCCTGGAGGAACTGCATATCGAGATCCCCGATATCGACCCCGACGATCTGGACGATACCGAGCCGTGGGAGGAAGGTGACCTCGGCATTCTGGCCGATCTGGGTCTCCCCGAGCCGGTATTCAGTGTGATCCTCGCCGAAACCGACCTCTACCCCGACGAGCAGCTCGCGATGATCGCCGAACGGCTCGGGTTCGCCTCGGAATTCTCCGCGGTGCTCGACAAACTACCGCGCTGAAGTGGGCGGCGGGCTCTCCGATACCGAGATGGTGCGGGCGGCGCTGGCCGCCGCCCGCACCGCGGATCCGCGGGACGTACCCGTCGGTGCGGTGGTGTTCGACAGCCGGGGCCGTGAACTGGCCCGCGCCGCCAACGCGCGCGAAGTCACCGGCGATCCCACCGCGCACGCCGAGGTCCTGGCGTTGCGGCGGGCCGCGGCGGTCCACGACGACGGCTGGCGGCTCACCGGAACCACCCTGGCGGTCACTCTCGAACCGTGCACGATGTGCGCCGGCGCGCTCGTCGCGGCCCGGGTGGATCGGCTGTTGTTCGGTGCGTGGGAGCCCAAGACGGGCGCGGTGGGTTCGCTGTGGGATGTGGTCCGCGACCGTCGCCTGAATCACCGTCCACAGGTTCGCGGGGGAGTCCTGGAGGACGAATGCGCGGCGATGCTCGACACGTTCTTCCGCTCCCAGCGTCGTCCCGGAGGGTAAGCGCAGGTCGAGGCCCGATTTAGAAGATCGGCGGCCGGTCCGGTATTGTGACGGGCGGTGGCGTGTCCGAGCGGCCTAAGGAGCACGCCTCGAAAGCGTGTGAGGGGTAACCCCCCTCCGAGGGTTCAAATCCCTCCGCCACCGCCACAACCTCTGATCCGGGGAACCGGGTCAGAGGTTTTTTCATGCGTCCGCGAGGTTCGCGGCTACCGTACGGTGGGCTCGCGGCGCCTGATGACGTTCCAGATGCAGGGAACAGGTGGGGTTCACCCGGGGTAGGACACGGGCCGCGGCTTCCTGCATCGGTGGGGGGCCGCAGACGTAGACCGCGGTGCCCGGGTCGGCACGGGCGAGTAGCTGGGCCATATCGGGGCTGCCGAATTCGTCGTCGGGCCGGATCTCGGCGTCGGGCACCCGGTCGCGGAACGGCATGGAGTCGGCGGAGCGGCCGGTGTAGATCAGCGTGCCGCGCTGCCCCGCCGCCCGCACCATGGGCAGGAGCGCGGTGATGCCCATACCGCCGGCGATGAACAGGTAGTGGTCGGCATCGACGAACGGGTAGGTGTGGCGGGGGCCGTGGACGCGGAGAACATCTCCGCTGCGCAGGTTTTCGTGGATTTCGATCGAGCCGCCGTTACCGTGCGGCATGAGCCGTACGGCGATCCGGTAGGCGGAGCGGTCGCGCGGATTCCCGCACAGCGAGTACTGCCGCTGCCGGCCGGAGGGGAGGAAGACGTCGATGTGGGCGCCGGGAAGCCAGGCCGGTAAGGGGTCTCCCTCGGGGTCGACCAGGACCACGGCGACCACATCGGCGGCTTCCCGCTGGATGGCCGCGACGACGAGCCGGCGGTTGAAGCCGCTGTGCCAGAGCATTTTCGACCGTGGCAGCACCGATATCGGCCGATGTGTCACGAATATCGACCGGCAGGCGTCCACTGCCGCGCCGATCATCTGTAGGCCGCGAGCCGGTGCCTGGGTGCCCATCAGTTGTGCCCCGATAGCCGGGACGGAAGACGCACCGGTGTGAAACAAGCGGCTGCTTGGGTGGTCTGCACCATTCGGCGAATCTACACGGCAACAGAATTAATGGCAATGTTGCAATATTGCGAGTGCAGGGTAGGCGTTTGCGTCCTGGCCGATAGGTGTTTGCGCCGACGGCGCTCTTGCTAGCGTTAGCTCATGTCCGCCGCGTACACCTCGTCCCCAGGGCTGCAGGATGGTATCGAAGCCCGCATTCTGGACGCGGCGTTGATCAGATTCGGCGAGTTCGGGGTCAAGAAGACCACCATCGAGGACATCGCCCGCCAGGCCGGCGTCGACCGCGTCACCATCTACCGTCGCGTCGGCTCACGTGACGATGTGGTCCAGGCCGTGGTCAGTCGCGAGGTGGCGGCGGTACTCACCGAGGTCGATGCCATATCCACCCGCCACGACCGCCTCGACGATATGATCGCCGATATCTTCGTCACCATCATCACCCGGTGGCGCGAGCACGTTCTCGTCCGGCGCATGCTCGACGTGGAGCCGGAGCGAATCCTGGAAAAACTCACCATCGAAGGCGGTCCGGTCTTCGCCATGTCGGTTGCCGCCGCCCACACCGCCCTGTGCCGCGCCGCCGACTCCGGCCTGCTCGCCGAACCGGCCGACCTGCTCACCCGCGCGGAACTGGTGTGCCGGGTGGTGCATTCGTTCATCCTCTGCCCCTCCGGCCTGGTCCCGCTGGAATCCGACGAACAACTCGGCGACTTCGCCCGCACTTACGTGGTCCCGATGGTCACCGGCTGAATCCGGGATCGCCCGCAACGATATGCCGGGCGATACGACGTAAACCCTGGCTTGTTCCGGATACCGGGTGTCATGATCCCCCGATGGCGACCATCACGACCGAGACGCCCCTCGGAGACATCACCCTGCAGGAGCAGTCCGAAATCCGGTTCGCGGCCTACCTTCCGGAATCGTTCTGCTTCGACGGCAGAGGATTCGGCGGATACACAGCGGCTCTCGCCGCCTCGGCGGGCTTCCGATGGTCGTCCGGACGCGAGCTCAACAGCATTCACGCGCTCTTCCCGAATGTTGCCACCCCCGGCGATCTCGAGCTGGAGGTCCAGCCGCTGGTCCGGGGGCGCAGCGCCGATGCCTGCCAGATCCGAGTCGGCCGAGGCGGCAAGACCGTGGTCCTGGCCTCCTGCTGGTTCGTCGACCCGAACCTCATCGGTGACCCGTCAGTTCCGGCGGGTGTGGTTTCCGCAGGCGCTCGGCGGGGTTCGTCCGAGCGGGTGCCTACTCCGGAGTCCTGTCCGGAAATACCTTGGATCGCCGAAGTAGCACCTTTTCTGAAGGGTTTTCATGCCCGTAGCGTCGACTATCCCGTCTCGCTGGAGGAATTCGAAACCGGTTTCCGCGACGGCGGCAACTCCATTTCGCTGTGGGCGGTTCCCGAAGAGACCCACTCCGATTCGATGGTCGGCCGGCTGAGCGACATCATGTTCCTCGACGCGCATCTGGTCGACGCGGTCCTGCGCGCTGAGCCGGCGGACACGGCCGTGGTGACGCTGGACCTTTCCGCCACGTGGACACGGGGCGCCACCCCGCCTCAGGCGGCGCTGCTGCAAGCGAAGGCGAGTACCCGGGGACAGCTCGCCACGATCGAGGCGGCTCTCGTCGACCGGAACGGTGATCAGCGGGCCACAGCGACCAGCCAAGGGCGTATCTACCGGCCACGGGTGTGAACGCCGGCTCGATGGCCTTACAGTACGGATCGACTCGTCACAGTCTCGGAAGGAATCGGTATGAGCAGCGAGGTCAGCGTCGTCGTCGGTGCCGGGGGAATGGGGCGCGCCATCGCCGCGCGGATCGGTAGCGGCCGGCATCTGCTGCTGGCGGATTTCGACGAACGCCTGCTGGCCGAGACGGCCGGGCAGTTCACCGAGCAGGGATTCGAGGTGAGTACCCGGCAGGTGGACGCCGGGGACCCGGCGTCGGTGGCGGCACTCGCCGCCGCGGCCGCCGAAGCCGGGCCGATCCGGCATCTGGTGCACACGGCGGGGGTTTCGCCGGTGCACGCCTCCACCGAGGTGATCGTGCGGGTCGACCTGTGCGGGGTGGCCTATGTGCTGGACGAATTCGGGCCGCGGATGGCCCGCGGCGGAGCCGGTGTCGTGATCGCCAGTATGGCCGGGCATATGGCGCAGTTGACCGCCGAACAGGAGGCTGCCCTGGCCGCGACACCGACCGCGGAACTCGCCGATCTGCCGTTCCTGAGCGCGGAAGCCGAGCTGCATCCTATGCACGCCTACCCGATCGCCAAGCGTGGAGCCATTATTCGTGTGCAGGCCGCGGCCGGCGCGTGGGGCCGGGCGGGTGCCCGGGTGAATTCGATCAGTCCGGGCGTGATCTCCACCGCGATGGGGCAGGATGAATTGGCCGGTGAATCGGGCGCGCGGATGCGGCAGATGGTCGACAGCTCGCCGGCCGGTCGCGTCGGTACCGCCGAAGATATCGCCGCCGCAGCCACTTTCCTGCTCGACCCAGCCAGTAGCTTCGTCACCGGCACCGACCTGCTCGTCGACGGTGGAGTGGTCGCGACCATGCAAGCGGCGATGCGCGGCTGATTCCTTCCGTCGCGCAACGCACGCAGACCGTCCCTGCGGGTTTCCGGACGAATGCTGTGCTGGGCCGAGCGGCGGTACCGCTGCCCGGGTCAGCGAGATCGCGTGACGGTGTCATCCGTACGGAATATCGCTACCGCGGCGATGCCCAAGGCGGTGAGCAGCAGGATCGCGAGAAAGACCTGCCCGTGCAGTCCGAGGACGAACAGTGTCCGATCGCGGAATTCGGGGTCGTAGGTGGCTGTCCCGGGGAACCCGGCCGCGGCGATCATCCCGATCCAAGGCGTGGCGAGAACCGCGGCCGCGCACAGCAGCCGGCCACGGAGATTCGGTCCCCGGCGCAGCAGGGCGAGGCCGACGAGGCCCAGTAGCACCGTCATCACCATGTACTGGGCATCGTGGAATTTGGCGTGTGGCGGCCAGTTGTCGTTGAACGCGTGCTGTGCGGCCAGATCGGGGACCACCAGGTCGGCCAGGACGGCGCCGGCCATGGTGATCAGCGCGACCACGGCGAGCGTTGTGCGGGAGTACTTCATGGGAGTGTCCTCGGATCGGGTCAGGCAGGCCATGCGTATGCGGGGGTGATGGAACGCCCGAATACGGCGGCGGGGATGTGCGGGAGAGTGGTGTCGCGCAGAGCGGTCAGTACCGGATTGGTCCAGTGTGCGGGGGCGCCGGCCTGCCGGGACCGGCGAGCCACCATCCGGGTGCGCGCTCGGCGAGCCCGGTCGTAGGCCATGAGACCCGTGTCGATGCCGAGTGTGGTGACTTTCTCGGCGAGAGTGGCCGCGTCCTCGAGCGCCTGGCAGGCGCCCTGCCCCAGATTGGGGGTCATGGCGTGGGCGGCGTCGCCGAGCAGCGCGACCCGGCCGGTCACGAAGCTGGGCAGGCTCGGCAACTCATAAGTATCGTGCTGTAGCAGCGCCTCGTCCTCGACGGCCGCCAGCCGGGCCGGGATCGGGTCGTGCCACCGGCGGAACCGTTCGCGCAGGTCGGCGGCGCCCCTGCGGGACCCGGCCGGTGCGTTCGCCATCGCATAGCAGTAGACGCGGCCGTCCGGCATCGGGACCTGGCCGAAACGTGCGCCACTGCCCCAGGTTTCCACGCTTTCGGCCGCGGTGTGGGACTCGATGAGGAAACGCCAGGTGGTATAGCCCGCATAGCGGGGCTCCGGGCGGGTGGGCCACAGCGTGCTGCGGGTGATGCTGCGCAGGCCGTCTGCTCCGACGACGAGGTCGCCGGAGCTCGTTCCCGCTGTGTGCGTGACCGTACCGTCGGGGTGTACCTGCCGGACCTCGGCACCGGGGCGCAGGGCATTCGCCGGAATCGCCGTCAGCAGCAATTCGATCAGTTCGGCGCGGTGCACCGTCACCCACTGACCGAACCGGTGTTTCAGTGCGCCGACATCGTTTCGGATGAGCCATGTCCCGTTCTCGGCGCGAATCCCCGAGGGCGGGTCGACGATCCGGCCTATCTCGCGTACATCTCCGATCCGGAGCAGGTCCAGCGCACGTAATCCGTTGGGCTGGATGGTGAGGCCCGCGCCGACTTCCGCGAATTCGGCGGCCCGTTCGAGGACTTCGATATCCCAGCCCTCCCGGTGGAAGGCCGCAGCCGTGGCGAGCCCGCCGATACCGCCGCCGACGACAACTGCTTTCACGACCGCCGCCCCTCGCCCGAGTCTTTCTGGGACGACGCAGTGAACGGGGCCGGGCGCCCGCGCAGGTGCGCCCTACGAGACTGCCACCACCACACCGCTGTCACCAGCAGCAAAGCCACCGGAATCCAGTACAGCACAACCATAATTCAACCTAGGGGTAGTCGGTTTACTTAATGCTATTAAGCATCCATAGAGTGTGTAATATGTCAAGGACGAAAGGAGGCTGGGCGGATGACCGTGCCTGCCGGCGGCCGGAAGGCCAGGCTGCGCGCCGCGACCCTGCGCGAAATCCACCAGACCGCACGGGATCTACTGGTCGAACAGGGGTCCGGGGCGGTCACGATCAACGGGGTGGCCAGGCGGATGGGCATGAGCGGCCCCGCGCTGTACCACTACTACAGCGGCCATGAGGAGCTCGTCGGCGCGGTGACCGCCACTTTCTTCGACGAACTGGCAGCCGAAATGGAGGATGCCCGCGACGCGGCCGGTGATCGCGCCGTGGGTGACCGAATTCTGGCGGTATGCCGGGCCATGCGTTCCTGGGCGGTCGTCCACCCGGCGGAATTCGGCTGGATCTTCGCCGGCCCGGTCGGCGCGCCCCAGCGGCGGCCGGAGTCGGTCCGGCATCAGGCCGCATTGCGGTTCGAACGGGTCCTGCTGGATCTGACGGTCGAACTATGGGAGGAACGGCCGTTTCCGGTGCCCACCGAACTTCCCGGATCGCTGCACGCCCAACTGCGGGAATACTGCGCCACCATCGACAACCGGCTACCGCCCGAGGCTGCCCACGTGTTCCTGTCCTGCTGGATCCGTCTCTACGGCCTGCTGTGCATGGAAGTGCTGCGCCAATTGGACTTCGCGTACAGCGACCTCGAACCCGTATACGAGGAATGCCTGCGCGAACTGTCCGGTCTGCTCGGGTTCGCATACTCCGGACCGGCGCCGGACCCGCGATAGCCGCGCCCGTCGCGGTAATCGTGAACCGAACACCGACCTACCCGTACCGGCGGCGAGATCACGGCAGTGTGGGCCCGTGCTGTCCGGAAATTCCGCAGTCGGCTCCGAATCCCGCTTCCTGCCTGCACACTGATCGTGCAGCGGCGCCGGCAGCACGCCGGCGCGCACTGGTGAACGGGAGGAAGCGCGAATGTCCGAAACCACTACCGCGGGCCCGGCGGTACCCGGCGAACCGGTATCTTCGCGCGCGGCGACCCGTCGCGCCGTCTGGAACACACTGCGCGGCTCGTCCGGCAACCTCGTCGAGTGGTACGACGTCTACGTCTACACGGTGTTCGCCTCGTACTTCGAAAGCCATTTCTTCGATTCGGCGGACAAGAATTCCACCGTCTACGTGTACGCGATCTTCGCCGTCACCTTCCTCATGCGGCCGGTGGGGTCGTGGTTCTTCGGCCGCTACGCCGACCGGTACGGCCGGCGCGCGGCGCTCACCTTCAGCGTTTCGCTCATGGCCGCATGTTCCCTGGTGATCGCGCTCGTGCCGGGCCGGGAGGTGATCGGGGTCGGTGCCGCTGTGATCCTGATCCTGTGCCGGCTCGTGCAGGGCTTCGCGACCGGTGGCGAGTACGGCACCTCGGCGACCTACATGTCCGAGGCCGCCACCCGGGAACGCCGCGGTTTCTTCTCGTCCTTCCAGTACGTCACTCTCGTCGGTGGTCATGTGCTCGCCCAGCTCACCCTGCTGGTGCTGCAACTGTTCATGGACAAGCAGGAGATCTCCGATTACGGCTGGCGTATCGCATTCTTCATCGGCGGTGTCGCCGCGGTGGTCGTGTTCTGGCTGCGGCGCAGTATGGACGAATCGCTCAGTGCAGAGCAGCTCGAGGCCGTCGCGCGGGGTGAGGATTCCGAATCGGGGTCGCTGCGGGAGCTGGTCGGCAACCATTGGCGTCCGCTGCTGCTGTGCTTCCTGGTGACCATGGGCGGCACCTTCGCCTTCTACGTCTACAGCGTGAACGCTCCCGCCATGATCAAGACCGCGTTCGGGGACCGCGGTATGACGGCCACGTGGATCAACTTGACCGGTCTGATCTTCCTCATGCTCTTGCAGCCGGTCGGCGGGATGATCAGCGATAAGGTGGGCCGCAAACCGGTGCTGATGTTCTTCGGCGTCGGCGGTGTCGCCTACACCTGGTTTCTGATCACCTACCTGCAGGACGCGACCTCGATCGCGGCGACCCTGCTGGTGACCGGTATCGGCTACATCATCCTCACCGGTTACACCTCCATCAACGCCATCGTCAAAGCCGAACTGTTCCCGTCACATATCCGGGCTCTCGGCGTAGGTGTGGGATACGCGCTGGCGAATTCGGCGTTCGGCGGTACCGCGCCGATGATCTACCAGGCCGCAAAGAACGGGGGTCAGGTGACCTTGTTCATCGTGTACGCGACCGTTGTCGTCTTCGCATCGCTGCTCGTGTATCTCTTCGCGTTGAAGAACAAGAGCGAAACGGCACTCGACCGCGAACAGGGCAGTGCCTTCCGGTAGCTCCCATGGGTGCTGGGCCACCGAAACCGCCCCCCCGGGCCCGGTGTACCCGGGGGGGGGTATTGGGTGGGTGAGAGGCGTAACGGTGTACAGGGACAACAGCGCCGCGTTTTACACGACGTAGATGTTG
>NZ_JARWNW010000108.1 GCF_029868325.1 Nocardia carnea
GGGGGGTTAACCCCCCCCCCGCGGGGGGGGCGGGGTGTGGTCTAGTGGGGTGTGCAGCGCCCCCATCACCTCTAACCCTCAACCCCCCACCACACCTCCTGGTGTGCGGCCGCCGGACCCGGCGGCGGCCCGCCGTGCGTCCACGGCGTCTCCTCGCGCGGCGGGAGTTTGGCAGGTGGCCCGCCGAATCCGCCGGGGGAGAAGCGAGCGAAACCGATCGGGTCGCCCTCTTCGGGCACACTGCCCACGGCCGGGTTCTTGCCTTGACCCATACCGCTCACCAGCTCCAGCTGGACCACATCGTCCTCGACCGCGACGACCTCGGCCTTCTGCGCGGGCCGGTCGATCCGGAACAGGGTTTCACCGACCCGTCCGCGGAACGGATCGGTGGTGTGCACCCAGACGTAGGGCCGCGGTACCTCCCGCGATTTCGGTTTCGCCCGCCGCTGCGGCTCGCAGTCGGTGACCGTGCCCTGGAACGCCTCGCCGACGAGCCGGTATTCGATCAGCACGCGCGGATCGTCGAACGCCCGCTGCGCCTGGAAAGTATCGAGGGCCTGCTCTTGTTTGAGCAGTCGCCGGGTCGCCGAGACGGCGGAGTCGCGGCGGGCCTGCGGATAACCCTCCGGGATATCGGAGACGAACCAGGAGAACGCCGACCGATCATCGGTCCAGCGCCGGTCCACGCTCGCGCCCTCGGGTAGTTCACGCAGCAGCTCCACCGCCCGCCACATCAGCCGCCAGGTGGGCTCCAGCTGGCCACGCAGCGCCTGTTCGAGCCGTTCGGTGGCAATGACTTTCGCCCACTCGTGTTCCGCACTGTCGTAGGCGGCGATCAGCGGTGCCAGCTCTTCGTTGTCGAATCCGGGATCGGTGGCGGGCCCGGCGGGCGGCGAGGCGAGCGGATCTTCGGCGAGGGCGGCGGCCTGTGCGCCGGTGAGCCCGGCGGGTGGGTCGATCCAGCCGAGCAGGGCAGCCAGGTTCGCATCTTCCAGCGCCGACTGGCCCGACGCCCAATGCACGGTGAGCACCGAGGTCATCGCCAGGCACACACTGGATCCGGGAAAATCCGAGCGATCGCCGAACCAGGTGAGCCAGCGCCCCAGCAGCGGCAGCGATTCCGGGACGGCGTTCTCGCCCTCGGTGCGATGGAACCGCACCGACCGCCCCAGCAGCCGCAGGAACTGCACACCACCGAGATTGGGCACCAGCAGCTGCGGGGCATCCAGGTAGCGCAGATAGGTTTCGCCGGTCGATTTGACCGTCAGCTCCTCGGCGTCCTCGCAGAACGCCGAAATATAGGGCAGCACACGGTCGGCCAGCTGTTCGATGAAACGCAGGCGCAGGATTCGGTCGCGCGGCTGCGGCACGAGCAGCACCGTCGAATCCTCCGGCGCCGAACCGAGTATCACCGCCAGCGGCGCCGCGGCTTCACCGGCCAGCCGCAGCGGAACGAGCACCAGCGGGCGGTCCGCGAGGTGGTAATGCCGCCGGGCGGCAATGGGTTCGGCGCGACCCGTCCGCGCCGCGGTCGCCTTGGCCAGCGCGCTCAGCACGCTCATGCTGCCGCCTCCGGGCTCGACCCGCTCATCCCGCGACCTCGAGTCGCAAGGTTTGGGCTCGGCGCAACATCTCCGCGATATCGGCGTGCTCCGGGGCGGGTTCGAGGGTGCCCTCGGCGAGTGCCAGCACGGTGTCGAGGTTGTCGATCCCGCCGAGATCGTCACAGACCCCGCGGCCCAGCGTATCCACCGACCCCTGCGCCCGGGCCTCGGCGCGGCAGGCGAATGCGAGCTCACAGCTGGACATACATTCCGGCGCGTACCGGGACGGGATCGCCGAGACGGTATCGGACAGCCCCTCTCCCGGTGTGAACGAGGCGCCGGCGGGCACCAGGTCCAGCAGGGAATCGATGGAGGTGAGCCGCGACAACTGCCGCCCGATCACCGCGAGTTGCTTACGCAGATCGAGTTTCGCCGCGACCGGCCGGTTCGTGAAATCCCGCGCGGCCACCAGGATCGATTCGTGCGCCACATCGTCGGGCGAATATCCCAGCTCGCGCAACAGTTCCCGCATCGCCAGCACATATACCGCCGACTGCCGTGCCGCCGAGGCCACCTGGGCGGGATCGGCCTGGCCGTCGACGATGGCGAACGATTTGATCTCCACGACGTAGAACTTCCCGCCGATCTGCAGCGCCACCACATCGGGTTCCAGATAGGCGGTGGCGCCGGCGATCTCCAGGCGCAGCATCGGATGGTCGAACAGTGTGCCCTGCCCCGAGCTCAGCGCTTGCCCAAGTAGCTGTTTCGTGCGCTGGTAGCGGATGGAGTTGGTGGCGTTATCGCCCACGGTCGCCAGATCGTGGTAGCCGACTTCCGGAATGCTCAGTCCCAGTTCCTCACGCAGCAACCGGAGCAGTTCGGCGCAACCGTGCGATTTCACCATCGCCTCGAAGGAGTTACCGCGGGTGATCGCGAACGGCGACTGGCCGAACTGCGGCGGGAACCCCAATTCGCGGGCGATCACCGTTTTGTCCACGGCCGCGGCGTCCAGCAGTGCCCGGCGCGCGCACCCCGGATTCGCGGTGAGCGCCGCGATGGTGCGGGCGTTGTGCCGGCTGGCAGGGGCTGCACCGCGTAGCTCGTCCAGGCGGTCGGTCAGGGAATTCTGCGCAAGTGTCATCTCAGGCCTCGTTCCTTCGCCGTCCGGCCACGGCCAGCCGTGTGCCGAACAATTGCGCCGCGGGATCCGCCAGTTGCCGCTGTGCCCGCTCCGCGGCGTCGGCCCGCTGCTGTATGTCGTCTTCTCTGTGCACCTCGAGCTCGCGTTCCGCGGCCGCCAGCACCACATCCGGGTCGATCGCGGTGCCGTCGGTGGCGCCCGGGATGGAAACCGCCAGCTGCCACAGCACCCGCTGTCCCGCGGCGGTATCGCCGTGATCGGCCAGATGCCGGGCCAGCCGGGTCGCGGCGGTGAGCAGATCCACCCGTGGACTCAGCGGCCCGACCATACGTTGCGCCGCCGGCCAGGTGCTCACCGCCAGCAGCCCGCGGGCCGGGGCCAGCAGATCCGTGGTGAGGGCCGCGCAGACGTAGTACGGGCGCGCGTACGGGGCCGCGCGGAACGACCGCTCCTCGTCCCGGCGCAGGCTGGTGAGCCGGGCCGCGACGAGGTCGCCCGAGAAGAATGCTTCGTGCACCGCCAGCACGAGTTTCGGGGCGGCCGGCACCGACAGCAGGGTGAGCGCGCGGTGCACATGTTCGCGCACCGGCACCGCGCCGGATTGCTGCCGGGGTGGTTCGGCGGGGGCAGGTGTTCCGAGAACTGCTGCGTCCCATTCTGCTTCGGCGGTACGTAATTCGGCGCGCAACCGACGCGCCGCCGTCCGGTCACCGGAACCGGCGGCGCGGCGCACCTGGGTGCGCAGCTCGGCTATGCGCTGTTCCAGCGCCTCGGCGGTGGGCATGGGGGAGAATCTAGGGTGCGATTCCAGGGAAGTCCGGTAAATGCCAGTATTTGCCGCGGTATGTCGATCGCATTACCGGATTCCGGAAGCTGCCCACTCCATACTTTTGGGTATGTTACGGTCGCGACCATGGTTGCGGCCGAGCCGGACAGCACACCCGGAATCACCCAGAGCTTCGTCGACGCGCTGGCCGAAAGGGCCCGGGCCGCAGAACAATTGCGCCGCCTACCGGACCAGACCCTCGCCGATGCGGTCGCCTCCGGATTCTTCGAATATCTGGTACCGAAACGATTCGGCGGCCGTGAGGAGAAATTCCCCGCCATCCTCGACCCGATCCGCCGGATGGCGCACGGCTGCGTCTCCAGCGCCTGGACGCTGGGCTTCTACACCCTGCACAACTGGCTGCTGGCCCTGTTCCCCGAACAGGCTCAAGCCGAGGCGTACGGCAGCGGCCCGTTCCTGTGCCCCGCTCCGCTCGCGCCGACCGGTCGCGGTCTGCCGGCCGACGGCGGTATCACCCTGTCCGGCCGCTGGTCCTGGGCCACCGGTGTGATGGGCGGGAACTGGATCATGGTCGGCGCACTGTGCGGTCCCGACGACGGCCTCTACCCGGCCCTGGCCCTGCTGCCCGCGACCGATATCACGATCGACGACGTCTGGCATACCGAAGGTATGCGCGCCACCGGCTCCAACGATGTCGTGATCCAGGGCGCGTACGTCGGCGGCCACCGGCTGGTCCGCTCGTTCGATATCAACAGCGGATCGGCCCCCGGCGCCGCCCTGCACGACGCCACGACCTACCGCTGGCCCCTTGTCCCCGCGCTGGCCCTCGCCGCCTCGATGCCCGCCCTCGGCGCCGCCGAACGCGCCACCGATATCTATGCCGACCGCCTCGAAGGCCGCATCCTCCTCTACGAAGGCGGTGCCCGCCAGCAGGACAAACCCGTGGCCCAAGCGCACCTGGCCCACGCGCGGGTGCGGTTACGCGCCCTCTGCGGCCTGCTCGACGATACGGTCGCCGAAATCGAATCCCTCCTCGACGCCGGCACCCCCGTTCAGGTCCCGGTCCGCGCCCAGGCCCGGCTCGCCGCCGCCTATATCGTCCGCGAATCCCGCGCGATCATCGCCGACCTCCTGCACGCCTCCGGCGCGAGCGTCCACTTCACCGACCACCCGATGCAACGGCTGAAACGCGATGTGGACGTGCTGAGCGGCCACGTGGTCTTCGACTACGACACCAGCCGCGAACTCGCGGGCGCGACCGCCCTCGGCCTGAAAGCTCCCCGCACCGCCCTCCTCTGACAGGGCCTGCGGCGGTTTCGCCGAGGCGTCTGCCCGTGCAGCTGCCCTCAGGTCACGGGGCCAGAGATCGGATGGATTCGGCCACCGAGGCAAGCGCCATCAGGCGGACGGTATCGACCTCGGCACCGACCTCGCCGGTCGCCACCGTGATGAACCCGTCCCCGTCGAATCGGGTGTGCGGAGGAGTCAGCGCGCGCGCCAATCCGTCGTGCGCACCCTGTGCGGCGATATGGCAGCCCATTTTGTCGAGCCGGGCATTGGTCACGACCACGCCTATTGTTGTGTGCGTACGCGATTCGGCGAACTCGAACGGTTGCGCGAGCGCGGCCACTGCGTCCAGCGAGATATCGGAGGTGCCGTCGTCGATATCGCCGAATGCGTTGACGACGCACAACGCGCCGACCACGAGATCGCCCAGTTGTCGTTGCGCATAGGCGATTCCGCCGGGACGGCGCAGGCCCGGTCCTCGCCAATGCGCGGTGTAGGCACCTGTTCCCGCGCCGATCCGGCCCTGGGTCAGCTGTTCGCCCGTGCTCGCCCGCGCTGCCGCGTACCCGTGTTCGGCCGTCGGCCGGGCGGTGCCGTCACCGGCCCCCAGATCGAACAGCGCCAGTGCGGGGACGATGGGTACGCGCCCGCCCGGGGTCATCACACCGCGTCCGTTCTCCTCGAGATACCGCATCACCCCGTCGGCCGCCGCGAGGCCGAAAGCCGAACCCCCGGTGAGCAGGACGGCATCGACCGACGACAACGTCTTGTCCGGGGCGAGGGCGGCCAGCTCCCGGCTGGCGGGCGCGCCACCGCGTACCTCGGCCGAGGCGACCGTCCCTTCCGGAACGGTGAGGACGGTGCAGCCGGTTTCGCCTTCGGTATCGGACCAATGCCCGAGACGTACGCCGGCAACTCCGATCGACATATCAGCTCCTCGAGTGGTACGGGATCGATATCCATCGACCGCCCGCCATTATGGTCCAACGCAACGGGTTCGGCTGGACGCTCAGACGATGCCCTGCGACCGTAGCGCCGAAAGGTCGGCGGCGGTTCTCCCGAGCAGGTCGCCGTAGACTTCCTCGTTGTGCTGACCGGGGCGCACCGATCCCGCATTGCGAATAGTCCCCGGTGTCGCCGACAGGACGGGAATCACGCCCGGTCCCTTCACATTCCGGGAGATTCGCTCGTCGTAGTGGTCGGCGATCATGCCGCGGGCGTTGAGTTGCGGGTCGGTGACCACCTCGGCGACGGTGTTGATCGGGCCGCTGATCACACCCGCTTCGTTCAGCAGGTCGATGATCTGCCGAGGCTGCCGCTGCACCGCCCACTCACCGATGATCTTGTCGAGTTCGTCCTGGTGACGACCCCGTGCCGTGTGGTCGACGAAACGTTCGTCGGTGGCGAGTTCCGGACGCCCCATGGCCGCGCAGAGACGGCGGAACACCGTGTCCTGGTTGGCGGCGATCACCACCCAGCTGCCGTCGGCGGTGCGGTAGATATTCGACGGGGCGATCCCTTCCAGCCGGGTGCCGGAAGGCCCGCGGACCACGCCGCCGACGTCGTAGTCGGGGATGGTGGATTCCTGGACGGCCAGGCAGGCCTCGGTGAGGGCGGCGTCGACGATCTGGCCCTCACCGGTGACCGTGCGGCGGTACAGCGCCGCCAGGGCGCCCTGCGCGGCGAACATCCCGGCCAGGCTGTCGCCGAGGGACAGCGCCAGGCGTGGGGGCGGGCCGCCGGGGAAACCGTTCATATGGCGCAGCCCGCTGGTGGCTTCGGCGACGGAAGCGTATCCGGCTTTCTGCGCGTCCGGGCCGGTCTGCCCGTAACCGGACACCCGCACCAGGATGATGCCGCGATTACGTTCCCGCAGCACGTCGTAACCGAGACCCCACCGTTCCAGCGTCCCCGGCCGCAGGTTCTCCACGATGATGTCGGATTTCTCCGCCAGCTCCAGGAACAGATCGCGGCCGGCGTCCTCGCGCAGGTTCAGGGTGACGGCCTTCTTGTTCCGGGCATGCACGGTCCAGAAGAAATGGTGACCGTCGAGTTCGGCCTGGCCCCAGGTGCGCAGTGGGTCGGGGGCGTCCGGCGGTTCCAGTTTGATCACCTCGGCGCCCATATCGCCGAGTAGCCGCCCGGCGAAGGGCCCGGAGATCAGGGTGCCGATCTCGAGTACGCGGATACCGTCCAATGCGCCGGTTGTCGCGGAGTCCATCACGGAATTATCTCATTCCGCTGGACCGAGAGCGCGGGCCCGCAGCCAGCCGTCGACCAGGCCGATCGCTTTCGCCAGCGGTTCGCGCTGGTCCGGGCCCAAGTAGTAGTGGTTGGCGCCGGGGATCTCGTGCAGCTCCTTGTCCGTGCAGCCGAGCGCCTCGTAGATGCGATGGGCGTGCGAGGGGGTGCAGACGTTGTCGGCCGCGTTGTAGAGCACCAGTGTCGGCACGGCGATATCCGGGCCGCAGGCCACGGCGTCCCCGCGGGCATCGTCGATACTCCACTGCGACAGCCAGCTGCGCAGGGTGCTGAACCGGGCGAGACCGAACGCGCCCATATTCACCTCTTGCGGTTCACCGAGATACGACTCGCCCGGAGTGCGGTCGTTGGGGTCCAGTGCCGGGTCGAGGACTGTGGGGTCGGCCATGGTGCCGTGGACGACGAAACAGTATTCGTCCTGCGGGCGGTCGGAGGCCTGAATGGTGGCCAGTTTCTCTTTCACCCAGGCTGTGATCCGGCGGTTGCGGTCGTGCTGCGCCCGGCGGAACCGGGCCACGAATTCGGGGCTGTACGGCGGCTGGTTGGGATTGCCGGGGTTGTAGAGGTCCAGTTCCGGATCGCGCCGGGTGGGGTCGGCTTCGTCGAGGATCGACGGGTCGATGCATTCGGTGAGGGTGTGGTGGCGGCTGATATGGGCGGCCATGAGCAGGATCCCGTCGGCGGGCGGTAGATCCAGTTCGGTGAGGTCCGGGCCGTCGCCGGAGGGGCTGGCGGTGACCGTGGGATGGTGGGCCTGCTGCTGGTAGTACACCGACAGCGATCCGCCGCCACTCCAGCCCGCCAGCACCACCTTGCGGTAGCCGAGCCGCTGCTTCGCGTCACGAATACATTCGCCGAGATCCTGCACCACCTTCTCCATGAGCAGTGCCGAATCGGCGCCCCGGTAGCGGCTGTTGCAGACGATGATGTGGTGGCCGGCCCTGGCCAGCGATGTGACGATCGGCAGGTAGGTGCCGCTGGAGACCGGGTGCATGAGCACCAGCACGGTCTCCGAGTCCAGGCCGGCCGGTTTCACCAGAATCGAATCGAGCGTGACCATTTCGGTGAGGCCGCCGTAGGCGTCCCGGGTGCCGGAGGTGTTCGCGTAGGCGATCACATACGGGGTGCGTTCGACATGGTGCGACATTGGGTGCCTGCCTTCGTCTTTCGATACGAGAGTTCCCCGCCGGCGCCCGGGTTACGGGCGCGGTCGGCTGCGGCCGGGAGGAGAGAGGCTCGGTGCGGTATCAGTGCGCGCCGAGGTTGTTCGCCAGTACCTCCGGGGAGGGGATGAGACGCCGGCGAGTGTCGACGGCGATCGTGGTCCAGCCGATATGGCTGATCTCCTCCCGCTTACGCCGCGCCCGCTCCCGCATCTTCTCCGGCGCCCCGTGGTGCACGCCCTGCGGTGCGTGCGAGATCAGCCCCGGCGGCATCGGCACACCGTACATATCGCCGCCGTGGAAGAACGCGATCTCGTCGTAGTCGGCATTGCGGTGATACCAGGGAATCGTTTCGGTACCCGGCGCCGATTCGGCCCGTTTCGGCAGGAAGTTCATCACGTACACGCCGGTGGCCTGCATGAACAGATGCACCGTGGCGGGCAGGTGCACAGTATCGGAGAGGACCACGTTGTAGTCTGCGATATTGAACGTGAACGGGAAATTGTCGCCCTGCCAGCCCACCACGTCCAGCGGATGATGCGGATAGAACAGCGACGTCGGGCCGCCCTCGTGCACCAGGCGCACCTCGTACTCGTCGCGCCCGTCGTCGTCCATGGCCGCGGGCTCCGGAACGGTCATCCGGTTCGGGTCGAACGGGAAATGCCGGCCCAGCGGCCCCGCGGGCGGTACCCGGAACTCCTCGGTCGCCTCGATCATGAGCAACGTGGTTTCGCTGTCGGGGACCTGCCGGAACGTGCACGCCTTCGGTACGTACACCCAGTCGCCCTCGCGATAGCGCAGCGGGCCGAATTCTGTTTCCAGTAGCCCGGAACCCTTGTGCACGAACGACAGCAGATCGCCGTCGATGTACCGGGCGAAGAACGGCATCTCCTGAGCCCGCCGGCTCAGCGAGATCCGGCAGTCGGCGTTGGAGAACAGCAGCAGCGGCGCACCCGCCGGATCCGTGGAATCGGTGGGTTTCAGCGCGTCGGCGAGCACATCCACCGGAGCTAGCGGCCCCACCGCGCGGTAGCTCACCGGATCGTTGCGCCGATACAGCTGCGCGGTGCGCCCGGTGAAACCGCCGCGCCCCAGCTCATCGTCCTTGAGCCCGCCGAGATCGGCGTGCAGCCGGTCGGGAGTAGTGCCTTTCCGCAGGTGCACAAAGGATTCCATAGCAGCATCCAGTCCTCGTCGGGCGCTGCGGCGGAGGCGGGCGCGGGCCGGGCGGAGCCGCCGCGATCCCTTGTCCCCGTAGCGCGAAGTGGCTGGGCTCACAGTCGCAGATAAATTGATTGCAGTCAATATAATTGCGGCCATGGATATCGCACCCGAACCGCGGGCGCCACGCAAGGGGCGGGGCAGGCCCCCGGCCGGGGAAACACCCGCCTCGGTGGACGAGATCCTGGCGGCCGCGCTGCGGGTTTTCGCCCGCGACGGTTTCGCCGGTGCCTCCGTCGCGGCGATCAACCGGGAACTCGGCGTAAGCCACAACCTGATCCACCAGCGGTTCGGGTCCAAGGAGGCGCTCTGGTACGCGGTCGCGGACTGGATCTTCGCCAACGCGGTCACCCTGCTGAAGATCCGCCCCGAACGCGCCGACCTGTCCCCACTGGAAGAATTCCACGCCGGCATCGTGCGCTTCCTCGAACTACAGGCCGACCACCCCGACGTGGTGCGCCTGATCAGCACCGAAGCGGCAATCGAAAGCCCCCGCCTCACCTACCTCTACGACCGGCACATCCAGCCGATATCGGTCCTGCTCGCCGAACCCCTGAAACCGCTACTGCAACGCAAGATCCTGCACCGCGACGATCTGCGCTCGCTGCACTTCCTCATCGCCCACGGTGCCACCGCCCCCTACGCCGCCCTGCCGCTCGCGACCCGGATGTCCCCATCGGATCCGCTCGGTAAAACCGCGGTGCGCCGGCACGCGAGGCTGGTCGCCGACACCATTGTCGCGGGTATCGAAGCCCGGATCGCGCGAGCGGATGAGGCGCCGTGATTTCGGCGGCACCTCCGGGGACGAGGCCGGGCGCGCGGTCCCGGGTCAGGCTGCGACCCGGTCGCCGGCGAGGAAATCGTCGACGAAACCGGCCGCCCTGGCCTCCAGCGCGGCGTAATGAGCGTCGCGGGCGGTGCCGGTGAGGGCCTCATCCAGCAGCAAGTTGCCGTCGGCATCCAACCGCTGCGGTTTCTCCTCCGCGCCGGGCAACAGCCCCACCGAGGAGTGCGCCAGACCGCAGTAGTAGGCGATACCGTCGTCGAGTTGTGCGCTCAGTGCCTGCTGCATGAGGGCGACCACCTCGTCGTCGTCCGCCGCCCCGGCGAGTCCGAGCCACAGCATCCGCTTACCCGCCAGGCGAGGCTTGCTGCGGCCGTAGGCGAACCCGTAGTTCCACACGCGGTCGATCCAGCCTTTGAGGATTGCCGGAACCTGCATCCAGTACACCGGGAACACCGCGACGATGACATCGGCGGCGAGGATGCGTCGCATATGGCTCTCGACCTCGGGAGAGTAGGTCTTTTCGCGGTTGTTCCAATCCGGCAGGTCGGCATCGGTCATGCGGGGGTCGAAGTTCTCGGCGTTCAGGTCGAGCAGGTCGATCCGGTAACCCGCGTCGGTGAGCCGGCGGGCGGTGCGGCGGGCGATATGGGCGGTCAGCGAATCGGGTCGGGGGTGGGCGACGACGATCAGTGCGGTGCGAGCGGTCGCGGTGTCCTCGAGCGGGGTGTGTGGCACGGAATCCTCCAGGGTGATCCGATTTCTCGGCTGTTCGGTCGGTTCCATTCCACCCGGAAATGGCTGGACGATCTATGGCTGAAGATCCATATTCGATAGGAATTCGTCTACGCTCGACGGTGTGGACCCCTTGAGCAAACTGCTGGGCGGTATCCGGGCCGAAGGCGCCGTACTCACCCACGCGGTCCTGGAGGCGCCGTGGACCATCCGCTTCGCCGACCGCGCACCCCTGACGATGATGACCGTACTGCGCGGCGGCGGCACCCTGCTCCTGCCCGACGGCACCGAACGCCGGATCACCGCCGGGGACACCGCGATAGTGCGCGGTTGCGAACCCTTCCTGCTCGCCGACCGCGCGGATTCGGTCGCGCTCCCGCACGCCGAATACGAGGTCGCCTGCTTCACTGGGGACCCCGTATGTGAAGCCGCCCTGGGCGACGGGCAGTGGGGTAACGATCCCGCAGGGGAAACCGCCCTGATCGTCGGCGCCTACCGCGCCTCAGGTCGCCGGCACGAACGCCTTTTACGCGCGCTACCGCCCGTCCTGGTGGTCACCGACGATGCCGAGACCTGCGCCTGGATGGCCTCCATCGCCGCCGACGCCACCGCCCGCCCCGCCGGCGCCCAGGCCATGATGGACCGCCTGCTCGACTGGGCACTGGTGTGCACGCTGCGCGACTGGTTCGACGGCCAGGACACCGACGCACCGGGCTGGTATCGCGGACCCGCCGACCCGGTGGTCGGCCCCGCCCTGGAAGCCATGCACAGTCACCCCGCCGCGGGCTGGACGGTGGCGACCCTGGCATCGAAAGCCGGTGTGTCCCGGGCGCTGTTCGCCAAACGCTTCACCGATGTCATGGGCCAGTCGCCGCTGGCCTACCTCACCGAATGCCGGATGGACGAAGCCGAAGAACTCCTGGCCGATCGTGATCTCACAGTCGCGCAGGTCGCGAAGGCCGTCGGCTACGCGGACGCCTTCGGTTTCAGCGCCGCCTTCAAACGGCACCGCGGACTTCGACCCACCGATTTCCGCAGTAAGGTCGCGAGTTTCTGAAACCGGCGGTGCACCGGAGCACGCCGGCGATGGACTCTGCGAACGACCGGTTCGCCCGGGCGGCGCCGCCGGCGACAAATGTCCAAGCCCGTACGCACCGCCGCCGCCGATACTCCTGTCTATGAGCATCGAGCAGATCACTCCGAAACTGGTCGTCGAGGGCGCCGATAAGGCGATCCGCTATTACAGCGAGGTCTTCGACGCGGTACTGCGGCGGCGGGACGAGGCCGGCGGGCGGGTCGTCTTCGCCGAACTCGGACTTCCCGGCGGGGCGAGTTTCCAACTGAAGGACGCCGACGAGTTCGATACCGACCCACTGCGGCTCGGCGGCCGCGGCCTGCTGCTCACCGTGGTGACCGACGATCCCGACCGGCTCGCCGAGCGGATGGCCGCCGGTGGCGGAGAAATCGTTTTCGAGGTCGCGGACCAGTCGTACGGGATGCGGCAGGGGCGGGTGCGGGACCCGTTCGGTCACGAATGGATCGTCGGCCGGCCGGTTTCGTCGGAAGCCGGGTAGCCCTGGCGTCGCGGTACAGCGGTGGCGACCGTGCTCGCGGAGCGTCCACCCGGAGGTGTTGGTCGCTCCCGGCATGGACGTCCGGCGGTGACTGGTGCCGGGGCATTGCGTGTTTCGGCGGGCGGTGTCGGGCGGAGTGCGAGATGTATCGGAAAGACCGAACCCCGGAAAGCCGAATGGTGTTCCGGGGTTCGGCGGCTCGGAAAGCAATGGTCCTGAGCCTACGCAGATTTGGGGTGGTGCAGTACGTCCCTCACTGAAGTGGCCGCGCCGGCGACCCGGGGCCGAAATCGTCCATGGAGGTTCGTACGGGGGTGTTACTTACATACTTACTTACGGCTGCGCAGGGGTCTGCGTGCCGGAGGAACCGGCAGCCAGCAGCTCCAGCAGCGGGCCCAGCGATTCCGCGGATCCGGTGGCCGGGGTCTCGGATCCCTGAATGGCGGCTGCTGTGGGGTCCGCCGGAGTCTCGCCGCCTGCCGACCCGGACAACAATTCCGGAAGCAGTGGCAGCAGGACGGGCAGGAGAGCTGCGGATCCGGTACCGGGGTCGGCGCCTCCCTCGTCCTGGATCGGTGCCGCTTCGGTCAGCTGCACCGGTGCCGCAGTTGCGGTGCCGGCCGCGCCGAGACCGGCGGCGGCGATGGATACGGCGGCGGCGAAGGTGCGCAAACTTCTGTGTCTCACGCTGTTCCTTTCAGAGTGCCCCGATTGGGGCAGTTGTACTTACGCTCTCTTAATGCCTGAGAGAGTGCGAAGTGTTACAGCAACTTCTCGCATATTCTTCGGCCGGCCTTCGCTCCCGATGGCGCGCCGATCGTTAAAAGCGTTGTCTCTGGGTAGAACTCACAAGTCGGAATTCAATGCAAGACCCGTAAATCAGGGCTATTGACCATGCGTAACTGCTATATCTATCGAGGCGGGCAGCTTCAGAGTGCCAACACTGTCCGTAAACCTGTTCGCTCCCGCCTCTGATGCCACGGCTCGCGATCGGCCTCACCCGACGAGTTATCTTCGGTGGCGGCCTCCGGATCGGCGCCCCAGCAGGGCCGGCAGGGTCTCGAGGTGGCGAAGAAACCTGCGCCGGCCGGCGGGAGTCTGGTTAGGCTGAACCCCTTGACGACAACTGTGCTGGTCCTTCGCGTCCGGCACCGTTCGGGGCCAGCTGCTTGCGGGGTGCGGGGTGGAGCTTCTGCTGTGGGAGTATCCCGCACCCGTTCGACGTGCCGACGGGAGGGACGATGTCTGCGAGGGTTCCGGGACGCGACCGTGAATGCGAACAGCTCGACGAGTTGCTCCGCGCCGTGCGTGCCGGGCACAGTCGCGCCCTGGTGATCCGGGGCGAACCCGGTATCGGTAAAACGCGGATGCTCGAGTACCTGGCCGGTCGCGCATGCGGGTTCCGGATCGCTCGGGTGACCGGGATCCAATCGGAAATGGAGCTGGTGTTCGCCGGCCTGCATCAGCTGTGCTCACCCATGACGACCACAGTGGACGCGCTGCCCCCGCAGCAACGTGCGGCGGTCGCCGCGGCGCTGGGGCAGGGCGGTGAGCCTGCTCCTGATGGTTTCCTGGTGGCGCTCGGTGTCCTCGGCCTGTTGTCGGAGGTGGCCCGGGAGCGGCCACTGCTGTGTATCGTCGACGATGCCCAGTGGCTGGATCAGACGTCGATGCAGGCGCTGGCGTTCACCGCCCGCCGCTTGGTCGCCGAATCGGTCGCTGTGGTTTTCGCGGTCCGGTCGCCTCCCGGCGGTGTCGAGTCCGATCCGGTGGAGCCCGCCGGTGTACCGCAGCTGCTGCTCACGGGGTTGAGCGACGACGATGCCCGCGCACTGTTGCGTGCGACGATGCCCGGCCCGTGGGACGAGAAGGTGCTCAGCCGGGTCGTCGCCGAAACCCGCGGCAATCCGCTGGCCCTGCTGGAACTTCCGAAGACGGCGAGTCCGGTGGAATTGGCCGGTGGGTTCGGCCTACCGGCCGCGCGGGGTGTGAACACCCGGATCCGGGCCGCGTACCTGCGGCGGGTAGCCGCTCTGCCATCGGAAACCCAACGGTTTCTGCTGATCGCGGCGGCCGATCCGACCGGCGAGCCCGCGCTGCTCTGGCGCGCCGCCGACCATCTCGGAATCCACCTCGGCGCTGGTGAGCCGGCCGTCGCGACCGGTCTGGTGGAGATCGGGTATCGCGTCGGGTTCGCCCACCCGCTCGTTCGGTCCGTCGTCTACTGGGCGGCCGAGCCCGAAGCCCGGCGCGACGCCCACCGCGCCCTGGCCGCGGCAACGGATCCGCATACCGATCCCGACCGCCGCGCCTGGCATACCGCCCACGGTGCCGCCGGCCCCGACGAAGCCGTCGCGGCGGAACTCGAGCGTTGCGCCGTGCGCGCCCGCGTACGCGGCGGTCTCGCCGCAGCCGCCGCGTTCACCGCGCGGGCTGTCGCGTTGACACCCGACCCCCGGCGCCGCCGCGACAGAGCACTGGTCGCCGCCCGCGCGAACCACGAGGCGGGAAACCCGGACACTGCCCTCACTTTGCTGACACTGGCCGACACCGGCCTGCCCGACGACCGGTTACGCGCGGAAGCCGAGCTGGTGCGCGCCCGGATCGCCTTCGCCACCGACCGCGGTATCGCGGCGCCCGCCCTGCTGCTCGATGCTGCGCGCCGGCTCGCCGTGCACGACGCGGACAGTGCCCGGCAGACCTATCTCGAGGTGATCGACGCCGCGATCTTCGCCGGTCCCAAGGCGTACCGCCGTGGACAGTACGAGGCCGCCGTCGCGGCTCGCGCCACCGAGGCACCGCCCGTTGCGCGTCCGGCCGATATCCTGCTCGACGCATTGGCCACCCGGATCCTCGACGGGCACACCGCGGCCGTACCCGCTCTCCGGGATGCGTTGCACGCGTTTCGCCGATCGCCGCTGTCCCCGAACGAGGCATTGCGCTGGCTGTGGCTCACGTGTGTGACCGCTGTGGGCCTCTGGGACGACGAGACCCTGTCCGAGCTGAGCATCCGCAATCGGGAACTGGTCCGAGCCACCGGGCGAGCTTCGGCTCTCCCCATCGCCCTGACCCTGCGCAGCGTCGTTCACATTCTCCACGGCGAACTCGCCGAGGCCGAATCGCTGGCGGCGGAGATCCGGACGGTCTCCGAAGCGGTTTCCGCGGCGGCCCCCGTCTATCCCGCACTCCTCGTCGCCGGCTGGCGCGGCCGCGAAGCCGAATGCCTCGAGCTCAGCAGACGCGCGGACGAAGGGGAGCAGCGCCGGGGCGAAGGTATCGGTCCGGTGGTCGGCGGCTATGCGCGCGCCGTCCTCTACAACGGCCTGGAACGGTTCGCCGAGGCCGCCGGGGCCGCGCGGGCCTCGAACGAAGAGTATGTGCAACTGGAGGTGGGCATCCCGGTCTGGTCACTGGTCGAATACATCGAGGCCGCCACCCGCATCGGCGCTACCGACCGGGCATTCGACGCCCTGGTCCGGCTCACCGAGGTCACCCGCCCCAGCGGGTCCGACTGGGCCGTGGGTGTCGAGGCCCGATCGCATGCCCTGATCAGCCACGGACCGGCGGCCGAAAACCGTTACCGCGCGGCACTTTCGCATCTGGCCGGCACCCCGCTGCGCGGCGAACTGGCCCGCGCCCACCTCCTCTTCGGCGAATGGCTGTGCCGTGAGCAACGCCGCCCCGCCGCCCGTGAGCAACTGCGTACGGCTCATGAAATGTTCACCGCCATGGGCATGGCGGCTTTCGCTCGCAGGGCCGCCCGCGCCCTCGTCTCGACCGGCGAGAACCTCCGCGAACACCCCGCAGAGGTCGGCAACGACCTCACCACCGAGGAGGCGCAGGTCGTCGAACTGGTCCGGGAAGGGCTCACCGACCGGGAAATCGGGACTCGCCTGTTCATCAGTCCCCGTGCGGTCGAATGGCATCTACGCAACGTCTACCCCAAACTCGGCCTCCGTTCCCGGCGCGAGCTCGAGGCCCGGCGGCCGCGGTGAATGCGGCCGGTCGACGGTGTTCACTTCAGCGGGTCCGGGTGGCATGCCCCGGCACCGACCAGCTGGCAAGCATGCGGATCGCCTCCCGGGACGCGCTACCCGGTTCGGTCGTGTACACGTACAGGGTCTGGTCCGGATCACCCGGCAGAGTGAGTGTCTCGTACTCGACAGTGAGTTCGCCGGCCACCGGGTGACGTAACCGTTTGGCTCCGTGGGTGCGTTGTAACACCCGATGTTCGCGCCACCACTGCCGGAATTCGGCGCTCTCGCTGCTCAGCTCCTCGACGAGGGCGCGCCCGGCCCGATCGTCGGGATTGTTGCCCACCTCGAGCCGCAGGCTCTCGACTGCGGCGCGGGCCTGCAGTTCCCAGTCGGCGAACAGGGCTCGCGGCTCATCGCCGAGGAACATCCAGCGGGCGTAGTTGCGCTGTGTGGCGGGCATGGCGGCGAAGTCGGTGAACAGGGCGTTGGCCATCCAGTTGCTCGCCAGTACGTCGGATCGGTTGCCGAGAACGAGGGCGGGGAGCCCGTCGAGGGAATCGAGCAATTGGTGGACCCCGGTGCGGACCCGCTGCACGGGGACGCTGCGCCGAGCCTGGCCGGTGGCAGGCCGTCCGATCAGATGGCCGAGGTGTGCCCGGCCGGCGGCGTCGAGATCGAGGGCGCGCGCGATGGCGTCGACGACACCGGCCGTGGGAGTGATCCGGCGTCCCTGCTCGAGCCGGGTGTAGTAGTCGGTCGATACCCCGGCCAGCAGAGCGACCTCCTCGCGGCGCAGACCGGGCACCCGCCGGATCCGGCTATCGGTCGGTAGGCCGGCGCGGGCGGGATCGATCTGGGCGCGGGCGCGCCGCAGGAAATCGGCCAGTTCCCGATTCGGCTCGCTCATGGTTCGGATTATCCCGGACCAGGTACGGCTGTGCCTGGGTCGCGCCGTCCTACGTTCGTCGATCCCAGGTCCGGCTGGGCTGGATATAAGGCTCTGAGCAGCGGGAATGTCCACCAAAATGGGGTCAGTGCGGGCCTCGGCAGGAGGCTCGCAGAGCGAAGGAGTGAACGAAGAATGACCGCATCCGCACCCGCCACCTGGTTCGTGACCGGCACCTCCCGGGGGCTCGGACTGGAACTGGTGAAGCAACTGCTCGACCGTGGCGACAATGTCACCGCCACCACCCGCAGCGCCGAACGACTGTATGCCGGGCTGGCCGGAGCCGACACCAGCCGGCTGCTCGTACTCACCGTCGATCTCGCCGACGAGACACAGGTGCGCGATGCCGTGCGGCATACGCTCGACCGCTTCGGCGCAGTGGACGTGGTGGTGAACAACGCGGGCTACGGCTATCTGGCGGCCATCGAGGAGGTATCCGACAGCGCGGCCCGGCAGATGTTCGACATCCAGGTCTTCGGGGCATGGAACGTCCTGCGCGCGGTACTGCCGCATCTGCGCGCTCGCCGCCGGGGCCATATCGTCAATATCTCGTCGATCCTCGGCCTGACCACGATGCCGGGCTGGGGCCTGTACAGCGCGGGGAAGTTCGCGCTCGAGGCAATGAGCGAAGCGCTGGCGGCCGAGGTCGCCGATGCCGGGGTCCGGGTCGCTCTGGTGGAGCCCGGCTACTTCCGGACCGATTTCCTCACCACCGATTCGCTGGCGCTGCCTTCGGTCACTACGGACGGTTACGAGCCGATCCGGGAGATGACCCGCGATCATCTGGCGCTGCAGGGCACGCAACTCGGTGACCCGGTGCGTGGCGTCCACGCGATCCTGGAACTGGTCGACCGTGGTGACGGGCCACTACGCCAGGCTCTCGGCTCCGACGCGCACGCGTTCGCATCGGCGAAGGTGGAGTCACTGCGTGCGGACCTCGAAACGGGTAAGGATCTGGCCATGAGCACTGATTTCCCGCAGTATCTGTGAGCAGCGCGCAGCCCACGGCATCGTCGACTTGGACCAAGCGTCCACCGGGGGCAGAAACCTCATCCAGCGGCCGGCTCGTCCGCCATCGAGTGCGGCGTAGGATTGCGGGCGGTAGAGGTTGCCCCTATGCAACAGCGATGGTGGGTGTGGACAGCCGCGTTCCTGACGACACTGGGGATGTGCGCGGTGGTCGCGTGCGGTGGTGGCACCCGAACCGACCGCGCTCCTCCCGTCCCGGGCACAACCTCCCCGGTAGGGGAGCCCGTGCTGGTCGCGAAGATAGACAACAGTCCGCAGGCACGGCCACCGGTAGGGCTCGAAGCCGCCGATGTGGTCTACGTCGAACCTGTCGAGGGTGGTTTGAGCCGGTTGGCCGCCGTGTTCTCGACCCATCAACCCCCGGTGATCGGACCTGTCCGCAGCGCGCGGGAAACGGATCTGACGCTGTTGGCGCAGTTCGGCAATCCGACGCTCGCCTCCTCCGGTGCCGCACCTGAGCTGCTTGCCTCCGTCGATCGGTCCTCGCTCCAGAACGCCTCGGCCGAGCGGCTACCTACCGCGTACTTCCGCGACTACAGTCGCGCCGCACCGCACAACCTGTTCGTCCGCTCGGAACAATTGCCCGAAGGCGGCGACTGGCCGCAGGCTGCGCAACTGCATTTCGGTCCGACGCCGCCCGGTGGCGAGCCCACGCAACATCAGGAAGCCCGGTATCCGGCCACGGTGATCGGTTTCGACTGGTCACCCGGCGACCACCAGTGGCTGATATCCATGGACGGTGCCGCCTACACCGGTGCCGATACCGGACGGGTCATGGCGGGTACGGTCGTGCTGCAGAGCGTGCCGGTGTCCAACTCGGCTATCAGCGACGTCGCAGGCAGCGTCTCACCGCTGGCCGAGACGACCGGCAGCGGTCAGGCACTCGTACTACGGGACGGTCAAGCGTTCCCGGCCGAATGGTCCCGGCCCTCCCCATCTGCAGGCACGACCTATACATCCCCCACCGGCACACCTATCCCGTTTGCGCCGGGGCAGGTCTGGACAGTCCTGGTTCCAGCACAGCTCTGGTAACCGCGACGGCGCTGCCTCCACCAGTCCTCTACACCGACGGCAGGATCCCCCCGCGGCTCAGTGCATGGCCGGAGGATCGTATTTGGGCTGGTAGACGGTGATCTCCCCGGCTCCCGGAACCTTGACGCCCACCGTGAAACCCCAGCTCTGCTCCGCCGGCGGACCGGTGAACTCGGCGCCTTTCGCGGACAGTTCACTCATGGTCGCGGCGAGGTCGTCGCACATGAACGACACATCGAATCGTTGGTCGGTGACGCCCACCTCGCCCTCGTACTCCCACGAGCTGGAGTGTGCGCCGAGCTCGCTGGGGCCGGTCTCGAAAATCAACCATCCGCCCCCGGTATCGACCCCCGGCAGCCCGAGCACATCACGGCAGAAGGCGCGAGCGGCCTCGGGATCTTCGCAGTAGATCAAGGTGTGCAGCCCGGTGAGCATGGGCCGAGCGTACTCGCGTACACACGCCTCCGGCCCGACCCGGAGTTATGCGTTGTGTCGCCACTGCCGGACTGCCGAAGCGGCAGTCCAGGCCGCTTTCGCCGCGGCGTCGATATTCGAGTGGAGTACCCCGTTCCCGCCCTCGCCGTCGCGGATCCGCACCCGGTTGTGTGATGTGCGCTGTGCACTTTCACCTGTGCGCATTGCTGGGCTGCGATGTGGGTAGGGGAGTCGAACCCCTCGCACTGCCCTCCGTGCGCCAGGAGGTGACCGAATACCCGTCGGTCCAGCGGGTCGGTGCGCGCCTCCGTGCCGGCTACCTGCTCCACTACTCTGCTCAGTCCAGGAGGTCGACCTCCCAATTGGCCCGCTGGATCCGGACATCCAGTTCACGCAGTTGCGCGGCGAGCCCATCGGCCCGGGTTCGCAGTTCTGCGACCGGTAGCGCGGACAGGATCTTCAACTCCGACCGCAACTGCCGTGTGTAACCGCCGCGGTTCTTGCCCGCAGCAGCGTCCGCGGCGTCGGTGATCACCGAATGCTGTAGCCGGAGTGCGTCCCGGCGGGCGAGTGCATCGGTCAGCGTACCGTCCGCACCGATAGTCGTGGCGGCGTTGGTGCGGTTGATCCGACGAACCAGTACCTCGTACTCCGCGAGTACCGCGCCGGCTTCTTCGAGCAACGCTGCGGCATCCTCGGCGGGTTCCTCGCCCTCCTGGTACCGGGCGTTGCCCACGATCCGGGCACGCAATTGTTCGACACGGCGCGCTGCGTCCGCACGCAACGACAGAGCCTCTGCCAGCTTCATTTCCCCCTGCTTTCGATCTCGGCCACGAGCTGTCGATTATGGCCTGAGGCCTTCGGGGAATCCTATTCGGTACAAGCGCGCGCTGCTGCCGTTCGTACCCATAGAGGTGCTGAGTGCGAAGACAAGTGAAGCCGCACTGCGGTATCCGCGAGTGCGGGCGACCACGACGGATCATGTATCGAACAACTGGAGATGCACGAACCGGGTCGACAAGTCCCGTTCGTCCACAATGATGTGCCGGTTGACCGATTTGCCCGCAGTGTTCCGGAAGGTATCCGCCGCCCTCAGAACCATCGGCGAGGTCTCCAGCGGGGGACCCGCGATCGTGGTGTCGGTGACGTTGGACGCCTTGGTCAGCGGCGTAGAGAATTTCGACCCGGCCAGCAGCTGCTCGAGACCCTGCGGATCCGTCGACACCGCCAGCCGGTAGAGCGTGTCGATCCCGTTCTCGGTTCCGGCGTCCAGCACGGTGGCATTCGCCGGTATGACTATTCCGGCGAATTCGTAAGCTTCCCTGACGATATCGGTGGTATCGGCAACCCGGCTCGTTTCGGTCCGTCGGCCGATGTCCCGGCTTTCGCTGCCGCACCCGGTAGTTCCGACTACCACGGCTACGAGAGCGGCCAGAGCACCGGCCGTTTTCCTCCGGCGGGTACTGTCCATGATCTTCCTCCCCGGCTGGGATCAATGCTCTCGCGCGGCACGCCGTGCAGGTCCACCGTCGTCGGCTGTCGCCCGTAGTGCTGTCAGAGCCTCGACGGACAAACGCGGATCGACCGGCCGAGGGGCGGGATCAACCACTCCCGTGAGAGCGAAGTCGGGGACATATCGGTGATACCACGCACCGTGTTTCAAGATAAAACGCTGGACGACATCGTTGTTCGGTGTGAGCGTTGTTGAACGCTGCTGGCCGTCGACCTTCTTTCCGAGGTGACGGGTGTGGTATATCAGGCAGCCAGAAGAGGAATGTGTCGCGGGGCGGTCAACTCGGCGTGTCACTGCACCGCGACCTGGACGCCGCCGGAGAACATCGAATCGTGGAACTCCAGGGCGGCCGCCCGGGTGCCGACCGGGACGTCGAAGGCGAGGATCACGGAGAACTTGTTGCCGGGGTTGATTTCGGAGTGCACGTCGTCGTTGAGGTAGATCTCGGCCTCGGTGTCGTTGGTGAATTCGCGGCCCTGGGCGTCGATGAGTTTCTGGTTGCTGCCGAAGTAGGACTGCGGCTGGTCGCTGGTGTTGGTGACGTGCGGCGATCCAGGCCGGTGTCACGATCCGCCAGCCAGTCCGGCAACTCGACCCGGGTTTCCTCGATGAGCGATTCTTTCCCGAACACCTCACCGAACACCGTATGGGCGAACTCGAGCATGGCCGTCGGTTCACCCCCACCGCCGAGCGTCGCCGAGGTGGCCACCGGAGTGATCCGGCCCAGCGGCCGCGCCCGGTCCCCGTCGGTCCAATACGACTTCACAGCCAACCCGAGCCGCCTCAGCAGCATTGCGACATCGGTGCCCTGGGCGCCGTCGTAGGTATGGAACTCGTCGAGCACCACATACTGCAACGAATCCGCCGACTGCCGCCACATCGCGGCCCGGTCGGGGCGCAGCAGCAGGTGATCGAGCATCTTGTAGTTGGTGAGCAGGATATCCGGCGGCGAATCGTGCATGAGCCGCCGATCGGTGATCAGCCCCTCCGCCGACACCAGCGTCCGCCCGCCCGAGCTCTGCTCGCCGGTGTACAGGCCGGCGGTGACACCCGACAGCTCCGGATGCGCGCTGATCAACCGCGCCAGCCGCTGCTCCTGGTCCTTGGCCAGCGCATTCATCGGGTAGATGATCAGGGCCTTCATCCCGGCAACGCCCTGCTTCTTGGCGCGTACGACATGATCGAGAATCGGGATGAGGAACGACTCCGTCTTACCGGAGCCGGTGCCGGTGGTCACCAGCGTCGGCTGGGGCCGCGCCTGAAATTTGGTCGACAACCGCTCGAACGCCTTGGCCTGATGGCCGTACGGTACGAACTTGTCCGGCAACCAATCCAGGTGCATACCCCAGTTGCCGCGCGCCGGTGCGAAGGGCAGACGTAACCGGACGTAGGGGCCCTTGAACATGCCGTCCCGGGCGTCACCGACGAAATCGGTGAGCGCGGCCTGGGTATCCGGATCGGTGAGCGCGAAGGTGGTCGCGAGGTAATCGGTCAAACCTTCACGCAGCCGGTTGGCCTGCAAGGTAGGTAGGAGAGCCCCACAGATGCTCCTGAGTTGTCGGTCGACGCGGCGAGACGGGCGGATCATGCAGCCCGCTGACCAGTTATTTCGCCGTCGGGCATCTTTTCGGATGTTAGCCCAGCTCGCTCTGGCATGCCGTTGATGTGCGATCACCCAGAAGCTCGGCCGAACTGGATCGGCTGATGGACAAGCACAACCTTCTTCAAAACAAGCACATACCGTTGCGATTCCCCATTCAGAAGTTTCGCTCGGCCATGGAGATAGCGACCAGCGTGGACCCGGATATGTCGGCAGGGCGGGTCGGCCCCGATCCGTCCTCTGCGCTTCCGCTGCTGGTTCAGATGATGACCGGCGAACCGTAGCGAGAGCTTCCCCTTGATCGTCGACGTCGGGCGAGCCGGCGAGACCGATCCTGCAGCGTGAGACCGTAGTACTCGACGTCGTAATCACCGTTGCGCTGGATCCCCTTAGCTGCAAGCCATGGCCGTGACCACGTTGGGCCTCCGGCGAACCGGTCGGCGGAGGCCCTGCGGGTGGTCCGGTCGTCCGGAAGCGCTCAGTTCACGGCGACGAATACCTTGTCGGAGAACATTGTGGGTTCAACGGCAAGAGTGCCTTGGGTCGCCGATGCGGCAGGCACTGTGAAGACCACGTTGCCGGTGGTCGATGCTCCCTGGAACAGGGGGCTGAGTGTATCGAGTGAATCGGGAGCGACGACGCTGTTGTCGTAGGAGTTCACGGTGTTGCCGTCGGCAGTCACGTACGTGATCGTCGTGAAGGGCGTTTCGCCCTGTGGGTCGGAGCCGGTGTAGGTGATGGTGACGTCGGCCAGGAGATACTGGGAGCCGGCAGGGGGTGGATCGTTGAACGTGTTCTCCTCGGCGACAGCGTCGTTTGCGTCGGGTGTGACGCTGTTGACGGTCACCTGCCAGTCGCCTTCGGTGATCACCGATCCCAGTGGGTACGGGTTCGTTCGGGTGCCCTGATCCGCTGAGGTGTCCTGGTCCCCGGCGTCGAGGTCGGCTTCCTGGGCGGGTGCGCCCGGGGTGGCAACGGATACGTCACCGCTGCCGAAGGACTCCTCGAACGCATCGGAGACCACGGCGAAAAAGACGATGAAGCCGACGACCGTACCGACGACCGAAATGATGATGGCGGCAACGCTGGTGCCCTTGGTCTTACCGGCCTGGCACACGCCCACGATGCCGAGAATGAATGCGATCGGCAGCAGGATCCAGCCGACGAGCAGAGCCCCGGGGATGCAGGCGAAGACGAAGCCGAGGACGGCCACAATGACCGCGATGAGCCCGATCGTGTTTCTCTGTTTGTTCGGTGCTGCCGGTGGGCCCGAATAGGGGCCGGTAGGCGATGCCGGAGGCATCGGTGGGGGTTGAAGGGGAGGGCTGGTCATGGTTGCGCACCTCGGGTTGTGTCCGCAGCTATGCGGTGGGTTCGGTCAGCACGATTCGCGCTGTGCAGTGGTAATAGCGGCACGTGCGGCGCACGTTACAAACCGGCAGGTTTGAAAATGTAACTATTGGGTAATGGGCCGGGACATCGCTCCGGACCGACACCACAGTGATCAACCCACTGCGTGGCCGGCGTGACGACGGCATCGGCCGATGCGGCATACAGGCCTCGTCGTCCGCCGGCCGGCTCGACCACTCCTGGGCGAGTCGTATGCGGCGTAGGCTGGGGTGCGCGTCAGAGGTTGCCCTATGCAGCAGCAATGGTGGGTATGGATTGCGGCGTTCCTGACGACTGTGGGGATGCGCTGTTTTCGTCTGCAGTAGCGGCACCCGGCCCGAGCGCGCTCCTTCCGTACCGGGCTCATGCTCCCGGGTTGGGGTGCCCGCGCTGGTCGCGAATGTGGACAACAGTTCGGAGGCTGGCCACCGGTCGGGCTCGCAGCCGCTGATGTGGTCGATGTGGAGCCGGTCGAGGGTGGTGTGAGCCGATTGGCCACCGTGTTCTCAGCCGACAAACCCCCGGTAATCGGCCCCGTCCGAAGTGCGCGGGAAACGGATTTGACGCTGTTGACACAGTTCGGCAACCCGGTGCCGGCATCTTCTGGCGCGCACCCGAGTTGGTCGCAGCCTTCGACCGATCTCATATACAGAACGCATCGGCCGAGCGGGTGCCTGCGGTGTGTTTCCGTGATGCCGGGCACCGACACATGGGGCCGCACGAGTTCTGCTACAGCAGCGGATATTTCGAGCACAAGACATCGAATTCGACTCGGCCACAGCATTCGCCATGCTCCATCGACGTCGATCGATTACGCTGTCGCGAGGTCATCACCGTTGAGCACGGTGGCTCACAAGGGGGAACAACACTGAATTCCGACGCTCTACCTCATTTCGACAGTGAGCGGCTACTGAAAGCGGGTACGCGGCAGCATTGGCCGAGGGGAGCGGTACTGCTCCACGAGGGCGACCTATCCGACAACGTCTTGGTGGTCGAACAGGGTTGGGTCAAAGTGAGCTCTTCTGCACCGAGCGGAAAACAGGTTGTCCTGGGTATTCGTGGTCCCGGGGATCTGCTCGGCGAGCTCAGTGCCGTCGACGGGGGCCCGCGGTCGGCGACGATCACCGCGATCTCGCCGGTGGTCGTCACCACCGTACAGGGTACAGCTTTCCGTGCGTTGCTGGTCGACGACGGCGCCCTGGCATTCGAACTGTTGCGTACGGTGGTGGGCCGGCTGCGGGAGGCCGACGTACACCGCCTCGACTACGGTGCGTACTCGGTCACCGAACGGCTTGCCCGGCTACTGCTCGAATACGGCCGGCGGTACGGGCGTACCGATACGGATCGGGTGGTGATCGTTCTACCACTGACCCAGACCGAATTGGCCGACGCAGCGAATGCTTCCCGGGAAGCGGTCGCCAAGGCATTCAGAAAACTGCGCATGCTCGGTGCTATCAGGACAGCTCGTCGCTGTGTAGAACTGCTGCGGCCCGACCTGCTCGCCGAAGTGGCAGAGGGTCTGCGTCCGAATGTGTATTCGGACGCAGACACGGGTGTTCCGAACCGGTAGACCTGGGAACTGCCGGATCCGCGGGGTGTCATACAAATCAGGAGAAGTCATGTCCGAACCCACGCATCGTTCCATTCTCGTCGTAGATATCGAGAATTCGGAGTCGTTGACCAACGTGCAGGTCGAGGCGGCGCGCTCGGCGCTCTACCGCATCATCGACCGCGCGATACAAGGTGCCGAAAGTATGGTAGCTCAGGAGGATCGCGGAGACGGAGCGATGCTCGTACTCCAAGTTCCTGTGCTGGATGTCCTGGACCGTGTTGTCGGCGCCATGCTTACCGGCGTCCGCGAACACAACGGTGCGGCAGGCCCGCTGAACTGGCTGCGAGTGCGTATTGCGGTGCACGAAGGTTACGTCGGCCGGGATGCCAACGGATGGTCGAGCGATGCGGTGACTGCGACATTTCGAATGAACTCTGCGCAGCCTGTCAAGTACGCGCTGGAGCGTGCCCCGCGTGCGGATGCCGTGGTGGTGGTGTCGGATTCGGTTTTCAGCGGGCTGGTCCGGCACGGGTACCGGGATAGCGTGACACCGGATGAATACGGGAGCGTCACGATGTCTTCCAAGAGTGGTGACCGCCGGATCTGGGTTCGTGTACCGGGATACCCCGAACCCCCGTTGCCGCCCAGTGAGCCGTCGGAGCCGACGCCCTCCGATCGCCGCGCCGACGCGTCGGACACAGCACGGCCGCGCTGGGAGGCGAACACCATACGCGCCGAGAACTTCATAGGTGGCAATGCTGTTGTCGATACGCAGGTGGGGCGCGACAACATCCATCGCGGATCATGAACGGCGCCGATCCCGAGCCATACCGGTCTGATCGGAAGGACGGTGCTGCCGCCGCGGATGCTCACGGCGACTCAACGGACTCGCCCGGCCAAGCCGGCGATACCGGTCGGAATTCTGGGCAGGCCGGCGTGGGGATCCCGGCCGAACCGTCAGAGCCGTCCGATACCACGGAAGACGAGCGGCTCGAGGAAACCCGGGTAGCCGCCACGAGCATGTCCGATGCGGTCGCCGCACTGCGCGGCTTTCCGGCCGGTGCGAGGCATGTGACGATCCACGCCACCAACTTCATCGGCGGTGATGCCACCATCGGCACCCAAGTGGGCCGGGACAACATCGGAAACGCTACAGGCGGACGACCCGTGGCACGTGGAGAGGTTGCCACCGAGCGTCTCGCGCATATCGAGCGGGTCTTCGTGGAGCCAGCGCGGTTCGAGGATATTCGCCGTATCCTCATCAGTCAGTCATTACTGCTACTGCGTGCGCCCCAGGGGTGGGGCCGTACGACTTCCGCGTTGCGCGCATTGGACGAGTGCTGCTCGGCACGTGTCTACACTCTCGAGCCGGATGTGGAACTCCGCTCACCGAATATCGACTTCGCCCCCGACACCGGGTATCTGATGGAATGGTTCGGTCCTGATCAGGCCGGTCGGTTGTACCGGTTCCATCTCGACCAGCTGAGTGGCGCACTGCGCGGTCAGGGTTGCCGGATGATCGTTCTCCTCGATGCGGCCACCGAGCTTTCACCCGATTTGGGGGAATTCCTTCTCGACGGGGGTGCTCCGGCAGGCGTAGCCGAAGTGGTCCACAGCCATGTGCGGTACCACCTGAACCGCGATCCGGCGGACCTATTGGACCATCCGGAGGTACGCCGGCTCATCGAGCGATACACGAAAGAACGACCGGCTGCGCGCACTCTCGCACAGCTGGGCAAAGAGCTGGCCGACACCGAGGCAGAAGCTGGCGATATCAGCGAGGTCATCCGTCGTCATGACACGGCGATCGGCACGGAGTTGCGGCAGTGGTTCGATGGGCAGCTCAGCGCGGAGGCTCGGGCGTTCACCATCGCACTGGCCGTCTTCAACGGGATGCCCGTCTACATGGTGTCCGATGCCGCTCGCCTGCTGGCCCGCGTGATCGCCGGCGCAGAGGAGCCCGACCGTACACCTGCGTGGCCGGTATTCGGCTCACGGAACAGTGAGCTCGTCGCTGTCGCGCGAGCGAGAACGCGCCGGTCGACCGAGAACACCATTTACGGTGAAATCCCCGTCGATATCGTCGAATTCACCGACCCGAACCTTGCCCCCGAAATACTCGCCCTGGTGTGGCGGGAATATCACAGCGCCCACGAGCTGGTGCGCGAGTGGCTGCACGCACTGGGCTGTAGCCCCGATCTCCGGGTAGGTACCCGTGCCGGGGTCGCGGCGGGCTTGCTGTCGATATTCGAATTCGACCATGCGCGTACCAAGCTGATCGAGCCCTGGGCACGCAGCGGTTCCCGATACGGCCGGGCTGCGGCAATGGCCGCGTTGCATTTTCCGTTCTTGTATTCTGATCTGGCGCCGTTGGTTTCCCGCATGCTTGCCACCTGGTTGAAGCGCGACCAGCCCTTGGCGCTGCGCGTTACCGCTGCCCGGGCCCTGGGCAGCGAGATCGGGCAGGCCATGCCGGATACCGCTGTGCGACGGCTACGGCGTGCGGCGAAGAGCAACCGAGTGTCTCTCCGTGTTGCGGTGTCGTTCTCGATGGCGCAGCTGTTCTGGTCGGATGGACTCACCGATCGTATCCTGGTGGAACTGCTGCGCTGGACCGAGAGCTCTGCCAAACCTCAATTGCGCGACACCGGGTTGCGGTGTGTGCTGGATTTGTGCCGGTACCGCTCGGTACCAACCGAAAGCAGCGTGTACGACTGGCCGGTGACGCTGTGCCTGACCGGCGCCAACCGGGCCGCAATTGTCACGCTCTTCGGCCGACTCCTCCGCACTCCCGGCCACCCGCCCGATACGTATGCCGAAATCCGAGCGTGGGTGGCCGACGCCGAGGAAGACCCGGCGATGCGAGAACCGCTCGCACGCTTCCTATCGGATCTCGGCAACGCCGTGCAGGACAGCGAGATCCTGCCGTATTACCTGCGGGAGTGGGCGGCCGAGCCCCGCGGCCCTCGGCGGGCAGCCCAGGAGATTCTCACGATCCTCGGTACATCGGAACGATCCGACTCGAAACAGCTCGATTTGAAGGGATAATCAGAATGAATGCGAGCCCTCCGGATGCATTGGTCCGATACTTGCCGATGTCCGGCGAAGACTGGCGGCGGTTCCGTCCGCAGTCCGACGGGTACTGGCTCACCGTCTCTCTCGACCGTAATGGTGGGCTGGCGCCGATCGACCGAAAACCCCTCGCTATCTTCGGGGCGCGTCCTGCTGGGATCTTCTGGGTGAATGTCGCGGTCCACCACGCGTCGTTCGAGGTTGAGGTTCCCAGCGCCGAGAACGCACTCAGCTTTCTCGTCCAAACGCATCTGTCTTGGCGGATCACTGATCCGATTGCGGCCATCCGAGACAATGTGCGTGCAGCGGAATTCGTGTACCGGCCGATCGTCGAACAGAATCTCCGAGCGTTGTCCTGTCAATTCGGAATCGATCGCTTCCTCGACGCCGAAGTCCAGATCAACGCTTTTTTTGCCGTGGGGACCATCGAACTGGGCCACGGGCTGACACTGTTGAGCTGCCGGGTGCAAGTACGACCCGACGCGGAAACTCTCGGCCACCTCCGCAGCCGGACATTTGATGAGCGGACCGCGGAACGTCGCAGGGCGGAGCATCAGCACCTGCTGCGCGATATCGAACTCAAACACTCGGAAAACGATGCCGGACAGAACCTGAAGCTCCAGTCGGCACAGTTCGAGCACGAGGTCGCAGAGGCGAAGGGCCAGAACTACATTGTGCGCGAGCAGCACCGGATGGACCACTATCTGCGGGTGCTGCAGGAGGGTGATCTCGGCATGTTCGCGCTCCAGCTGGCCTCCCGCCGCGACGATGTCGGACAGGTGATCCAGCAGCTGATCGTCCAGCACAATCTCAATAGACAGACAGCGCAGGAGATCATCACCGCGTTGCTCGACAAAGGCATGTTGAACAAGCGGGACGGCGACCAGCTGCTGGCAAAGGTCAATTCGTTGATCGAGAGCGCGACAACGACGAAGACGGTGGGTGGTGTCGCCCCGCTACCGGACATCGAGCTGACCGCGTCGGCGATCATTACCGATATCGCAACGCTCGATACCGCGGATGCAGAAGCCGACGATCTGGAGGACGACGAGGAGGACGGCGACGACTGACACCGTACCTCGGTGTTGACGTGAGCCGTTCGCCTCCGACGGCTCATGCACCGATACTGGTCAGTGAGGAGGCGACGAACCAGACCACGAACATGATCAGACTCACCGAACTCCATCGCAGAGCCACCGCGAATCGCCGGTACTTTCTACGCGCCACATCGGCGAGTATCGCGGCCTCCCGCCATGCATGATCGGCGAGCACTGCGGTACTCGGCCGCCGCTGCGTTTCGGTGGGAAAGCTCGGGAAGCTGAACCAGTTCCCGGGGCCGGCGCTGCGCAGATCCGGTTTCAGAGTGGCTGCCATATACACCATGCACACCAGCAGAGATATCCCAAGGGCGATACCGAGCACGGAGGCGATGAGGGTGGTGTGCGTGCGTCCGCCGGCGACCAGGCCCGTGAGCGCAAACCCGTTCGCGGTCAGCAGCAATCCGACCTTTGTATCGGTGGCGGCGATTATCCGGTTGACCTCCGACACCGTACGAAGCGCCGCGGACAGATCCTGGGCCGGGCTGGGGCGCAGCATACGGAGTCTTCTTTGAGCCGACTTAGCTATCCCAAATGTCATGGATCCAGAAAAGCAGTGCAGCACAATCGGTTCCACGTACCAGTACACATTCCGTGCTGGTGCTGGCCGACGTGGCGATTTCGGGCGATGGCGGTGGTGTCGACGACGACCGAGCCGAGGACCTCGCAACTCGCTGAGCAGAATTCGTGCGAGTATCGCAGTCGCTGAGAGGAACGCATTAGCGTCTGAGTGGGGAGTCTGCTGACTTCGTTGTCGAATAGGTCCCGGTCGTCCAACCAGAATGCCGCGCGGATATCGGTGGGCTGAGGGTCAGTGTGGGGCGTGGAAGGGTGGGTATCCCCATTCCCGCGCGTTGAGTGCGGGATCGTCGTACCACGGATCACCGTAGTTCTCGTATGGGTCGCCGAGGGCTTGCAGTCGGGCGCGGCCGCGCTCGGTGATCTCGGCCCGGAAAACTTCGCTCGATCCGATTTCGTGCTCTGTGATATCGAGATATCCCGGAACACCGTTGAACCCGCGGGCAACCCTCTGCACCGCCTCTTCTGAGGGTACTTCCCATGGTTCCCAGGATCGGCCTCCGCCCGGGAAGGCTCCGGCGCGGATGTACCCCTTGTCGAGAAGCTCACGAATCATTTCGAGGACCGCTTGCCTGGAGTACTCGGACGGGGCCAGAGCTCTGACATTTTTTTCGAACTCCGACAGAGGTGCCCAGTCGTCGGAAATTCCGTACAACAGGAAGTTCTCGAGAACGATATTCATCACTTCGGCAGGTGCACCTTTACTACTCGGC
The DNA here is from genome assembly GCF_029868325.1 of Nocardia carnea. Classification (GTDB taxonomy): domain Bacteria; phylum Actinomycetota; class Actinomycetes; order Mycobacteriales; family Mycobacteriaceae; genus Nocardia; species Nocardia carnea_C. The sequence continues at coordinate 31,433 of NZ_JARWNW010000108.1, forward strand.
CATTGGGGTATGTTACGTCGATTGTAACGCCGCCGCTCGTGCTGGTGTCGCGGATTCTGACCACCGTTCCGTCGGCTAGTTCGCTGGCCCGTCCTGGATAGTTACCCACATCTACCGGCTTTCCATTCGCGGCCAGGTCTTCGTATAGCTGCCGAATTTCGTCGTCGGATGCCATCTGCCTGTGTGGCTTGTTGTTTCCCGGTTGCGTCCTGGAATTGATAACCTCACGGACCTCGGATTCCTTCGTGGGCGAAGCGGCCTTCACAGGCTCGTCGGTATCGCCCGCCACGGAATCGTCGTCGATGGCAACGTGCGTCGCGATGATGGCTGCCAGACTCGTGGCTACCTGATCGAGATCGGGAAGCGCGTCGAAAGCTGTAATGGCGGCGGCCGCTGCCGCGAGGCCCAGCAGGCTCCAGAGCCTGCTGGCCCGATATACGACTGATCGCCAAAGCGGTGTCACCGGCGAGTGCGACGACACCGCCGGCGCCTGCTGCGAGACTGCCGCCGACGGTGAGCCAGGAGACAGCGACCGCGGCGGCGATGATGATGCCCGACTCGACGAGAAACGCTGTGGTCTCGCTGCTGATCTACCGGCTGGTATCTGCGGTGTTCGTTCGGTATTCGCCGACGGGTCCGGCCATCACCTGCGCCGCGCCCGCGAGCCCCTCGGCGGCCGTCTGCATAGTGGCGAAATCGTTGGCAATACCTTGTCTGGTCTGCGGTTCGTCTATTCCGGTGAGCAGGTCGGCAATTGCGGAGATGCGGGCGGCGGCTCCGGTAACGGCTTCATGGCTGCCGAAGGTTTTCCACACGGTTTCCGCGGCGGCAAGTTTGCCCAGGTCACCGTTGGGGAGTTTCCCGAACTCGGCGGTGACCTTGTCGAGGAGGCTGTCGAAGAACTCCGCTGCTCCGCCTTTCATGTCCCAGTCCGTTACCGTTGTCGGCGACCGAACTGGGGATCTGTACAGCGTGCACGGTGACCTCGGCGACCTGGGGCCGGTCGGGATTGCTCTTGTTGGCGATGCCGTGGTTGTAACCGGTGGCGTAGAGCAGATAACCGAAGTTGGTGAGGGCGTCTGCGAGGTTGGTGCAGGTTTGCAGGACCGTGCGTGCGCGTTCGTCGTATGTTTCGCCCCACTGTTTGCATCCGGGGGCATCGCCTGCCATACCGGCGCATTGCCCTTTGATCGCATCGTGGACCGGTTTGTCGGCGGTACGGAGTTCAGCGGCGAGGTCGTGGCATTTCTTGGCGGCGTCGTAGTAGGTCTGCCAGTTCACGTACACAGCAATGTCACCTGTTGCCGAACATTGTGCGGTTCAATTCGATTGCACGGGTGTAGCGGTTGTGTGCGGCGCGAGCCGCGTCGCTGATGTCGGCAAGTCCGGTGCCGAATTCGCGGGCGCCCACGGCCCAGAGTTGGTGAGCGTCGCGATAGGCATTTGCGGCAAGTGTTTCCCAGGCTCCGTCGAGGGTGGCGACCTTGTCGTCGATGAGGTCGAGCTGTTCGGTGAGGTAACCGGCCAGGTTCGACAGACGGATGATCAGCTGGTCGAGGCGTTCGAGGTCGACGGTGAATTCGGAATTGTTCACAGGTTCAGGCTCGGGAACTGCTGGGAGTTGTTGTCGTCGGTGGTTTCGTAGGTGCCGGCCTGGACGCCGAGTTCGGCGGCCATGCCTTCGAGGGCCTGCAGGATCTTGACGCCACCATCGCGGAGCTCGGTCCAGCCGCCGCTGAATTCGTCGGACGCGTCGCCGCGCCAACCGTCGTTGAGCAGGGCATCGACTTCGCCGCTGGCCGACTCCAGACCGGACCGCAGGTTACGAGCGATATCGGCTACGAACTGTCCCACCGCCCGGACCTCGTCGGGTACCACCGTGATGTCGGCGGGCTGGTTCGGATTTCCCCCGGAATCGACCATGCGCGGAAGATTACCAGCGTCGTCCACCGCGCCCAACAGCTCACGGCTGATCTGCTGGGCCACTCGAGTCGTTGACGAGCGGAAACAGACACGCCGAAGGTTAATCGTCGGCGGCAACTATGAGCCGGAGCGTCCGGCCTGTGGTGTCGATCGTGACGATCTCATGGAACTCGGTGTGTATGAGCCCGTAGTCGTCGACCGCCGAGGCGTCGAGCCGGGACAGTGTGACTATGGCCGTGGCGGTGCGTGCGGGCCCGAACACTTCCCGACCGATCACCTGGCGCAGCACATCCGGAACGACACCGCATTGATCGACCGAGCGCGTGACCAGTGCGACGACGGAGTCGGCCGATACGTGGGTGTAGGAGTCCGGGGTAATTCGGTCGATCCGATACGGGCCGTGCCGGGTGCCCGCCGGGTTCACTCCGCCGCCGATGTAGTCGTCGCGGAAGTGTTGATTGTCGATCAGCGCGGATAACAGATCGCGGTCGGCCGCCGGGGGCTCGGCGATCGTGAACCGTTTGACATCGATCCACTGCCGCGACGGATTGCCGCCCTCGGCGAAGTCGAAGTCCCGGAAATTGATGAAGGAAGTGCCCTCGTATTCCAGGTCATGTGCTGTCTGCACGGGCTCAGCCTCCGATAATCCGCGGTGAGAAGCGGTTATGCCCGGCGCCACTCGTCGATCGCCGACCAGACCACACTGTGGGGTGCGCCGGACTTTTCGAGGTCGCTGTCCTCCGATATCCGTCCGAGCAGCTTCTCGATCCGAGTGATGAATTCTGCGGAGCCGGTAGTCCTTGGATGACAACGCAGTAGGGCCGTCAACAGGTCGCCCGGGTAGAAGTCGCCTTCGGCGAGCGGATCGGCGTCGAGAACCTCCAAGACCAACGGGGTCAATATGTCGGCGCCCACTCTTTGTGAGATGAGGATCCGGAGGTCTTCGACGGTGAGGTCCGGCAACGGTACGTCTCTCAGCTTGTGCACGGTCTTCACCAGCCGAGTAGCATCCGGACTCGGGGCGGGCCAAGCTTCGCATTCGATCTGCGTAAGCGACCGCGGATCGCGATTCTTCACTCGGTTTCCCTTTCTGGAGTATCGGCCGGAATCATCGCTGCGGCGCAGACCATGACTGCGGCCGGGTCCGTGCTCGGGTTGGACCGGACAGCATCGTTCCAGCGGCCGGCTCCAGGAACTCGCGTTCCCTTGGGTAGGCAGGTCAGGTCGAGATCGAGGTCGCCGATGCGGTTCAGCGAGACCGAAACAGCGATTCCGGTTCACCGCCCTGAGCGAAGGGCCGCTACGGATTCCACGAGCCCCGCTCGTTCGAGTGCGTCGAGGACATCCTCTGCTGTTTCAGGAGGATTGCGACGAGAATCCGCGATCTGCTGGACACACGCCCATACTCGCCGGTCGTCGATGCTGATCTGTTCGAGGAGGAATTCATCGGGGCTCTTGGCTTCGAGCTGCCAAGGTACGAGGCTATCCGCCGGAAAGTCGGCCAGATTCCATGTGACGATCATGTCGGCGTGGCATTTGATTGCGGCAGCCAGAACGTGCCGATCGTCCGGATCCGGTAGTTTCAGCCCTTCGACCAGCGGCTCGTAGCCCGTGACGAGGCTGTCCGGCACCGCGGCATTCATCAATGTCCGTAGGCGGTCGAGCTTCGCGCGTTCAATATCAGGGCGGCGCGCAGCCAGGTTCTCCAGTGCTTCTTCCAGGATTCGATCGGACCACTTCGCCTGCACCAATCGGGAACGCGCTACTCGAATCAACATGTCCCGCAAGGTGTTGCCGTACAGCACGTTCGCGTCGTATACGACCACGCAGGCCATCTCAGATACCCAGTTCCTGTCCCAGTTCGGAGAGCTCGTCGGCGGCGGCGCGACCGGATTCCTCCAGGCGGCGCTGGTAGGCGCGGAGGTCGTCGAACCTGACGCGCCGGTGGGTCCCGACCAAGCGGAACGGAATCTCCCCAGCTTCCAGCAGGGCCACCAGATACGGCCGCGACACGTTGAGCATGTCCGCAGCCTGCTGCGTGGTCAGTTCCGCGTCGGAGGGCACTATGGTCACCCCGCGGCCGCTTGCTGCTTCCGCCAGTACGAACGCCAGTAGATCGACAACGGCTCGAGGCACGATCAGGGCGTCGTCGCTGCCGACTTCCCGGCCGACGGAGATCACTTCCTCGTCGGGGTGCTGGGCGAGATAGTCCCGGATGCGGCGCATCGCTCGCGCTGCGACCTCGGCATCGACCGCGCCGGGCTCGATCCGTTTGGCCGTATGGACACCAGTCATGGTTCACCTCCGACCCGAGTATACCGACAAACGAAATAAACGAAATGACGCCACTCTGCATCGGCCGACAGGTCAGTTTCATACCGCACTGACCAGGGCGGATAGGACTGACTGAGGTTTGCAGGACGCCCGAGGTGGGATCACGACCGCGTCCGCGGCATGGCTCCGGGGTGTACTGGACGGCGATCAGCGTGGCCAGGACGGTTCACTGCCGCATGCCACATGACGCGGTGGGCCACATGCGGCTATCGACTCTGTACCCACGTGAGGAACTGCTGGGCAGCGAAGATAGGCTTCGCGAATTTGACCGCCTGTTTGGCCTTCCCGGACTGCGTGCCGATCTCGGCGGCGATCAACGCCTCACATTTCGTCTTGGTTACGGTTACGACGGGCACGAGTCGGTACTCGTGGCGAGAAATTCCCGGATCAGCGTGGATTTGCCGGTGCCGGCTTCCCGGTAAGGAAGAGGCTGTCGCCGCGGTGCAAGCGGGTGAGTGCCTCGGTGAACTCCGCCGTGAAAGTGAGTTCGGCGCTTTCGGTGGGTGTGGGTGCGGCGCAGTGCCGCGTAGTACTCCAGGGTGTCGAGCTCGGACAATCCCAGCCACTCCTCGAACTGGAGCACTACGCGGCCAGTACCTGCTCACGGACGAGGCTTGGCACGTCGTCCCGATTTGCCTCGACTCCGATGTGATGATGGAATCCGGAGGGACAGGGTGGGACCGTTCGCGGATCGGTGCGCCGGAACAAGTACTGAGGCGACGACCGGTAAGGGGGGCCAAATGAGCGAGCGCGAGGAGAAGCGGGCACGGAACGATCGGATGCGGGCCGAGATGGATGCCCTGCTGGAGTCGTTCGAACAGCAGCGCGCACAGCTGGGAGAACTCCAGGCCCGGCTGGCGGCCACGACGGTGAGTGTGTGGTCGGCCGACAATATGGTCCGGATCGATAGCAATGTGGCCGGGATCCCGGTCGATGTGCACATCGATGCGGGGGCGTTCAAACGGACCACACCGGACAAGCTCGCCCGTTCCGTACTCGAGGCGGTGCATGCCGCGGCCCGGCAAGCCGGCGACGCCACGCAACAGGCCATGGCGCCGCTCGAGGCGGAGGTCGGCGCGATGCCCGATCTCTCCGAGCTCATCCCCGGCGCACCCAGCATCCGGGACATGGTGTCGAGCTTCTCCGAACCTCCGCCGGTCACACCCCCGCAGGCCACGCCGGAACTGACCGACGCGGAGGAAGACGAGTACTTCCGCAACCGTTCCTACCTGGATCCCGGCCGGTGACCAACGAGCGCACTGGGGAGGACATGTCGTGAGTGTCCTGGGCGTCGATCCGGACGGCCTCCGTAATACCGGACCGCGATTCGGCGCGGTGGCCGACGATATCACCACCGCGGCAGAACAATTGCGTCGCGTGCTCGACACCGAGGGGCAGTGCTGGGGCGCCGACCAGGTAGGTCAGGCGTTCGCCAAGCGCTACACACCAGACCCGGGACTGAAGGCCATACAGGACGTGCGGGACGCGTTCACCAGATATGGAGAAGATGTGGTGACCCTGGCCGACAATGTGGAGGCCCAGGAACAGATCATCTCCGGAAATCTGGGCTCGGCTGCGTCCTGATGGGTATCGAGATCCCGGACGAACTGCAATGGGTTGCCAAATGGGTTGTGGGCGCCGGGGATTGGCCGGAAGCCGACGAGACGGCCATACGGCGGATCGCCGATGCGTGGAACGGTATGGCGACGGCGCTCGAGGAGAGCTCCGGTGACGCGAACCTCACCATGCAGGCCGCGCTGACCGCACTCCACTCGGGCGAATCGCATACCGCGCTCAGCGCGCACTGGGACTTGGTCGGCGGCAAGGACGACGCCGCGCTACCGAAGCTGATCGAGCATTGCCGATGGCTGGCCGACCAGGCCGATGACGGGGCGCTCGATATCGAGCACACCAAGCTGGCGATCATCACTGCCATGGTCCTGCTCGCCGCCGAACTGGTGGTGGCGGGGGTGACCGCATGGACCGGTGTGGGTGCGGTGGCCGGGGCCGCGGCACGGGTCGCCACTCAGGCCGGGATTCGCATAGCGATCCAGATGTTGATCAAGAGGCTGGCCACCGTGGTCGGAAAGGGCGCGATTTTCGGATTCCTCGAAGGCGGCGCGGGTGAACTGATCCCGCACCTGATCCAGTTCGCCTCGGGAGAACGGACGGGACTGGACGGCGAGGACTGGGCGGGGCTCAGGGGCAGCTTGATCGCCGGTGCGGTGGGTGGCGCCGTGGGCGGTGGTCTGGGATCCGGCGGGCTTGCCGCACCGTTGACCAACCAGGTGGGCTCCACCGTCGGGAAGACCGTCACCGAACTCGGTGTCGAGAGTGCGGCCGGGGTCGCCGGGAATGTCGCGGGGACCGTGGCCGTCGGTGGCGAATTGACTTTGGAGACCTTCACTTCCGGAGCCGCCGGTGGCGCAGCCGAGCGCGGGGCCACCGCGGCGGGGGAGGCTGCGGGCACACATTTCGGGCAAGGCGCCCCCTCCGTCCCCGAGACCGGGAACCCGGCCGATACCGATCCGAGCAGCCCCGCATCAACCCCCTCGGAGTCCGGCACTCCCGCGCAGCCGGACAACGGCGCACCAGGCGAGCAGACCGCGACACAGCCCGCCGCCACCGGGGCCGATCCGGACACCGGCTCCACCCCGAGCAGCGAATCCCCGAACTCCGCGCCGCAGAACGACTCCGCATCCACCACCTCGGCCAGTCCGGCATCGACTCCCGAAAGCACCCCCACTCCGACCGATTCCGGATCGGCACCCGAAAGTGCCGGGCCGCCACCAACTCCGGATAGCCAGGCCGCCCCGGGGGATACCTCCACCCCGTCCTCGCCCGACAGCCCGGCCTCGACCACGGACAGCACCTCGCCGGGCAGTAGCCCCAACTCGGCACCCGACACGCCCAGCGCTGCCCCCGACGTGCCCGGCACTGCCCCCGATAGACCCGACACCCCGGCCTCCGACAGCCCCCCACCGGCCAGCAGCCCCGACCTCTCCCCTGATCCTCCCGGCACCACACCCAACACATCGGACACTCCGCAGACGGTCCTACCCGACGGAACAGTGCCGGGTAGCAGCCTCAACCTGCCACCGGATCCACCCAGCCCCACGCCGGCCACCTCGGACGCCCCCTCTGCACCGACAACGAGCGACACCTCCACCCCGCACACCTCCGGCACTCCGACGAGCACCGACAACCCCGCCACCAGCACAGCGGCTACCACCACAACAACGGACACCCCCGCCACCTCGACACCGCCCTCCACCGCACCTCTCTCCGGCACCCCCACTTCGCAGGCCACCGAGGGCAGTCATCGGCCGAACACCGCTGCGCCCACAGCCGAGGCCGGACCGGCGGGAGCGCCACGGACCACCACCGATCCGGCCCGCGGAATCCCCCCGGGCCGCGCACCGGAAGCACCGAGTGCGGGCCCCCCGCGGCCGGCCCGCGGCGACCTCGAACGTTCCGGCCAACCCGCCGACCGTCCTGCACACCGCCTCGAACGACCGCGAGAAGCGGCGGGCCTGAACCCCTTTCGCCGGTCGCGACCGACCCCCGCGCCCGATGCCGGTCGATCGAGACCGTACGGGGACAGCGATAGTCCGAGGCCCGGTCACCGCTCCTGGGATCACCCGCCACCGCACCGACCCCCGGATGCCGGCACACCCGCACGCTCCGCCGAGCCCGCTGAACCTGTCGCGCCCCGACCGACGGACGACTCGCTCACCCCAGGGACCCACAACGAGACCGCACCGCTGGAATCCCACCCTCCGGATCGTCGGGCCCTCACCTCGCACGAACTCGCGAACCCCGCCGATCGCACGAACATGCTCAGAGCGATGCTCAACTACGCGCAGGAGAACAATCTCACCTTCGATGAAGTTCAACGGGAAGTGCGAGCCGGCGATCTCCTGATCGACCCGAACTGGAAAGTTTTCCCCAGACTCCAGATCCAGGAAGTCGATGCGCTGCCGCCGCCGGACAATTTCGACGAAGCTTACTTGAACGCGGTTCTCGAGCATCACTACTCGCACAACCGCCGGGTCTCGCCCTACGACAGTATGGCCGACCCTACGTTCGAACCGGGCTGCCCGGACAATGAGCTACCCGCTCATATCACCCGTGACATGCCGGCGGACGCACTGGCCGACGCTGTGGATCCGGTTGCCGACAACCTCTTTCTGAATCAAGAAGGCGACGACGCGGTCGTGTGGCGGGATCGGTCCGCCGGTGACGCCTTTCTGCGCCAGGAGAACGCGCTGTTCCGGATGGAGAGCAGAGGGCCGGCCGAAATCGGCGGCCTCGGTGGGTTCCACTGCCGCAGGCCGGGCGACCCCAACCTCGGGGCGCATACCGGCCAGGCCACCAACGGCGGTGGATGTGTCTCGTTCTCCAACAGTCCGGAACATGTGCTCCAGCGTGAAGACTCGCTGAGCGTCGATATGCACGGAGTCGAACAACTGCCCAACGGGTTGTATCGGCAGACGCGCTACATGTACGAGGCATATCATCCCTTCGGTGTCGACGTGGAGTCCTCACATCGCGACACGGGCAATCCCAGCGGTCACCGCGAAGCGGAAGTTCTCGCACCGGGCGGACTTTCCTCCGACGTGATCTATCGCGTATGGACACGCGAAATCGTGTTCGACCCCGATAACTGGAACCAGATAGTCAGCGCCCGGGTACTACCACCCATCTACAACCCCAACTTCCGATACAGCGATCACCCGAATTTCACCTCACCGGACAATTCTTCCTCACCGCCGGCGAACCTCGCGCCCGCACCACCGCCGGCTACGACCCCGGACCCCGATCCGGGCCGGGCACCGGAAAACGAACCACCCTCGAACCCTTACCGAGCGCCCGACAGCAACAACGAACAACCTCGACCCCGCTTCGCCACCGACCCCCTCCCCGGCGACCCCATCTGGGACCCAGCTGATATCGCGAACCTCCTCGGCAGGGACTACGCGGAGAGCGACCCTGCGCTCCCGCCACAATCCCGAGTGACGCCCGAGCCGGCGCAGCGGGACTCCGCCGGCCGCACCGTCACCGATCCTCGAGCTCACGGATTCCCCCAAGGGCAGCCGGCTCCGGCACTGCACCAGGCGCCCGCCACGAATACGGGCATACCGGAATTCCCCGCTGCACGGACAGATAACGCTACGAACTCCGGCCCGGCCCGGGCACCGGAAAGCGTGCCGCCCGCCCCTGTTCCACACGCCCCGGAGAACGGTTCAGCACAGCCACCGGCGCCGCGCGGCGACACCAGGACTCACCCCGATCATCACGCCCCGCCGAATGCTCCCGCGCCCCGGTCGACGGAGGCGAGTCCAGGGCTTCGCACACCTGCTCCGGGAACCCCGGCTGTACAACCAGGCCACGCCGGGGTCGCGAGTCCTCGTGGGAATGCCCCGGTCGCGGCCCCCCACCGCACGCCGGAAGGTATCGCGCCCCACCCCGGCCACCCTGCGCCGGAGGGTAATTCACCGGCCCGGGCCGACCGACCGCAGACCGCCGGGCCCGGCCGGGCGCCAGACGGGCGGAGCCCCCCCCGCGGCCGCCCGCCCCCCCCCCCCCCCCCCACGACACTGCGTGATCTGGCCGAGGTGGTCGAACGGGGGCTCGGATCGGCGGCCGGGGCCGGCGGTGTCTTGAGCGTGCTGGGTGTGCTCGCCGCAGTGGGAGTTCTGGGTCGGTGGCGTCGGCGCCGGCTGGGTGCGCGTGCTCGCCAGATCACTGTGCTCACTCCACCCGAGGTCGACGCCAAGGGTGCGCTCACCTTCTGGGCCCATTTGATCGGCCAGTTACGCCCTGCCTGGGCACGGCTCCTGTTGGGACAACCGCACCTCGGGTTCGAATACACCGTCACCCCGGAGGAAGGGGCCGCGATCCGACTCTGGGTCCCCAGCGCGATCCCACCGGGGCTCATCGAGCGGGCCGTCGCCTCGGCATGGCCCGGCGCGCATACCGACACCGGAGAACCCGCCCGACCCCCGCTACCCGCCCCCGCGAAAGGCGTGGAACGGATCGTGGCCGGAGGCGAGCTACGGCTGGGACGGCGGGAAGGGCTCCCGTTGAGCACCGACCACGCCGGTGATCTCGTGCGTAACCTGATCACCGCCGCCGACGACCTCGCACCCGGCCAAGCCGCCTGCGTGCAGATCCTGGCCCGCCCGGTCACCGGCCGCCGCGTCGCCCGCGCCCTCCGCGCCACAGCGAGCCCCCATGCCTCAACAGGAGTCGTGGCCGGGCTGCTGCACGAGGCATTGGATCTGCTCACCCCCGGCGGGAGCAGCGCGCGCCCTACCCGGACTGGGGGACTCAGTGAGCGGCAGGGCAGCGACCGCCAGGCAGTGATGGAGTACAGCGCCGCCGCCCGCGCCGCGGCAACCAAGGCGCGGGGAGCGCACTGGGAAACCGTTGTCCGCTACGCCGCCTCGATCCCCGTCTCCGACGACCCCGACGACACACCCCCGAAAGCGCAGGCACGGGCGGTGGCACGCGGGCGCGCCGACGCCCTGGCCACAGTGTTCGGGGCCTGCACCGACCACAACTACTACCGGCGACGGCGACACCTCCGACTCGCGACATTGATCCGACAGCGGCGTCTCGGGCGCGGGGATGTGTTGTCGGTCCCGGAGTTGGCCACGATCGCGCACCTGCCCACCAAGACCGGACTGCCCGGCCTGCAACGCGCCGGAGCCCGCGCCCTGTCCCCCGCCCCGGAGATACCCGTCGGCGGGGAGCACACGAAACCACTGGGCCTGGCCGATACCGGCACGCGCCGTCCGGTCGCGGTCAAGATCTCCGACGCCCGCCACCACCTCCACATCCTCGGCCCCACCGGCGTCGGCAAATCCACGCTGCTCGCGCGCACGATCCTCGATGACGCCGAGGCCGGCCGCGGGGTGATCGTCGTCGACCCCAAGGGCGACCTTGTCACCGACGTGTTGTCCCGGTTGCCTTCGCGCATGGGTGAGCGGGTGGTGCTCTTCGACGCCGACTCCACCGCCCCACCGCCGTGCGTAAACCCCCTCGATATCGGGCGGATCGGGCGGGCGGGAATGGATCTGGCGGTCGACAACCTCGTCACCGTGTTCCACCGGATCTTCCACCAATGGTGGGGGCCACGCACCGACGACATCATGCGCGCGAGCCTGCTGACCCTGTGCGCCCAACCCGGCACCGCCACCCTGGCCGATCTCCCCCGGCTGCTCATCGAACCGGCCTTCCGTGCCCGCGTCACCCGCACCACCAAAGACCCCGTCCTGCGCGGGTTCTGGGACAGCTACGAACAACTGTCCGACACCGGCCGCGCTCAGCTCACCGGCCCGTTGTTGAACAAGCTGCGCGCGTTCCTGCTGCGGCCGTTCGTTCGCGCGGCCATCGCGGGTGGGCCCTCCACGGTCGAGTTCGCCGACATCCTCGACCAGGGCGGAATCTGCCTGGCTCGTTTGCCGAAAGGCTCACTCGGCGAGGAGACCTCTCGTCTCGTCGGGTCGCTACTCGTCGCGCGCACATGGCAGGCCGTGACCGCCCGTGCTCGGGTGCCCTCAGCCGACCGGCCCGACGCCGCGCTGGTGCTCGACGAGGCACAGAACTTCCTCAACCTGTCGACCCCGATCGAGGACATGCTCGCCGAAGCCCGCGGCTTGCGCCTGTCGCTGCTGCTGGCGCATCAGAACTTGAGTCAGTTGTCGCGGGAGCTGCGCGACGGGATCTCGGCCAATGCCCGCAACAAGATCGTGTTCGCGGTCAGTCCCGACGACGCCCGGGATCTGGCCCGCCACACCGAGCCGTGGCTGTCCGAACACGACCTGTCGCACCTCGACGCCTTCCACGCCGCCGCCCGTCTGCTGGTCGACGGCCGCAACGCCCGACCATTCACCCTCACCACCCGCCCGCTGGACCCCCCGGTCCCCGGGCGTGCCCGCGAGATCGCCGCCGCCGCCCGCGCCCACCTCACCACACCGGCACACACGCCCGACCCCGGCGGCGAGCCGGCCCTCGACCGTGACCAGCGGCCGGATCCCGCACGGCGCGACCCGCGCCGGCGCTAGTCACGCGACCCGGCCTCACTGAGAAAGGCTGTTGCACCGATGCTCTCCCGACCCGACCAGCAAGCAGATCAACGCAAACCTCGACCCGAGCCCCGCACCGCGCGGCCCCGGCCGGTCGACACCACCGCGCTCGTGGCACGGCTGACCGAGCGCGACCGCTGGATCCTGCGGATGCTGCATGAGCACCGCGTCCTGACCACCAACCAGCTCGCCACACTCGCCTTCCCAAGCCCCGCCCTCGCGTTGCGGCGCATGACCCGACTGCACCGCTACGGTGTCCTGGAACGGTTCCGGCCCTTACGAACCCGGGGCAGCGCACCGGTGCACTGGGTCCTGGCCCCTGCCGGCGCGAGCGTGCTCGCCGCCGAAGCCGGTATCAGCCTGCGCGAGCTCAGCTACAGCCACCAGCGCACCCTCGCCATCGCCCACAGCCTGCACCTGACCCACACCCTCGGCGTCGCCGACTGGTTCGCCGCCCTCACCGCCCACGCACCCCGCGACGAACGCGGCCAGCAAGCCCGCCTACAGGCGTGGTGGTCACAGACCCGCTGCCAGCGCCTGTGGGGAGACCTCGCACGACCCGACGCCTTCGGCCGCTACACCCACCCCGAGGCGACCCTCGACTTCTTCCTCGAATACGACCTCGCCTCCACCACCTTGACCCGGGTCGCGGCCAAGCTGCACGGCTACAGCGAACTGGCCCGCACCACCGGAGTCATCACCCCGATCCTGCTATGGGTACCGACCGCACTGCGAGAAGCGAACGCTCGTGAGGCCCTGCGCCGGACCTGGGAACGACTCCCCGATCCCGAGGCTGTCCCCGTGGCCACCGCCGCCGCCGAACTCCTCTCTCCCAGCCCCGAAGCCAGCCCCGCCGAACAGGTCTGGCTACCGCTGGACCACGACACCGACCGCCTGCGCCTGCACAAACTCACCACCGTGTGGCCCACACGCACCCCACCCGGCGGCAATGTCCACAGCGAGCAGACCTGGGCGCCGGTGGGCGGGCTGGTCATCCTCGACCCACCGCCACCGACACCCCCGCTCTCCGAGTTCTGGTGAGGCACCGATGCTTGTCAAGGCACTCGGCGCGGGCTGCGCGACAGTCGTGTTCCTCGTGGTCGTGATCGCGGCCGTGGTCACCACGGTCGTCGTGTTCGACCAGTCGCTGTCCACCCCTGCCCCAGGGGCCTCGACCGGCACCGGCTCGACCCCAAGCCCAGAAGCCGAGCAGGACATCCCGGCGCAGATTCTGGTGCTGTATCAGGCTGCGGCCCAGGACTGTCCCGGGCTGGACTGGTCGGTGCTCGCCGCGATCGGCAAGATCGAAACTGACCACGGCCGCTCCCGCCTTCCCGGCGTGACCTCCGGCGAGAATGCGTCCGGCGCCGGCGGGCCGATGCAGTTCCTGGCCGCCTCCTTCGAGTCGGTCATCGCGCGGCATCCTCTTCCCGCCGGCGGCGCGAACCCGCCCTCGCGCTACAACCACTCTGACGCCATCCACGCCGCTGCGTTCTACCTGTGCGACTCCGGCGCACCCGCCGACCTGCACGCGGCGATCTTCGCCTACAACCACGCCGACTGGTACGTCGACCAAGTCCTCGACCAAGCCGCCCGCTACCGCGCCCCCGAGCCCCCCGGCGGCGGCGACTGCGACCCTCGGCTGGCCACGAACCACGCTGCCACGCGAGTGATCTTGTTCGCCTGTGCCCAGCTCGGGCTGCCGTACGTGTGGGGCGGCAACGGACCCGACATCAACGGCGGCTGGGACTGTTCCGGACTCACCCAGGCCGCCTACCGGTCCGCCGGAATCGCCATCCCCCGCACCACCTACGACCAAGTCCACACCGGCCCCCGAATCCCAGAACACCAGCTCCAGCCCGGGGATCTGCTGTTCTACGGCACCGCCGCCAACGTCCACCACGTCGGCATCTACCTGGGCGGCGGACAGATGGTTCACGCACCCACCTTCGATGAGCCTGTCCAGGTCTCGCCCTACCGATGGACCGACTTTTATACGGCTACCCGACCGGCCATCGGCTCACCCGCCCAGGCCGACTCCCGCGCCGCGGGCTGACCTGGCACGACGGAATGCGACTACTACCCCGCGCCCGCGCCTCGAACTCGTCGTGGCCGAAACGACCTGACCCTCACCAATCCACGACACACAACCCATCCACCCGACAAGGAGATCGTCCATGCGCACCCGCCGAGGCCACAACTGGCCCGTCCGCACCAACCGCCGCCTCACCCACGCCGCACTGTGCGCCGCTATCGCCACCACCACGGTCTGCGGCCCCGGTGCCGCCACCGCAGACCCGACACCCGGCCCCGCCGCGGCGGACTGCCCGAAGTGGACCGCACTGCTGGTACCGGGCACGTTCGAGACAACCCCGGCAATCGCTCCAGCACCGCCGGTGGGGGTGCTCACCACGGTCGCCGACGCGTTGACGACCCGCTACGGCAGCGACATCGACGTCCAAACCCTCCCCCGCACCGCCGACGCCACCGGCGAACAAGCTCTCGCTACGGCGCTGTCGGCGTTGTGCTCGGGTACGGGAGTAGTCCTGGCCGGCTATGCCGAAGGAGCCGCGACCGTCGGTGACCTCGCCACAGCGATCGGCAACAACCGTGGCCCGATCCCCGGCTCGCGGGTTGTGGCGGTCGGTCTCGTCTCCGACCCGCACCGTGACCCGAGCACACCCCAATTGGGCGCCCCCGTTGGCGGCCACGGCGCCGCAGGTCCCCGCTCACACGGCTTCGCCGACCTCACCGACCGTGTCCGCACCATCTGCCCGGTCCGAGACCTCTACTGTTCGACCACTTCTCAGGAATCACCCGCCTTCGACGCGGTCGTACGTGCCCTCACTGCCACCCCGACCCCGCGCACGAGCCCGGGGCAGGTACCCACCACGACAGCACCGGTCACGGCGTGGCCCTCGACAGGAGGGCTGACCGTCTCTCGAGTCCTCGCACAGGTGGTCACCGTGGTGAACGGGCTGTCCACCTTCGCCGCGAACGTGCCGGCCATCGTCGCCGGCCTCGCCGAACTACCCGCTCTTCTCGGTAGCGGTGATGTTCCTGGGCTGCACCGGGTCGCCGGGGACCTTAACAATCAGTTCGCTCCCCTGGTCGCGATGGCCGACGGGATCGACCTGCGGCTGGTGTCTCGCGCTCTGGCCCTTGCCGCGCCGCTGGACACCACCGGCATTGCCGCCATCGCCTCCGAAGTAGTCGGGGTCCTCGCCGGTCTCGACATCACCCGCATTGCCACCAATGCCAGCCTGGCTCAGGAGATCGCATGGAACGCGGCAGAGATACTGATCGCCGGTGACCCCGTGGGCGCCGTGCTGGCGCTGTCGGGATTGGCCCAGATCGCCGCAGACCTGCTCGCCACCACCGCTGCGGCGTTTACCGGCGGCACGCAGTTCCCCTCCCTCGCCCAGACCTACACCGCCGCCACCAGCACGGGCACGGGCATAACAGCCCGCCCAAACAGCGACACAGCCTTACCCACCGGCCACGACACCGCCGCTGCCGCCGCGCTGCTGGCGAACTGGCTCACACAGACGATCGACGCCACAACCTAGACCCGCACACCGCCAACCAACCAGACGACAACAAACGGCCCTGGGGGGGGGGGGGGGGGGGGGCCCCGCGCCCCCGAGGCGGGGGGGGGGGGGGGGGGGGGGGGCGGGGGGAGCGC
>NZ_JARWNW010000109.1 GCF_029868325.1 Nocardia carnea
GACGGCGAGCGCATGGTGTTCGAAAGCCGCCCGCTCCGCGAACGGCACCCCGAGCAGCTCGCAGATCATCTGCGCCGGGATCGGGTGCGCGAACTTTTCGACGAGGTCCAGCGGCCCACCCGAGTCCGCCATCGCCGCCAGAAATTATTGTGGATCTCACCCGTGCCGCGTGGTTGTGCCCCCCCGGCTTACCGCCCGCCGTGGGGACACAGCCATGCCCTGCTGCGGCCCCACGCCGCACGTCGTGCCTCCGTGGGGCATAGTCGGCTCGACCCGGCGCAGGAGCCGACCCGGCGGGACGGTCTGCCACCGAATGCGGCGACACATCGGAGGTTGCCGGAAGTTCACGCGTGCCGCGGTGTTCGCTCTGGGCTCACCGGGTCACCGCGGCCCCACTGGTCAGGAGGGGCGCAGGCGGTCGCCGCAGCTGCCGAGAACATCCGGGCGACTCCAGGGTGGCGGGTGTCTTGCCCGGAACGACGCTGTCACTGGGCATCGGCTCGGCATGGCCCCGAACCGCCGAATGCTCCGGTGGGCTCGGCGCGGCTGTCGGGCATATTCGGCCACATTCGGCAGGGAGGTCGGCCGGTGGGTGTCTCGTGGAGTTCGGCGCTCACTGGTCGCGGTCGGCCCGTTCAGTGCTCACCGGATCGCGGCCGGTGATCGGCTTCCCCACGCCGCTCGGGAAGGACGCAGGCCGAAATCCGGCCGGCTCTCTGTGGCGGTGCTGCTCGGTAAACGTCGGGCCAGGGGCGCCCGGTCAGGTGAGGCTCATCGGGGGGCGGGCCGACAGTGCCTCGCCGGTTGTGGTGTGGTGGCGGGCTGCTGCCCCGTCGAGCGAGGCGCGTAGTTCGGCGCGGGGGCGGGGCCGGGGTTTCGGTTCGCGGCCGCAGCCGCAGGGTTCGTAGCCGTCGTAGCGCAGGCCGGTGGCCAGGACCGCGGCCACGACCGACCAGCCCGCGCTGTCGTGCCGGCGTGGGGCGGCGAAATCGTGGCCGGCGTTGTGCATTTCGGTCGAGCACCGGGGGCAGCGGGGCGGCCCTGCGCTGCCGTGTGATGTGGGAACCCATCGCTTCTGCGTGATCCGGCATGGCGGGCATACGTAGTGGGTGCGGTAGCGGTGGTCCCTGTCGTCGCACATGCAGTGACGGTAGCGTGGCCGGATAGTGGGCCGCACCGCGATATGGTCCGGCCGTTCGGGGAGCGCTGTGCGCCGAGCGAGGAGAGCTGATGGTCGGTCGTCGTAGCCGGGCGGTGTCGGTATATCTTCGGCTGTCCCGTAAGCGCGGTATGGACACTGCCGAGAAGGCGCGGGTGGCGATGGCCGGGCCGCCGGGAGATCACGCGCCGCCCCGGGGACTGCGGCGGCGCTACTCGATCGCCTGCCGTACCGTCGGCGGTTTTCCGAGCTACACGGTGGTGCCGCGGGCGGGCCGGGAATCCGGTACCGCGGTGATCTATCTGCACGGTGGCAGTTTCTTCCGGGAGATCAGCTGGTGGCATTGGCGGTTCATCGGACGGCTGGCCGCGGCGGGGCATCGGGTGGAGGTGCCCATCTACCCGCTGGCTCCGCGCCACACCTACCGGGACGCGCGCCCCTACCTGACCGAGGTCTACCGGGATGTGCTGAGCGAATTCGACCCCGCGCGGGTGGTGGTCGCCGGGGATTCGGCCGGCGGGACCCTCGCGCTCACGCTGGCCCAGTCCCTGCCGGAGACCGGTCTGCCTGCGCCCGCGCGGTTGATCCTGCTCTCGCCGTGCCTGGATCTGCGGTTGTCGAATCCCGAGATCGATCGGGTCGAAGCCGTGGATCCGTGGCTGGCGCGCCCCGGTCTGCTGGAGGCGGGCCGGGTCTGGGCCGGCGGGGATGATCTCGGTCTCCCCGAGTTGAGCCCGATCAACGGCCCGCTGCAGGGATTACCGCCGACCGATCTCTATATGGGCACCCACGACATCCTGCACCCCGATGCGCGGCTGTTCGCCGAACGTGCCGGTTCGGCAGTGCGTTTCACCGAGGTGCCCGGCGCCTTCCACGTCTATCCGCTCGTGCCGGTCCCCGAGGCGGGGCCCGCGATCCGGGCGATCCTGGCCGCTGTGGCGCATTGTGACGGGCGTTCGGCGGCCCCGGAGCCGGAACCGCGACCCCGCCACGGGAACTCGTGAACGGCCTGTGAACGACCATGGAAATCGGCTGTTTCGACCGTGACGGTGCATCGCGCGGCAAAGGGCGGTACCGTACCCCGGCGTGACTACTTGTCTGCCATCGAATCACCCGAGGCGGGAGCCGTAATGACTGTCGAGCCGCCGATCGAGGACGATGTCACGCAACTGGCCCAGCGCGTCGAACACGCCCGCAACCGACTGGCCTACCAGTTCGATCCCGCGCTCACCGAGGCGCTGTCGGAATCGGAGCTGCATGCCGAACGTGAACTCGCCGAGCGTATCCGCGAGCAAGAGCGCGGACAACGCTGGAAGGAGATCCAGGCCGTCGCCGCGGCGAACGACCGGGCCCGGCAGACCACCGAGCAGATCGAGAAGGCGGATATGCGCGACCTCTTGCTCGCCCGTAAAGCCATCGCCGCGCAGCGCCGGGAATCCAGCCCGCACGCCAAACTGGCCTCGCTGTACCGGCATCGGTCCTGGTCGTTGCGCGCACTGGCCGGTGTGGTCGCTGCGGGCATGTTGTGGTCGGCGGTCAACGTCCAGCAGAACATCGCCCCCACCGGTCCCAGCGATCCCCTGTTCTGGTTCAGCTACCTGCTGGAGGGGATGATCAGTGTCTGCCTGATCATCATCATGATCGGCACCAACAAGGTGGCCGAATGGGGTGTGGTCAACAACCGGAAGCAGACCGCAGCCGCCGAGATCGCGCTGCTGGCCCTGACCGTCGGGCTCAACACCTATCCGTATCTGCGGGTGGGTGACTGGTACGACGTGGGTGTGCACGCCGTGGCGCCGGTGATGATCGGTGTCGCGCTGCTCATCCACGACGCGGCCAGCGCCCGCTACGGGATGGCGATTCTGCGGGCCACCGAACAGGTCCGCGGGTTGCCCGATCCGGCCGCGCAGATCCGCAACAGCCTGCCGCGGGTCACGATGAAACTCGATCCCACTGCGGGTGAGGCGCGGGCACTGCCGACCGGCGATACCGCCGCGACGCAACCGGCGGCGCTCGAATCCGGTGCGAAGAATGCCGGTGCGGGGTCGGCCTTTCGCTCGGAGGGCAAATCCGGTGACGCCGGGAAGAAGCGGGC
This sequence comes from Nocardia carnea, assembly GCF_029868325.1. Classification (GTDB taxonomy): domain Bacteria; phylum Actinomycetota; class Actinomycetes; order Mycobacteriales; family Mycobacteriaceae; genus Nocardia; species Nocardia carnea_C. The sequence goes on from NZ_JARWNW010000109.1 coordinate 3,255, forward strand.
GGGCGATCTCGCCGACGTGACCTCCGGCCTGATCGGGCGTACGAGTTCCCTGCTGGATGAGATGGCCACGAATTCACCGCTGTTCGACGAGCCCGCGGTGAAGAACGCCGAGGTCACCGACAAACTGCCGATCAGCAATTCGACGAGCGCTGCCGTCAGGAAGCTGGACCGGGCCAAGCAGGCCGGCGCGGCGGGTAACGGTTCGGGCGAATCGGGTGCCAAGGGCAAGTTGTCCGGTGACAAGGAGACCGACGAGTTCCTCGAGGTCGTGCGGTCTTCCGACGGCTACGACACCGGTCAGTTCCGGGTCGCCGACATCCTGGAGCAGGAACTCGCCGAACTCCAGGCCGAACGGCGCAAGGCGCGGTCCGGGCGGGCCCGCAGCGGCTCCACCAACGGGGCCTGAGCGCCGCTCACCGGCTCCCGCTGCGGGGTCGTCGCGCTGTGGGTTGCGCGCTACCGTGAGGGTGACGGTGAGGAGGCACCATGTCGGAGCGCAAACCCGCAGGAGTCGACTTCGAAACCTGGGTCGACCGTAAGATCCGCGAGGCCACCGAGCGGGGCGAATTCCAGAACCTCACCGGCGCCGGGAAACCGCTGCCCGGTGCGGGGAGCCGGTACCACGACGAAAATTCCTGGTTGCGGGATTACCTCCGGCGTGAGGGGGTGAGCGGGGATGTGGCCCTGCCACCGTCGCTGCAGCTACGCCGTGAGGTGGAGCGGTTGCCCGAAACGGTGCGTGAGCTGACCACCGAAGCGCAGGTGCGAGCCACCGTTGCCGAGCTCAACCGGCGGATCGTGGACTGGTTGCGGGTGCCGACCGGCCCGCAGGTGCCGGTCGCCCCGGCCGACGTCGAGGAAGTGGTCGCCGGCTGGCGTGCCGCAGATGGACCCGCCGATGGGGAGCCCACTACGCAACCGTCCGTGCAGGAGCCGCAGCGTGACCGCGCGAGCGGGGCGGGGCCCCGGCGCCCGTGGTGGCGCCGGATCCGCCGGAACAGCTGAGGCGATCCCACCCGAAGCGCCGCCCCGGTGCGGTTGTATGGGGGGTATGGATTCACGCACGCTCGCCGACCGGATCGAGATCACCGATCTGCTCACCCGCTACGCCACCGCCGTCGACGACAAGGACTGGCCGCTGTACCGCTCGGTGTTCACCGCCGACGCGCAGATCGACTACAGCACGGCCGGCGGGCCCACCGGGGATGTGGACACGGTCGTCGCCAAGCTCACCGAACAGCTGGGTTTGTTCTCCCGGACCCAGCATTTCATCTCCAATATCGCGGTGGAACTGGACGGCGACACCGCGAAGGTCCGCGCCATGTTCTTCAATCCGATGATCGTCTCTCCGGGTAAGCAGTTCACCTGTGGTGGCTGGTACAACCACGACCTGGTGCGCACTCCGGACGGCTGGCGCAGTGCCCGGCTGGTCGAGGACGCGGCCTGGTTCGACGGGCTGGAGGCCGCTTTCAGCTGACCGGGTGATCCGAGGCACTCGATCCCCGGGTTACCGCCGGATTGAAGGCTCCGGAGCCGGGTACGCGGCCGATATCCGACCGAGCAACCGAGATTCGGAGGTGGATATCGTGGCCGAGCACAAGAGCGCACGCGAGGGCATCGAAGGTGCCGTCGAGGGCGCGAAGGGCAAGGTCAAGGAGGCCGCGGGAGCGGTTCTCGACAACGACTCCTTGCGCACCGAGGGCAAGGCACAGCAGGACAAGGGCGAATCGCAGCGCGCTGCCGCCGAGAAGGAGAACGAGGCGCAGCAGGAACGTCTCGAGGCCGCCGATGCCGAACAGCGTCAGCGGGCCCAGCAGGACCCGGGCCACGGGCAGACGGTAGCGCCGACGCCCCGCGACGTCTGAGCTGATCGGGCCCGGCGGCGTTGCTTCGCCGGGCCGGAGTGGAGGTAGGGGGCCCCGCGATAGGGGGGGGAAGGGGGGGGGGGGGGGTGGGGGGGGCCCCCCCCCCCCCCCCCCCCCGATGGGGCCCCGACGCGCGGCCACACCGGGAAAAAAACAAAATATTTTTTGGGGGGGGGGG
>NZ_JARWNW010000110.1 GCF_029868325.1 Nocardia carnea
AGAATGCCTTCAGCAACAACAGGACACCCACTGTTTGCATATCCCCCATCCCGAACCCGGCCGCCGGGGGCGGTCGCGCGACGCTGCCCGCTCCGGCGCCGTTGTCGCCGGGTACCGGCCGGCCCACCGGCGCGGCCGCCCTGCCCGCGGGTACCGGCGCGGCGAGCGCCACTCCCCCGCCGGCTCCCGCGGAACCGTATCGGCCGCCGGCAGCGGAGGTGCACCGTCCGCCCGCGGCGGAGGCGCCGGTTGCTGCCGCGCCCGTCGAACCCTCCGGTGCCGCCGACCCCGCGCCCGCATCACGGTATCCCGTAGCGGAACCCGAGACGCGCGCCCCCGAATCGGCCGCACCGGTCGAGCCGGAGCCCGTCGAGCCCGAGGCCACCCCGGCCCCGCCCACCAGCGAATATGCCCCGGCAAACGGCGAATCCGTACCGGTGACCGATGAACCTGCCCCGGTGACCGATGAGTCCGCCGCGGTAGCACCCGGACAGCCGGTTGTCGCGCCGGTCGCGGACCCGCCGGTCGAAGCCGCGGAGTCACCGGCCGAACCTGCCGCGGAGCAGGCCACCGGAGCTGCCGCGGCAGACGTTTCCGAGGCCCCCGCCGCGGAAGCGGGCGACAACCGGAACGCGGATACCGCCGAACCCGAGCCCGCCGAGGCGAAACAAACCCCCGAACCGGCCGCCAAACCCGCCGCCAAGAAGGCGCCGGCCAAGGCCACGAAATCCACTTCGCGCAGCAAACGCGGTAAGGCGCCCATGCCGTCGTGGGAGGACGTACTGCTCGGGGTCCGCAGCTCGGGTCACTGAACGGCCGCGAACCGGCGTGTTTCCCGCGACAACCGCCCGATCCGCCCGGTCGGGCGAGTAAGTTCCGCTGTACGGCGACGCGGTCGACGCGGGGGCTCCCCCCGACAAGGCCGAGGTGCACGCCGAGCAGTTCACGACCCGGTTCGTGCGCTATCGGAGGTGGGTGGATGCTGTCCAAGATTTCCTCGGTCTGGTACGTCGATACGCCCGACCCGCTTGCGGTCCTGGGTACCGACCCGGACCCCGGCCCGGATGCGGCCTACGCACTGGCCCGGCAGTTGCATCCCGATCTCGAGGTCGAACCGACCGGATCGGCGACTCTCGGGGAAGCCACCGGACCGCGACCCGACGAACTGTTCATCGGCTGCTATCCCGGCCTGAACCTGCTGTGCAGCCCTTATGCGGCCCGGGTCCATCCGACGGAGATCCCGGACCTGCTGGTGCGGCCGCTGGCCGAGGAGCATACGTATCTGGTGTCGTTCGATCTCGAATACGGCTGGGGTTCGTTCGCGCATTGGGAACGCGGCGAATTGCGCCGGGCATTCAGTTCCACCCGCCTCAACATCCTGCAGGACCAGGGTCTGCCGCATATCTGGGAGCGGCCGCACTGGGCCGGTGAGCATCCGATCCGGTGGCGGCTGGGCGAACTCCCGGATCCGTTGGTGCTGCCGTTCGATCCGCCCGGTTTCGCGGATACGGCGAATTACGAATGGCTCGGCTTCCGGTACTTCCCGACAACCTCGGCGGCACCGGAGCAGTCGAGCGAACGGGATACCGAGACGGACGCTCCCACGGTGACCCCCGGCGATATCCGGGTCTGCGGTTTCCGGCTCCATCCCAAGGACGAGGGCGCGCGCCACGATCCCCGTCCGCCACGCACTCGGGTCGACCACGAACGCAAGGGGCTGCTGTCCTGGCTGCGCGGCCATGATGCGGCGGTCCCCGCCGAGAAATAGCCTGCCGCGTTCGGCTCAGATGCCGGCCAGCAACCCGATCCAGCCGAGCAGTACGCCGACCCCGGCGCCGGCCAGCACCCAGCGGGTCACCGGGCGGTGCCGCCAGCGCCATGCGGTGGGCGCGATACCGATCGCCGCGACCGCGTTCACCGCCAGCGAGAACAACGGATGCACCTGGGTCAGCGCCGCGCCGAAGGCGAACACCCCGACCGCGGTGAGTGCGGCGACCAGCCCGGCGACCGTGATCCCCGCCGCCCACGGGGTCGGTTCGCCGGCCGGGCCGGAGTAGTCGCCGTAGCCGGGACGGCCGACGGGGGTCACGAGACCCGCACCCGCTCGTAGAAAGCCATGGCTGCCGCGGTGGCCACGTTGAGCGAATCGGTGCCCGCCGACATCGGGATCCGGGCCCGCATATCCGCCGCGGCCATCGCCTCCTCGGTGAGCCCGGGGCCTTCGGCGCCGAGCAGCAGTGCCACCCGCCGGCCGGTGAGCGCGGCGGCGAGGGTCGCGGCCGCCGGGTCGGGGCTCAGCGCGACCACCTGGAAGCCCCGGCCGCGCAGCACATCCAAGCCGGCCGGCCAGTCCGGTACCGGCGCGAACGGCACCCGCAGCGCATGCCCCATGGAAACCCGCACCGACCGACGGTACAGCGGATCGGCGCATCCGGGCCCGAACAGCACCGCGTCCACGCCCAGTCCCGCCGCATTGCGGAACATCGCGCCGAGATTCTCGTGATCGTTCACGCCCTCGAGTACAGCGACGGTTGTGGCGTCGGCGAGGAGGCCGGTGAAATCGCGGGCCGGCGGCCGGTGGGCCACCGCGAGGACGCCCCGGTTCAGGTGGAAACCCACGACCTGCGCCATCACCTCGGCCGGGGCACGGTAGAACGGGATATCGAAATCCGCGAGGTCGGCGGCGAGTTCCTGCCACCGCTTGTCCACACCGAGCAGGGCATGCGGCCGGAACGGCGAGTCGAGCATACGCCGGACCACCACGGTCCCCTCCGCGATGACCAGGCCCTTTCCGCCGGGACGGTCGGGTCTGCGATCCGCTGCCTTCAGATCCCGGAAATCGTCGACCCGCGGATCGGCAGCACTGTCCACATCGAGAACCACGGCCACGCGCCTATCCTGCCAAGCCGGGCCACACGGACCGCGCTGTGGGTGCGGATATCGCGCCACTCGGGCATGCTTGACGTATGAAGCCGATCCAGTTGCTGCTCAATATCCTCTGGCTGATCCTGTGCGGTTTCTGGATGGCGCTGGGATACTTCGTCGCCGCCCTGATCTGCTTCGTTCTCATCATCACGATCCCGTTCGGGGTCGCGGCCATGCGCAATGCCCTCTACATGCTGTGGCCGTTCGGTCGCACCACGGTCGAGAAGCCGGGAGCGGGCGCGGGTGCCCTGCTCGGCAACATCATCTGGTTCGTGGTCGCCGGCTGGTGGCTGGCCCTGGGCCATCTCGGCACCAGCATCGCGCTGGCCGTCACCATCGTCGGAATCCCGTTCGCCTGGGCGAACCTCAAACTCATTCCGCTGGCCCTGTTCCCGCTCGGCCGCGAAATAGTCGACAGCGACCAGCCCTTCGCGGCGAGCTACGGCGCCGCCCGCTGACTATTCGGAGTCGGCGACGATCTGATTGAGGATCGATACCGCCTGTTCGAGAACGGCGAGCTGATCGGGGTTCAGGTCGGCGAGCTGGTCACTCATCCAGGCTTCCCGGGCACTGCGCTCATCGGCGAGGAGGGCGTGCCCGGCATGGGACAGCGAGACGATGATCTGCCGGCCGTCGGTCGGATGCGGGTCGCGGTCCACCAGACCCAGATCGGTGAGCGAGGCGATCACCCGCGTCATCGACGGGGGCTGGACGCGTTCCTTCGCGGCGAGTGAACCGGGCGTCATGGCACCCTCGCCTGCGAGCGTGGCCAGCACCGAGAGCTGGGTCAGCGATATCTGCGATTCCGCACGCCGTCCCCGTAGATGCCGCGTCAAACGCACCACTGCCAGCGAGAGGTCGCTGGCCAGCGCCCGCACATCCGAGTCCGTATTCACAGAGTGAACCTTACGTGACATGCTTCGAATCGGCGCGCGTACTGCGGTTACGCTGATCGGATGAACGCCCGGCTCCCGCAGTTCCCCCCGTGGCTGACCGACCCGCGCCCGGTACTCGCGTTGGGGTCCGCATTGTTCGCGATCGCCACCGTGGTCGTCTGGTTGGGCGGCGACCGCTGGGCGACGGCGCGGCCGGTATGTCTGATGGGTCTGGCCGTCGGCCTGCTCGGTTACCTGATCTTCGTCGTACAGCGCCGGGGCGCCCGCCGCGGCGACAAGGGCGCGCAGACCGGGTTGTGATCACGGACGGCACATAATCCGAGGCAGCGGGCCCGCGCGACTATCGGTGTGCCGGGTCCGGACGGGTCTCGCAGAGCGCGACCGGGAATTGACTGTTCGGACCCGGACCGCCAAACTCGCTCCTGTGTCCTCCCGATTGAGCGTCGAAGAACGACGGGCCCACCTTATCGAGGCCGCGATCGGCCTTGCCGAGAAAAAGGGGGTCGCGGGCGTCACCACCCGTGATGTCGCCCAAGCGGCGGGCGTATCGCTAGGTGTGGTGCATTACTGCTTCGAGAACAAAGACGCGCTGATGACCGAATTGGTCAAGGCGCTGTCGATGGAGCTGCGCGATTCGGTGGACGCGAACGAATCCGTCTGGCAGCAGGCCGGCAGCGGTAACACCGCCTTGCGTGATCTGCTGCGCGCCGGGCTGGAACTCATGTGGCTCAATATCGAGGCCACCCCCGAGCGTCAGCTGCTCACCTACGAGACCACCACCTACGCCTTACGGGAGGGTGAGCAGACGCCCGCCAAACTGGCGATCGCCCGGGAACAGTACGACTTCAACGATTCCACGGTTGCCGATGTCCTCGACCATGCCCGCGATGCCACCGGCAGCACCTGGAAAGTTCCGGTACGGCAGCTGTCGCGGTTCACCCTGAGCGTGATCGACGGAATCGTATTGCGCTGGCTGGTCGACGACGACAGCGAAAGCGTGCGCACCCAGCTGGATCTACTGGCCGGCGCGCTGGCCGAACACGCCGAATAGCAGCACCGGAATCCGCTGTCAGTGCGCCGGACCCGGTCGCAGCACATGCACCGTATCGCCGTCCTGCCACCATGGCACCCGCACCGTCCGCGTCACCGCGCCCGTCAGCCGGACCCGTAGGTCATCGTGTACCCGGAGCGTGCCCGGCTGCGGCCCGAGCCGGAACATCCGGCGCAGGACCACACCGAGCGGTTCGTGATCCCAGCCGGTTTCGTGGCCCGCGCCGAGCACTTCGGCGGCCACCTCTTCCGAGACCGAAGGCAGATCCAGCAGTACCGACAGGTCCGCCGCCGTCTCGGAATCGGCGACCACCAGCCGGTCCGGGGGAACCGCCAGACCGAACCACGGCTTGTCGAGCACCAGCGCGTCCCCGGCGTCGATGACCGCGCCCGACAGCGCACGTACGCGGTCGGGCGGGTCCAGTGCGGTGATATCGAGCCGGTGAACGGCCGCGCCGAGGCGTGCGTGCACCCGGGCCACCACTTCCGGAGCCGGTGTCTTCGCCGGATCCGCCAACGCTTCGAGCAGCGTTGCGGCGAGCGTGCGGTCCAGGGCGGCGGGGTCGGCCAGGCAGCCGCCGAGCGCATCGAGGTCCGGGCCGGACAACCCGGTGATCGGCAGTTCCGGTAGCAGTCCGGCGAATTCGGTATCGGCCGGATGCCGGTAGCCGCCGAGCGCGACCCCATCGATCCGCGCGTACCTGCGCAACCACCACGCGGTGTACCCATCGGTGTCACCGAGCAGCGGCCGGGTCCGCTCGTCGGACAGCAACCGCCACAGTGCTTCCGGCCAGGCGGCATCGTCCACCAGGTCCAGATCGCGGACCGCGATCAGCTCGGGCGGGTCCTCGGAAAGTCCGGCCCACCAGGTTTCCTCGTCGTCGAGATGATGGTCGGGACCGGTGGGATCGGTTTCGGCGACGATCCCGAAATCCCAGCCCACCCCGATCGCCCGTAAAGCAGCGGCGCCGTACTTCTCGACCACCTCGGTGGTGACGACCCCGAACGGCGAATCCGGGACCAGCAATTCGATCAGCGGGGCATCGGGCAGCAGTAGCTCGTCGGCCGGGCGGGTACCGCCCGCGCTGTCCGGTAGTTCGAGCATCCCCAGCCAGGACGGTAAGGCCGCCGTATCGGCCACTGCCGCCAAGCGCAGTACCGATTCGACCGTATCCGGGTCGCCGGGATGATCGGCCAGTTCCGCCTGCAGCGCGGGATCCGAGAGCAGATCGGCGGGTGTCGCCCGCCGGGCACCGAGCCGGGCCAGCAGCGGGTGCGCCGCCGCGGGATGCACCAGCCGTGCCCAGTGCACGGGTATCGGCTCCGCGAGCGCGGCGAGTTCGTCGTCCAGCAGTACCGTGCGCGGGCCGGTGACCGTCCGGCCGTCGGCCAGCGGTACCGCCAGGGCACCGAGTTCCTCGACCGCCAACTGGTCGGTGACGAACGGTTCGAGCGCGGTGTACAGGGCGGACCACCACGACGGCGGCCGATCCAATCCCGCGGACAGTTCCGCGACCCGCGCCGAACCGATCCGGTGCACCCCCACGGTCGCCAAGACATCCGCGTACCGTGTGCCGGACAGGTCCGGGATCAGCAGTGGATCGAGTACATCACCGAGCAGTTCGGCCAGTTCGTCGGTGAGATCGGGGAAAACGCTGGTGCGGGTGGGAGTCGCGACCCGCTCGGACCGATCCGCCGCGGCGGGTTCCCCCGCAAGAACCGGAAGCCAGGGATTATCGCGCAACTCCTCCAGAACCGACTCCCGCAGCAGCCCGTCCACCTCGCTGCGCGCGAACCCCGGGGCCGGGATCAGCACCGGGCGCGCGGCGGGCGGCAGCGCGCGGGCGAAATCGGCGTACCCGGCGGCCAGTTCACGCAGCCGCGCACCGGGCAGCACCCGGCGGCGGTCGGGTTGCATGGGGATATCGGCGATCAGCAACGCCGGTAACGACAGTTCCTCGTCCGAGCGGGTGGGGGCGCGCAGCACATCGGGTCGCACGGCGACGGGCCGGCCGTCGCGTACCGGTACCAGCCAGCGCGCCCGCGCCGTCCGGTACTCCCACCAGACCTCCTCGGTCCCGGCCACGTCGATGCGGACCTCGCGCAAACCCGCCTCGCCCAGATCCCGGACCGTGGACCGAACCGCGAAGTCCTCGATCCGGATCTCGTTCAGGGCGGGCAGCTCCAACAGCAGATCCACCGCCTCGGCGCGCATGGATTCCAGCAGCGCCGCCGAGTCGATATCGGGTCGCAGCCGCAACACGATCTCGCTGTCCGCACCGGCGCCGGGTGCCGCGGCGTGCGGCCAGGCCAGCCGCAGTACCGGTGGCGCGAACCCGCCCTCCGCCTCCGGAACGGTGACGCCCGCGGCCGCGAGCTCGGACCGGGTGTCCGCCCGGGAGAACCGCAGCGATCCACTGGTCGACCGGAATTCGATCTCCTCGCTCACGGTGAGTACCGCGGTGAAACCGACCCCGAACCGCCCGACTTCCCCGGTACCCCCGGTTTTCCCGGAGGAACGCAGCGCGGTCAGGGCGTGCACACCCGCCAGGCCGAGCGGGGCGCCGGTATTCGAGATGGACAGCACCCGATCACTGCACCGCACCACGATCCGCCCCGGCACCCCCGCCGCGGCCGCGGCATCCGCGGCGTTCTGCGCCAGTTCGGTGAGCAGCCGGTCGCGGTAACCGGCGTGTACCAGATCCGCTTCGGTCGCGGCGTCCTCACGCAACCGGGTCGGCGAATCGCGCCAGGCCGCCAGCACTGCGGCGCGCAGCCGCGCGGTGCCGAAGGGGTCGGCGGAGTCGTGCTCTACGGAGGACGATGCCGATCCGCTCATATCGCCCACCGCACCGGTCTCACTCACCGCCACAGCGTACGTCGCCACGCACGTCCGGCCGAACCCACGCCTCGGCCGCTCCGGCCCGGCATCGGCGCCACCCACACCCGATCGGTTCATACGCCATTACTGCTGTCACCCTGCACTATTCACCAGTCCACACGATGCGATCCGCAAGCCCCACCCGGGCGCAGCGAGCGGCCCTGCCACATCGATTCCACCGGCATCGCAGCGCCGTTCGAGATCTGCCTGCCGGGCCCAGGCCTTTCCCGACCACACCTCCGCCACCGGATCCCGGGCACCGGCCGGTGCGCGGTGCGGGCTGCTGACCCGTTCGAGAGCCTCCAAGCGCGTCGCCGAGGTGCGCGGAGCGTTTCCTCGCGTCCTCCGCCACAGTGGCCTCCGTATCGGGGGCGGTGGTGCGCTCCGGGATCGGCTCAGCGCCCGCTCGGGTAGCCGCCGACGAACTCGGTGCGCTCGGCGTCGGTACGGGCCGCCCGGGATCGGTCCCCACCGACGTGACTCCCTGTGAACTCACGTTCAGCATCCGGGGATTCCGCGGGTGGTTGCTGCTCCACAGGGCTTTCCGATATCTACTCAGCGGCTCCGGAGTCCGGGGCAGCCGGCGAACCCGCGTCCTCGTTCCCCGGTTCCGATGCAACGGCTGTGGACACCGGGGCCGCGCCGGTCTCCGCACCGGCATCCTGCGCCGAACTGCTCGACTGCTCGGGCACGGCGCCGGTCGCGCCCCCCGGTTCGGCGCCTACGGTCTCGGGGTCCCGCTGTTCGGTGGTGGACATCGGCTGGTCTTCCACAGGCGCGCTCGAGGCCGTGGATTCCACGGGCGCCGCCGCGGCGGCAGAGGCGGACCCGGCCTCCGCAGGTTTCGGGGATGCGGCCGGGTAGACCTCCACCGCGGCATCGTCGTAGGCCTCGTACAGCGGCGACCCGGCTCCGGCCGGTAGTGGCGTTTCCGAATGCGCGCCACAGCCGTAGCCCATATGCACGACATGGCCGTCGGCGCCCATCGCATTTGCGCAGACACCGAATGCGGCGCGCAATGCACCGGCGAGTGGTACGTAGAAACCGCAGCTCTCGCAGGAGGCGGGCGCGGCTTTCGCCATATCGGTGTCCGGGCCGTACTCCTCGTACCACCGCTGCGCGGCGTCCACGCGACCCTCCAGGCTGAGGACCTGTTTACGCCCCAGACCGACCTGGAAGGCGACCTCGTCGATCTCCGGATCACCGGTCGCGGTGTAGCCGGGCACCAGACGCGGGTCGTCCGCCGGTGGTGCGAGCAGATCCCCGGGGGCGAGATCGCCCGGCCGGACCCGCTGCTCCCACGGCACGAACTCCGGCGCGATCAACGCGTCGGGGCCGGGCAGCAGCGCCGATTCGCTCACCGTCACCCGGTCGGTGTCCGGGGCGGCCGCGACCACCACGGCCCATTGCCAGCCGTGGTAGCCGGGCAGGGTCGCCTCGAAGCAGTGCGTGGCGGCACATTCGTTCTCGGCGCGGACGCCGACATGTGCGCCGACCCCGGAGGGTTCCAGCTCCAGGAGCGCACGACGAGCCAGGTCGACGGCCGCCGCCAGGATCGACCGTACGTCGGTGTCCGATACAGATACTGCGCTCACGGTCTACATTTTGCCGTATGAAGCACACTCGGCGTACCTGGGTCGTCACCGCGCTGGTCTGCCTGCTCGTGCCGGGCGCCTGCGCAAATGCCGACGACACCGCGCAGCGCCGCACTGTCGAGGTAGTCGCCACCCATCCACATGATCCCGGGGCGTTCACCCAGGGCCTCGAAATCGACGGTGCGGTCCTGTACGAGGGCACCGGCATGGTCGGGCAGTCCGATGTGCGCAGTATCGACCGGTCCAGCGGTACGGAGCTGGCCCGCGTCGAGCTGCCACCGCCGTTCTTCGGGGAGGGCATAACCCTCGCCGGTGACACGCTGTGGCAGCTCACCTGGAAGGAAGGGGTCGCCTTCGCCCGCGACCCGCACACACTGGCCGAAAGACGGCGGGTCCCGTACCAGGGTGAGGGGTGGGGGCTGTGCCATCAGGAGGGGCGGCTGGTGATGAGCGACGGATCCGCGACTCTCACCTTCCGCGATCCGGTCACCTTCGCTGTGACCGGTTCGGTCGCCCTGACCAGCCACACCGATACCCGCCTGAACGAACTGGAATGCGCCGAGGACGGTTCGATCTACGCCAACGCCTGGCCCACCGATCAGATCCTGCGGATCGATCCGGACGCCGGGCGTGTCCTGTCGGTGATCGATACGGCCGGGCTGCTGCCGGCCGATCAGCGCGCGGGCGCCGACGTCCTCAACGGAATCGCGCAGATCCCGGGCACCGATCGTTTCCTGATCACCGGAAAGTACTGGCCGACGGTCTTCGAGGTCCGGTTCGTACCGGCCTGATTCCGCGCCGGCGTGGAAGCGATACAGCTCACTTTCGGCCCGCCCTGAACAGGGCGGGGTTTCGCCGCGGTCGCCGTGGGCCAGAATTGAGGAGTGCCCACTTCCCGCGAGCCCTCCGGTTCCGATCGCGGTCAGTGGCCCGCCGGCGAGTCTCCGCCACCCCAGCGGCATCCAGGTTTCGACCGCTACCCCCCGCCGAACGTGCCACACCGCAATCGCGAACCCGACCCCGGCAACACCCGCCCCACCCCGCCCCCGACCCGGCCGCTTCCGCTCGACGACCCCGACCCTGCGCGTGGTCACGGCGGTTCGGTACCGAGCGAGGCCGGCCGGGTCCCCCCGGCAGCCGGCGAACCTTCCGCGCCGGGGCGAGTGAGCCGTTTCGCCCGGGTCTTCGGCGTGCTGGGCGGGTCGCGGAGTTCCACGCAGCGGTCCGGCGGGCATGGGGCCGCCCAGACCGGCGGAGACGGCCGGTCCGGTGCCGATTCCGGTGCACCGGAGTGGCAGCCGGGTCAGCGACGCGACGCACGGGGTGCGTGGGCCACGAACTCTGCGGACCGCGCGGGCTATCGGCGCGGAACCGAATCCGAGCCGCAGGCCGGCGAGAACGAGTACTTCGTCGCCGGCACCACGTCGCGCACACCGGCCGCCCCCGGTGCCGGGAGCGTGCCCGGCCCACTCGACGCCCCCGGACGTGACCGCTGGACACCACCCGCCCCCGGGAGCGGGAGCGAGCCCGGCCCACTCGATGGCCCTGGGCGTGACCGCTGGATACCGGGAGACGCCGGCACCGCAGGCCCGGCCGATCCCGGATACCGCCCCGGAGACAAGGGCCCGGGCGGACCGCGCCGGCCCGCTGCCGAGCCCGGTCGCCGCTTCGATTTCGACGAGTCGACGCGCCGCTTCGATGCGACCGGGCAGCCCGGTGCGGACGCGATCCCCCCGACCTCGGTGAGCCGGGGCCGGTATGGGGCCGAGAAGGGCCGGACTGCCGGCGCCACGCCCGGCGGCGATCGCCTGCCTCAGGGCTCGACGGTCGATCCTGCGTCCGGCACCGGGTACGGACCCGGGCAGCCGGTCCCGGGCGAACCGCATGAGCCCGGGCCCGACCACCCTGGAACCGGCGAGCCCACGAAGGAGTACCGCAGCGCAGGCTTCGACGCCGAGGACTCCGACGGCCGACGACTCCCCCGCAAGCTCACCGTCACCCGGGTGGCGGCGATGCGCGGCCGCGAGCTCACCGGGAAAGGTATCGCCACCTTCCGGCGTGCCGCGGAAGCCGACGGCGCCGATAAATCGGGGCTCACCGCGCTCACCTACGCCACCATGGCCAATTTCGCGCTGGACGCGGCGATCGCGGTGGCCCTGGCCAATACCCTGTTCTTCGCCAGCGCGACCGCGGAGAGCAAATCGAAGGTCGCGCTGTATCTGCTGATCACCATCGCACCGTTCGCACTCATCGCGCCGCTCATCGGGCCCGCGCTGGACCGGTTGCAGACCGGGCGCCGCTTGGCGCTGGCGGCTTCGTTCGCGGCTCGCGCGGTCGTAGCGGTGGTGTTGATCTTCAGTTTCGACAGCTGGGTGCTGTACCCCTTGGCCCTGTGCATGATGGTGCTCAGCAAATCGTTCGCCGTGCTCAAGAGCGCGGTGACGCCACGGGTACTACCACCAGATATCGACCTGGTCCGCACCAATTCCCGGCTGACCGTATTCGGTTTGGTCGGCGGCACCTTGGGGGCCGGCGGGATAGCCGGGGCCGTCGCCGCGCTCACCGGTTCGACCGGGGCCTTGATCCTGGCCACCGGTATCGCGGTGGGCGGCGCCTACCTGAGCTGGAAGATTCCGCGCTGGGTGGAGATCACCGAGGGCGAGGTCCCGGCAACACTGAGCTATCACGGCGACGACCCGCAGACCGAAGTGCTGCAACCCGGCCGCGAATCCGCGGTACCGCCCCGTAAGCGCCGGCAACCGCTGGGCCGGGCGGTGGTCACCGGGTTGTGGGGCAACGGCAGTATCCGGATACTCACCGGGTTCCTGACCTTCTACGTCGCCTTCGTTGCCAAGGCCACCGAACACCGGCCGGTCCAGCAGGCGGCGATGCTCGGGCTGGTCGGCGCGGCGGCGGCGGTCGGTAACTTCGCCGGTAACGCCACCGGCGCCCGGCTGCGACTGGGCCGGCCCTCATTGATCGTGGTGAACTGCACCCTGGCCTGCACGGCGGTCGCGGCCGCCGCGCTGATTCTGGACAACCTGTTCGGGGCGGCGCTGGCCGCGCTGGTCGCGGCGGGCGCCAGCGCGCTGGCCAAGGTTTCACTCGACGCATCCATCCAGGACGATCTGCCGCCGGAATCGATCGCGTCCGGATTCGGCCGCTCGGAGACTGTGCTGCAGCTGAGCTGGGTGGTCGGCGGCGCCGGCGGAGTACTGCTGCCGACCGATTACTGGAAGGGTTTCGCGGTGGTCAGTGCCGTTCTCGCCGCGGGCCTGGTCCAGACTGTGCTGAGTTCGCGCGGGCACAGCCTGCTGCCCGGATTCGGGGGCCGCCGACCGCTGCACGCCGAACAGGAAATACCGCACCACGACCACCCACGAGGAGAAACCGCCCGGTGAGTACGAACAGATTCCGCACGACTCTCGCGCTGGCCCTGGCCGGGATCCTGGTGTTGGTGGCCGGGACCGCCGGGGTGGTCTGGCTGCTGGCGCGCGACGCCGAGCCGCATAAACCGGAACTCACCGCGTACGCGCACGGCGAGGCCGTCACCGTGCCGCCGTTCTACTTCTGCACCGTACGGATGGAGAACTGCGAACAGGGCGACACCGTATTCCTGGAGGTCCCGGCGGGTAATCCGCTACAGATCTCGCTGCCGTCGGAGGTCGTGGGCACCCCGTGGGAACTGCTACCGCTGTATGCGGACGAGAACGGCGAGGTCGTCGAGAAGCCCAGCAGCTACCGCGACCATCCGGACGATATCCGGGCGCTGACCATCGACTCGAATCCCGAGCCGGGTCTGGAGCTGATCGGCGTGGAGCTGCAGGTGATGATCATCGCGATCGATGAGACCGGCCGGGAGTTCTCGATTCCGCACGCGATCTGGTCGATCAAAACCGCCTGATACACGGACGGGCCGGTCCGGATGCCCGGACCGGCCCGCTACCGGTTGGTTTGCTCGGATCAGCGATCGAGTTCCCGCGCGACCGCGCGCACCACCTCGGAGATGCGCTGCGCCGTCTTGCGGTCGGGGTAGCGCCCCTTGCGCAGATCCGGCTGCACTTTTGCTTCCAGCAGCGTGATCATGTCCTCGACCATGCCGTGCAGTTCATCCGGGCTGTGCTTGCGGGCCACGGGCTCCTTGCGGGCGTGGCGCTCCTGGTTCTGGCGGACCGACGGCGGCGCTTCGACCAGTTTCAGGCTGAGCGCCTGCGGGCCGCGGCGTCCGGCCGCCATCCCGAACTCCACCCGCTGGCCGGGCTTCAGCGTTTCCACACCCTGGGGCAGCGCGGACGAGCGGACGTAGACGTCCTCACCCTCGTCCTGGGAAAGGAAGCCGAAGCCCTTTTCCACGTCGTACCACTTCACCTTGCCGGTCGGCACTGCGCTCACCCGTTCGTCGTTCGGCACCCGGCCCGCGGGCCCGGCGCACATGTCTGCTGAAACCCGCTGGTGGGCGGGCCACTGCCTTCTCTCGAAAGCTCTGCCTGCACTCGAAAAACGCGCCCCGCAAGCATGCAGGACGCGAGATCGTCCCCGAGTCTACCCCGGTGGGCAGGACGCCAGCACATCAGTTTTACCGTCGACAGGTGACCAACCCCGCTGATCCCCGGCCGTCCACCCCACCGCCCGGGCGCACGCCCGGCAACTGGCTCCTGCGGCTGGCGCTGGGCCTGTTCGTCCTCGGGCTGCTCGCGATCGTGGCGATCTTCCTCACGCCGATCCTCACCGACGGCAAGCCCGGTTTGTGGCTGTACTTGGGCGCCATGGTTCTGACCCCGCTGGGTTTCGTGCTGGCGCTGGCATTCGCGCTGCTGTCCGGCCGGCGATCCAGGTGACCTCTGTGCGATACCCGGGCGAATCTCCGCCCGAAACCGTTGTGTGATGATAATCACATAACGGAATGATAACGCCTATTGCGGGGAGTTGACACCCCTCAGCGCGAGCCCACTAGCTGCGCAGAGTCCTCGAGAGCCCGTTGTGACCACTCCGCAACCCTGCCGCACACGCCGGTTACCAAAAAGTGATTTTTCGCCGGATCCGTCGTACCGTCTATCCCAGCCGGGCACACCGGCCCACCGGCCCGCCGCACCGAACCTCGCCCCGCGGGTACCGGACCCCAAGGAAACGACAGGGGCGAGGGCGGGACGGGCACCCTCTCAGCCTGGACCCGAGCGAATCCCTCGCAGGTGCGTACGAGAGGAAGACGAACCCGAATGAGTGGACGCCATCGCAAGCCCACCAATACCGGTCGCACTGTCGCCAAGGTTGCCGTCACCGGCGCCATGATGAGCGGTGCGGGTGCAGCCCTCGCCGGTAACGCCAGCGCGGCACCCGACTCCGACTGGGATCGACTCGCGCAGTGCGAAGCCGGTGGTAACTGGGGCATCAACACCGGCAACGGCTATCACGGCGGACTGCAGTTCTCGCAGAGCACCTGGCAGGCACACGGCGGCGGAGAGTACGCGCCCACCGCCAACCAGGCCAGCCGCGAACAGCAGATCGCCGTGGCAGAAAAGGTCCTCGCCTCGCAGGGCTGGGGCGCCTGGCCCTCCTGCTCCTCCTCGCTGGGCCTGAGCAGCGGCTCGACCCCGCGCGACGTGCCCTCCGATACCCCGGCCGTGCAGACCCAGAACCAGAGCACACCGGCCGCCCCCGCTGCCCCGCAGCAGGCACAGGCCCCGGCCCAGACGCAGACCCAGGAGGTCTACACCGCGGTCGATCGCGCCCTCGCCACCGTTCAGGCGCAGGGTGTTCAGGTACCGCAGCCCGCGCTCGACCTGTTCGAGGCGGTCAAGGCCGGCACCCCGCAGCTGGATCCCGCGCTGTTGGGCTTCTACGAGGCCAACAAGGGCCTGCTGCCGAACTGAGCGGCACCCCTACCCTTACTACGAAAGAACCCCGTATCCGAGGCTTCGGATACGGGGTTCTTTCGTTCCGCCCGCTCAGCGGTTGATCACCGTATGCGGGTGCACGTACGGCAGCTGCTCGGCAGCCACCGGGAACTCGGTGTCCTCGCCGAACGGCGAGAGGTTACCGGCACGTGTCGCCGACAGCTCGGTCACGGCGTGCTCGCCGTCACCCACTTCGGGCCAGCCGTTGTCGACGTAGGGTTTCTTCGATTTGTTCACCACGCACTCATTCTGGCATGTCCACCCGGCGGCCTCGCACGACAACCGACGTCAGCGGGCCGGGGTTTCCCGCGACTTGCCCCGGTTCCGGCACACAGGTCGGCACCGACGGCGGAGATAGGCCTAATCTGGACCGGATGACCGGCCCAGACTCGTATACCGCCTGGCTCGGCGGCCGCTCCGATGCCCAACTGGTGGCATTGCTCGAACGGCGACCCGATCTCGCGGTACCGCTGCCCGCTTCGATGGCGGTGCTCGCCACCCGCGCCGAACAGCGCGCCTCGGTGCTGCGGGCCGCCGATGATCTGGACACAGCGGCGTTCGGGGTAGTGGAGGCACTGGCCGCACACACCGCGGCCGGTAACGAGCCGCCGACGCGTACGGAGCTGAAACGCGCGCTACGCGCCCGCGCCAAGGCTGCGACGGTGGATGCGGCGCTCACCGAACTCGCCGACCGGGCCTTGGTCTGGTTCTCCGGCGACCGCATCCGGCTCGTACCCGCCGTCGCCGAGGCCCTGCCGTGGCCGCTGGGTAGCGGAACCGATACCGATACCCCGGACGAGCAGGAAATCGCGGCGGCGCTCGCCGGCCTGCCGCCCGCCGAACGGGCCCTGCTGGACAAACTGGCCGACACCGGTCCGCGGGGACGCACCCGCGACGCGGCACCCGGCGCCCCGGCCGACCGCCCGGTTCCGCAGCTGCTGAGCCGCCGCCTGCTACGCCGGATCGACGACGAGACGGTGGAGCTGCCGCCCGCCGTGGGGCAGTCACTGCGGGGCGAACCGGTCACCGATCCGCGCCGCCTCACCCCACCCGAACCGGTGGTCACCGTGCATGCCCTCGCCGAAGTGGACGGTGTGGGCGCCGGTGAGGTCGGCGAGTTGCTGCGGCATTGCGCCGCGATCGTGGAGGTGCTGGGCCAGGCGCCGGCCCCCGCGCTGCGCGCCGGTGGCCTCGGAGTACGGGAAATACGCCGGATCGCCCGCGCCGCCGGTATCGAGGAATCCCGCGCCGGTTTGCTGGTGGAATTGCTGGCGGCGGCGAAACTGATCGAAAAAGGGTTTCCCGATCCCCCGCCCGAGGCCGATGCCGACGAATTCTGGGCGCCCACCCCCGCCGCCGATTCGTGGCTGGAGGCCCCGCCCGCCCGCCGCTGGGTACCGCTGGCCCACAGCTGGCTGGAACTGGACCGCTACCCCTGGATGATCGGCCTGCGCGATGCGGCCGACAAACCGCTGGCGGCGCTCGCGCACGAACTGCGGGTCCCCTACGCGGCCCGGGAACGCCGGACTGTGCTCGGGATCCTCGCCGAACAACCCTCGGGTACGGCCCTGGCGCCCGCCGATATCGGCCGGCTGCTGGCCTGGCGCGCACCCCGGAGACGACGGCTCTACCGAGGGCAGGTCGTGGAGAACACACTGCGCGAAGCGGCCGCGCTGGGTCTCGTCGGGCGCGGCGCGCTCACGGCCGCCGGACATGCCCTGCTCACCGAATCCCTGTCGGCCGCCGAAGCAGCACTCGAGGCGGCGCTGCCCGACCCTGTCGACCATGTGCTGGTCCAGGCGGACCTCACAGTGGTGGCGCCCGGGCCGCTCACCGCCGAACTACAGCAGCGCATCGCCCTGGTCGCCGATGTGGAATCGGCGGGAGCCGCAACAGTCTACCGATTGTCGGAACCCTCACTGCGCCGGGCACTCGATGCAGGACTCACCGCCGCGGAACTACACCACCTGTTCGAACGCCATTCCCGCACACCCGTTCCGCAGACACTGACCTACCTCATCGACGATGTGGCGCGCCGCCACGGCCGGTTACGCGCCGGGATGGCGCAATCGTTCGTCCGCAGCGAGGATCCCGCACTACTGGCCCAGGTACTCGCCTCACCGGTGGCGGATACGCTGGCGCTGCGTGGGATCGCACCGACGGTGGCAATCTCCCAGGCACCACTGGGCGAACTGTTCGACGAACTCCGTTCGGCGGGTTTCGCACCCGCCGGCGAGGATTCCTCCGGCGCGATAGTCGATCTGCGGCAGCGCGGGGCGCGGATCAATGTGCGCCCGCTGGCCCGCCAGCCGTACCGCCCCGCGCCGCCCACCACCGAACAACTGGAACTCCTTGTCACCGAGCTGCGGGCCGGTGAGCGCGCCGCCGGGGCGACCTCCGGGAAAACGGTGCGCAGCGACGGCAGCCGCACCAGCACAGCCGCCGCCCTGGCCCTGTTACAACTCGCCGCGCGGGTGCATCGGCAGGTGCATATCGGTTACGTCGACGCGAAGGGCACCGCAATCCAGCGGGTGGTCGAACCGGTGCGGGTCGGCAACGGTCAGCTCGAAGCGCTGGACGCGGTCACCGGTGCAGTCCGGCAGTTCACGCTGCACCGGATCTCGTCGGTCGCACTACTGGAATAGCCGTCGCCGGTCAGCCGCGCAGGTTGCCCGGATAGAGGTACTGATCCGGCGGTGGGGTCGTGCCGTGCAACCAGGCATCGAAGAACCCGGTCAGATCGACCGGCGATTTCGACTGCATGAAGGCACGGAATTCCGGCATCGAACTGTGACCGTAGGCGTGGGTGGTCACGAATTCCCGCAAGGCGCCGAAGAACACCGCATCCCCCAGCTGTTTACGCAGGGCATGCAGGAACAACGGGCCGCGGTAGTACACCGAGGTGAACATCTTCTCGGGCCCTGGATCCTGCAGCGGTACCGCCCAGAACTTGGGTTTGTCCATCACCTTTCGGAGCGTGTCCCGGTATTCGGCGTCCACATCGACGCCCTCCATCCGCTCCGGCCACAGATAGTCGGCGGTATAGCTCGCGAGGCATTCGTTCAGGCAGATATCGGACCAGCTGTACACCGAAACCGAATCACCCCACCACTGATGTGCCACCTCGTGCACCACCGTGTTCAGGTCGGCCCAGTCGGCGTAGACGGGCCGGGTCTGGGTTTCCAGCGAGAACGGTAGCGGGGCGGACAGATAGATACCGCCCGCGTTGTCGAACGGGTAGGGGCCGTACAGGCTTTCGGTGAAATCGAGCACCTCCGGCAGTCGCTGCTCGTGTGCGCGCAGTTCCTCGGCACCGGGCGCGAACCCACTCAACAGCGGCGTACCGTTCGCGCGCCGCTGCTCCAGATACTCGAACTTGTCGATGGCGACGGTGGTGAGATAGCCGATCACCGGATGCCGCTGTTCCCAGCTCACCGTACGGAATCCGTCGCGCACCTCATCGCGCACCCGGGCACCGCCGGACATCACTTCCCATTCCGCCGGGACGGTCGCGTGCAGGGTGAAAGTGGCCTTGTCGCGGGGGGAATCATTGAGCGGATACCAGGTCGCGGCCGAATGCGGTTGTCCCGCAGCGAAAGCGCCACCGGTCGGGGCGTAGGTCCAGCCTTCACCGGCAGTATCGGCGGCGACACCCGCATACTCGACGGTGACAGTGAAGGGCAGTCCCGGCAGCAGCGGCAGTGCCGGGGTGACGACGAGTTCGTGCGGATCCTGCCGGACGAAACCGGCGGGCATATTGTTCACCCGGACCGCGCTCACCGGTGGCCCGTCGAAATCGAGGTTGAACGCGGTGAGCGGCTGGGTGGCATGCGCATCGATACGCGTGGACCCGGTGAGCTGGTGACCGGCCGGGTCGTACCCCAGGGTGACCTCGTAGTGCCCGACGTCGTACCCGCCGTTGCCGTCCTGCGGAAAGTAGGGATCGCCCAGTCCGTCGGCACCGGCGAGGTTCGCGGATTGGGCGTGCCCTACCGCGGGTGCCAGGGACAGACTCGACAGCACAACCACCCCGGCGATCAGCCGGCGGGTGAGTTTCATGCGTTTTCCACCTTCCGTGGTTCGGCATACGATCACAGCGACCACCCCGTTCGACGACGTTAGTCGCAGATCGCACCCGATAGGCGTATGCGCCCCGGCGCGCTGCCGGTGTCGCCGGATGTGGCGCGCGCGAGCGTAACCCGCGACACGTCAGGCGCCGAGCCCCTCCGGTAACTGCCCCGGGCCGAGCAGGAGGCGTTTGGTGGCACTGCGCTGCACCTGATCGGCCAGCGCGAGATTATCGGCGAGCAGCCGCCATTCGATCTCGTCGATGGCCGCGCGGGCCCGCTCGATCACGGCACGGTCGGGGGTGCCCCAGGCGATCGGCATGGTGTCGACCGGGAGCCAGCGCTCCCCGATCGAGCGCGCGGACCGGTCGCCACGGACCGCGATCGCCGGCACTCGTTCGCCCGGCGCGAACCGGTGACCGGGTAACTCCCGCACCTTCTTGGTGACGAGTGCGTACCGTGACTCGCCGGTATCACGGCGTGCCACATCGACCAGTGCGAGCAGTACCGCGCCGCGAGAATGGAATCCGGAGACGACCGCCGGGATCAGCTCGCCGTCGGCGTAGAGCCGGGCGATACCGGCGCGGCGCGGCGCCCATAACGCGACCCACAGTGCGGTCACGGCGCCCAGCGCGCAGGCCAGTGCCAGCGGATAGGACCAGACATGCCCCAATCGCACCAGGTACGCGGTTGCGGCTGCGCAGACCAGCGTCGCGATCAGTGCCGCCAGGCGCACCCGGCGGCGCCCCGCGACCACTTCGTTGACCGCCTGCACATGCCGGCGGTCCACCGCGAAGTCGAAGTGCCGCACTTCGCCACCCCTTACAGTCGGTCGAATCCGCGGGATCCTACTGGTCGTTCGCCCCGAACGCGGGCCCCAGCAGATCATCGGCATCGGTTATCCGATAGGCATATCCCTGTTCGGCGAGGAAACGTTGCCGATGCGCGGCATAATCCGCGTCCAGCGTGTCGCGCGCCACGACAGAGTAGAAATGCGCCTGGCCGCCGTCCTGTTTGGGCCGCAACAATCGGCCCAGCCGCTGGGCCTCCTCCTGGCGGGAGCCGAACGTTCCCGAAACCTGCACCGCCACCGAGGCTTCCGGGAGGTCGATGGAGAAGTTCGCCACCTTGCTCACCACGAGCACGGGGATCTCCCCGAGGCGGAACGCCTCGAACAGCGCCTCGCGTTCCTTGTTCTTCGTGGACCCCTGGATCACCGGGGCATCCAGTGCGGTGCCCAGTTCGTCGAGCTGATCCAGGTAGGCGCCGATCACCAGCGTCGGGGCATCACGATGCCGATCGAGGATGGATTTCACCACCGCGATCTTGGTGTGCGCGGTGGAGCACAATTTGTAGCGCTCCTCCGGCTCGGCCGTGGCGTAGGACATCCGCTCGGCATCGGTCAGCGTGACCCGCACCTCGATACATTCGGCCGGCGCGATCCAGCCCTGCGCCTCGATATCCTTCCACGGCGCGTCATAGCGTTTCGGCCCGATCAGCGAGAACACATCGCCTTCGCGGCCGTCCTCACGGACCAGTGTCGCGGTGAGGCCCAGCCGGCGCCGCGACTGCAGATCGGCCGTCATCCGGAACACCGGGGCGGGCAGCAGGTGGACCTCGTCGTAGATCACCAGCCCCCAATCGCGGCTGTCGAAGAGTTCGAGGTGCTTGTACTCGCCCTTCGATTTACGGGTGATCACCTGGTAGGTGGCGATGGTGACCGGCCGGATCTCCTTGCGTTCGCCCGAGTACTCGCCGATCTCCTCATCGGTGAGTGAGGTCCGCGCGAGCAGTTCGCGCCGCCACTGCCGCCCGGCGACGGTATTGGTGACCAGGATCAGGGTGGTGGCCTTGGCCCGGGCCATCGCAGCCGCGCCGACCATCGTTTTCCCGGCCCCGCAGGGCAGCACCACCACACCGGACCCGCCGGCCCAGAACGAATCGGCGGCCATCTCCTGGTAGTCGCGCAGATGCCAGCGGTCGCCGTGGTAATCGAGATCGATGGCATGGGCCTCGCCGTCGACGTAACCGGCCAGGTCCTCCGCGGGCCATCCGATCTTGAGCAGCTGCTGTTTGATATGCCCGCGTTCGGACGGATGCACGAGCACCGTGTCGTCGTCGAGCCGGTCCCCGAGCATCGGGGCGATCTTCTTGTGCCGGAGCACCTCGGCCAGTACCGCAGCATCCAGGCTCACCAGGGTGAGCCCGTGCGCGGGATGTTTGACCAGCTGCAACCGCCCGTAGCGGGCCATCGTATCGACGATATCGACCAGCAGCGGCTGCGGAACCGGGAATCGGGAATGGCTGACCAGGGCATCCACCACCTGCTCCGCGTCGTGCCCGGCGGCACGCGCGTTCCACAGGGCCAGCGGGGTGATGCGATAGGTGTGCACATGCTCGGGCGCTCGCTCCAGCTCGGCGAACGGTGCGATCGCCTGCCGCGCCACATCCGCGAGCTCGTGATCGACCTCCAGCAGCACAGTCTTATCGCTTTGTACGATCAGTGGCCCATCCGCCACGGGGCCCTCCTCATCTCGACTTCTGCCCATTGTCCCCGAAGCCACCGACAACGCCGGGTGAGGAAGCCGACAGCGTGCCGAGGGCGAACACGACCGGCCGTCCCACCGGCCTGCGCCTGCCCGGGAGGCAACCGCACGGCCAGTAGATGCCGACTGGACCGCGACACGACGGCCGGAGCTCACGATCATCGTGGAATGATCGAAATCTCGGCGGCGGCCGGTGTCGCGGTGGCGGCGCTCGGGTTGGTACTCACACCCGGCCCGAACATGATGTACCTGGTCTCGCGCACGATATCGCAGGGCCGCGGCGCCGGACTGATCTCCCTGGCCGGGGTGGCCGCGGGGTTCGCGGTGTATCTCACTGCGGCCGCCACCGGGATCACGGCGGTGTTCGCGCTGGTACCCGAGCTGTATACGGCGCTGAAGATCGCCGGCGCCGGTTATCTGCTCCTGCTGGCGTGGCAGACGCTGCGGCCGGGCGGGACCTCGGTGTTCGCGCCCGCCGATCTCCCCCGTGACCGGGCCGGTCGCTTGTTCACCATGGGCTTGGTGACCAATCTGCTCAACCCGAAGATCGCGGTGATGTACCTGGCGTTGATCCCGCAGTTCGTCGCTCCGTCGGCCGGGCCGGTGTGGTTGCAGAGCCTGTGCCTGGGTGGGGTGCAGATCGCGGTGGCACTGGCGGTGAACGCTCTCATCGTGTGCACCGCCGCTACGGTGAGCCGTTTCCTGGCGGGCCGGCGGCTGTGGCTGCGGGTGCAGCGACTGCTGATGGGCACCGTGCTGGGTGGTATGGCGGCGCTGCTGCTCACCGACCGGACCCGGCCGGTACCGGCCTGAGCCCGACCGCGCCGGGTCCTACGACCCGTTCCGGCGACCGCTCATCGCGAGCGCGAGAGGTTCGGGCAGCGGCTCGTCGCGGCCGGCCGGCGGGCAATCAGCGCACCCGCACACCCGTGAGTTTCGCCGGATTGGCGATATCGTAGGTCCCCTGGATGAGACCGTCCACCACGGTGAAACCCATGACTCGCGCCGGGAAGCCGGGGTGTGTCTCGTCGCCGGGGTGAGCCCGGACGAGCGCGCCCAGCTGACCGTTGACCCGGACGAATTCCACCCCTGTCGCGAGGAAATCCTTGTCCTGTCCCTCCAGCCCGTAGCGACGGATGAGACCGAAGAACAGGCGGGCCACCTTGTCCGGGCCGACGATCACATTGCGCGCGGTCGGCGTGGTGCCGCCGGAATCGCCGATCATCACCGCGTCCGGATGCAGCACGGCCGCGACTGCCTGCGCATCGCCGGTATTCAGCGCGACCAGCAGTTTCTGCACCGCCGCCTCGTGCTCCCCGTCGGCGACCGGTTGCGGTGTCTGTTCCCGGACCGCCTTACGTGCGCGCGCCGCCAGCTGCCGCACCGCCTCGGTGGAGATATCCAGGATCGTGGCGATCTCGCCGTAGGGCACCCCCAGCCCCTCGTGCAGTACGAACGCGACCCGTTGCGGCGGCGTGAGCTGGTCCAGCACCACCAGTGCCGCCAGCCGGAACTCCTGCCGCAGCACCACCGTGGCCAGCGGATCGGAATCGCCCGCTGCGGCCACCGGTGTCACCACCGGTTCCGGGAGCCATTGCCCCACATAGCTTTCCCGCCGGACCGCAGCGCTGCGCAACCGGTCCAGGCAGAGCCGGGAGACCACCGTGGTCAGCCAGGCCCGCAGATCCTCGATCTGGGATTGCGACGCCCCGGCCAGGCGTAGCCAGCTCTCCTGCACCGCGTCCTCGGCATCGGACACGCTGCCGGTCATCCGGTAGGCCACCGCCAGCAAATGCCCGCGATGCGATTCGAACTGGTCGGCGAGAAGCGCGGCTACCACCGCCCGAATTCTACGGAGAGCCGGACGTCGCGTACGCGGCGCACCCGGAAAACCTGCTGCCGCGGACACCTCCACAATGGGAACATCGGGCGGGTGGACGAACAGACACTGACCGACGGCGCGGTGTGGCTGGACCGGCCGGTCCCCGACGATATCGATGCCATCGTCGAGGCCTGTCAGGATCCGGCGATCGCCGAATGGATCACGATCCCGTGGCCCTACGGCCGTGCCGACGCCGAGGAGTTCATCGGCGCAACGGTCGCGGACGGCTGGGCGGCGCGCAGCCCGATCTGGGCCGTCCGAACAGCTGAGCGTGGCCGGTTACTCGGCACCGTGAGTCTGGGCACCCGGCCGCGCGACGAAACCGCCGCCGAAATCGGCTTCTGGCTGCACCCGGAATACCGCAGGAAAGGGATCATGTCCCGGGCGGTTACCCTGACCTGCGATTTCGGCTTCGACCCGGCAGGTATGGGCCTGATCCGTATCCACTGGCGGGCCTACGTCGGCAACCATGCCTCGGCCGCCCTCGCCCGCACACACGGATTCCGGTACGAAGGGCTCGCCCGGCTGGGCAGCGACCATCGCGGTACCCGCCGCGACCACTGGGTGGCCGCCCGGCTGAACACCGATCCGCCCGGCCCGGCCGGTGGATGGCCCGCCGGCGTCTGAACTCCCACTCCGAACGCACGGATCGCCGAGGTCGCCGTCACCGCCCTGCGGAACCCGGCCGAACCACCGCGCCCACGGGTCCCGGCGGACCCGCGGCATCGCGGCTGGTTTCCGGACTCTCAGCGCTCCCGGCGCAGGCGGACGGCTTCGGCCAGCCGGTCCAGCTGGGCGGCGGTGGTGTCCCAGTCCATGCAGGCGTCGGTGATCGACTGACCGTAGGTGAGATCGCCGGCCCGGCCGAGCGTCAGGTCCTGGCGGCCTTCGACGAGGAAGCTCTCCAGCATTACACCGACCACACTTCGTTCGCCCGCGGCGATCCGTTCGGCGATATCGGTGACCACGACCGGCTGGCGTTTGTGGTCCTTGTTGCTGTTGCCGTGGCTGGCGTCGACCACGATCCGCTGCGACAGCCCGGACTTCTCCAGCCGCGCACATGCGTCGGCCACCGAGGCGGCGTCGTAGTTGGTGCCGTTGGAGCCGCCGCGCAGGATCACGTGGCAGTCCTCGTTGCCGGCGGTCTGGATGAGCGCGGACCGGCCGTCCAGGTCGGTACCGGGGAAGACATGGCTGGCCGCGGCCGCTCGGACCCCGTCCACCGCGACCTGCACGTCACCGTCGGTGCCGTTCTTGATACCGACCGGCATGGACAGCGCGCTGCTGAGCTGCCGGTGCACCTGGCTGGCCGCGGTGCGCGCGCCGATGGCCCCGTAGGTCACCAGGTCGGAGATGTACTGCGGGGTGATGGGGTCGAGGAATTCGCAGGCCACCGGTAGGCCCATAGCGGTGATGTCGAGCAGTAACTGGCGGCCGATACCCAGCCCGGTGTTGACGTCGAAGCTGCCGTTGAGATGGGGATCGTTGATCAGGCCCTTCCAGCCGAGGGTGGTCCGCGGCTTCTCGAAGTACACCCGCATGACCAGGTGCAACCGGTCGGACAGGGTTTCCTGCAGGGCGGCGAGCCGGCGGGCGTAGTCGAGTGCGGCCGCGGGATCGTGCACCGAACAGGGGCCGACGATCACCATGAGGCGGTCGTCGGCGCCGTTCAGCACGTCGACGGTGCCGCGGCGCCCGGTGCGCACCGTGGCGGCGTGTTCATCGGTGATGGCGTGGACGCGGCGCACTTCCGCGGGGGAACGCAGCGGGCTCACGCTGAGGGTTCGCTGGTCGTCCAGATCGCTGTGGTCGGCATCGATATCGACTGCGATGGTCATCGTGGGTGGTGTCCTTCTCGTTCAGGCCGACCCACGGAAAAGAAAATCCCCGTCGAGCCGGTCGTCATCCGGCTCGGGGTGTACTGGTCAGCGCGCGTGGTTGCCGCAGACCGACCCGCCCCGGGCCGGCTTGCTAAACCAGAAATACACGCGCTGCACGATTTGCCAGGCTACCAGGCGGCGGAACGCGCAGGTGGGCCCGGGGCGGAATCGAGTGAAATAAAGTGACGCTCAACACTATTCCGCCCCGGCCCCGTTCAGAACTGTCCCGGTTCGTAACTCCCGGCCGGCGTGTGGGCGATAGCGTTGATCCGGTTCCAGGCATTGATCGTGGCAATGGCGGCGATCAGCCCGCCGATCTGCTGGTCGTCGTAGTGTTTGCGCACCCGCTGCCAGGTGTCCTCGCCGATCCCGCCGCCGTCGGCCAGCCGGGTGGCCGACTCGGCGAGTTCGAGGGCGGCCCGTTCGGGCTCGGTGAACACTGTCGCTTCCCGCCAGGCGGCGACCAGGTTGATCCGGACCTGGGATTCACCGGCGTGGGCGGCGTCCTTGGTGTGCATATCCACACAGAAGGAGCAGCCGTTGATCTGGCTCGCCCGGATCTTCACCAGCTCGTAGACCTCCTTGGGCAGGCCGGAATCGTCCACCACCTTTCCGGCGGTGACCAGGCGCTTGGTGTAGCTCGCGGTGACTTTGTTGGCGAAGAGATCGATACGGGGTTCCATCTCGAGTTCCTTTCGTGGTGCGGTCTCGTGGTGTCGACGACGCACGCGCTCCAGGTGTGACATCCCGCGGTGATTTTCTTTTCCCGCCGTCCCGCGGCGGGCCGCCTCAGCCGGTGAAGTCGAACTTCACCCCGGTCAGCCGTTCGGAGAGGTCCCAGAGGGAACGGGCGGCGAGTTCGTCCTTGGCGCGCTGGGAACAGCCGGAGGGCCCCGGGTATCCACGCGTCCCACCCAGTCCGGTGGGCCCGTAGTAGCCACCGGGTTCGACCGGCGCGGTGGCGGCGAAAAGTTCCGGTAGGGCGCCCATTTCGGCGCTCTGGGCAGCAAGTTTGTTACCGATCGCCATAACCTTGTCCAGGATGGATTCGGTATGCGATTGCAAGCCGGTGGCCGCGTAACCCGGATGCGCCGCGACGGCCAGTTTCGCCGAACCGGCCGCGGTGAGCCGGCGCTGCAATTCGAAGGTGAACAGCAGATTCGCCAGTTTGGATTGACCGTAGGCGGGCCAGCGCTTGTAGGGACGGCGCTCCCAGTTGAGGTCTTCGATATCGATCGCACCGATGGTATGGGCCCCGCTGGAGACCGTGACGACCCGTTCGCTGATCTTGCCGAGTAGCAGGCCGGTCAGCGCGAAGTGGCCGAGATGGTTGGTCCCGATCTGCATTTCGAATCCGTCCGCGGTGCGGCGCAGCGGTACCGCCATCACCCCCGCGTTGTTGATCAGGACATGCGCACCGTCGACCCCCGCCGCGAATTCGCGGATCGAGGAGAGATCGGCCAGGTCCAGTCGCCGGACCTGCGCGCGATCCCCGATCTCGGCTGCGACGGCCTGCCCCTTGTCCACGTCCCGGCAGGCCAGGATCACCTGCGCCCCGGCGCCGGCCAGAGCACGCGCGGCGACCGCGCCCAGGCCGCTGTTCGCGCCGGTCACGATCACGGTCCGGTCCTGCTGATCGGGGATATCCCCGACGCCCCAACCACTCATGGGGCGAGTCTAATCCGCATGGCAGCCATGTACCGGGCGTGTGGCCCAGGGATAGGCCGGACGCGGCGAACACCGCGTGGACCGGCCCGAGAGTGACCCACCCCCTTCCCAAAATAGATAGGGTTGCCTAACCTATTGAGGGACCAGAACGCGCCGCACACAACTTCGAGTCCCTGTCCCCGATGAGGCCTATCGCAACCTTTTCCGCTGCCACCGGCACCGGGTATGCCGGTGATCCTCCTTCACCGGGGCCCTCGGACCGCCGATGAACAGGTCGGCTCAATCCTGCTGATGATCGTCGCCCGGTATCGCACGCCGGCATCCGGCAACCCCGGATACCCGAGGCCGTTATCTGCCCCGCACGCGGAACGTACGCCTGTCCGATTCCCACGACGGGCAACTGTGGCGGGCAGAGCCTTGCGACAGCTGCGGCAAACCCGCCCCGCGCGGCGCGCGAGCCGTCCATAGTGGTCGCATGGAGTAATTTCGAGTTCCACTGCCGCCGGCGACCGGCTCCCGGCGAACGAGCCGCGCACCGACCGCCTCGGACAGCACAGCCGCGAGCCCCTCCGATCGGACGCAGAGGATCCCACATCATGATCGAGAACCCCGGCGGCACACCGTCGCCGGCCGACGATCCGCCGGAATCGGTGGTCGCGCTGGTGGATTCGGCCTCGGGCACCGAACGCGAGCTGGTCGGCCGATGGATCGCCGAAGGCGGCCTGGCCGCCGAACTCGGCGTCGGAGCCCCCGTCACCCAGCTCGATCTCGATGCCGCCGCCGTGGCCGGCCGGCTCACCGGCCGCACCGACGATCCACTGGTGGTTCCCGTGCGGGTGCTGTGGCTACCACCCGAACGCGACGGCGTCCGCCGGGTCACCTTCGGCGATCTCGCCCTGCTCACCAACCCCCGCCGCCCCAACCGGCTCGCGCAACGCCGGCTGGTCGGCCGGGCCCCGGACCGGCATCTGGTGCTGACCGGGGCTCCCGCCCGGCTCACGCAGTTACGCGCGAACCACCCGGAAGCGGCGGCGCTGCACCACACCGGCAGCGTCGAACCCTTCGCGCGCGCGGTGGTGCGGGCCGCGGTGGTCGCGCTGGAACGCGCGGAACGTACCGTGATCGGCGACCGCTACAAGGTGCCGCGGCTGGTGGCCGAGGAGATCATGGACTCGCCGGATTTCCTGCGGCGACTGGAACGTATCGCCGACGAGACCGGCACCGATCCACAGGAGGTGGCGCGGCGCGCCGAGAAAGCCCTGAACGAACTGGTCGCCGCGCAGAGCCGCACCGTTTCCGACCTGTTCACACAGGCCATGCGCCCGGTGCACGCGTCGACCTGGAAGGTGGACTGCGACGAGTCGGGTCTGGCCGCGCTACGCGATCTCAACCGGCGGTATCCGCTGGTGTTCCTGCCGTCGCACCGGTCGTATGTGGACGCCTTCGTCCTGGGCGATGTACTGGCGCGCAATGATTTCCCGCCCAACCATGTCGTCGGCGGGGCGAATCTGCGGTTCTGGCCGATGGGCCCGATCGCACGGCGGACCGGCACCATCTTCATCCGGCGCAGTTTCGCCGGCGATACCGTCTATCAGGCGGTCGTCGAGGAATACTTCGGGTATCTGCTCGCCCGCCGCTTCAACCTGGAGTGGTATTTCGAGGGCGGCCGCACCCGCACCGGGAAACTCCGCCCACCACGCTACGGCCTGCTGAACTATCTGGCCGCGGCCGTGCGCCGCGACCGGGTCGCCGACGCGCTGCTGGTGCCGGTATCGATCACCTACGAGCGGCTCAACGAACTCGGCGCCATCGCCGACGAACAGGTCGGCGGCCGGAAGAAGCCCGAGGGTATCGCCTGGCTCGCCCGCTATGTGCGCAACCAGCAGCATTCGGCAGGCCATGTGTATGTCCGCTTCGGCGACCCGATCTCGGCACGCGACCGGCTGGCCACACACGGCGATCCGCTCACCGAACCTCCGGTCACGATCCCGCTGCACCGAACCGATACCGGCGGGCGACCGGTGCGCGCCGAACCGGACCCCCTCGGCGAACAGCTCGGCGAACGAGAACGCGCCGCGGTGCAGCGACTCGCCTTCGATGTGGCTGTCGGGATCAACACGGTCACGCCGATCACCGCCAACGCGCTGGTCACCCTGGCCCTGCTGGGCGTGCACGACCGCGCGCTGACGCTGACCGAGGTCTGCGAAGTCCTCAATCCGGTCATGGACTACATCGGCAAACGCGGCCTGCCCCGCGGTGAGGTCGCGAAACTGCGGGACGAAAAGAGCCTCGTCGTCGTGCTGGAGCAGCTGTCACTGGCCAAGGTGGTCACGATCTATCGCGGCGGGGTCGAACCGGTGTATGCGATCGAGCCGGGCGCTCATCTCGAGGCCGCGTTCTACCGCAACAGCGCGGTCCACTGGTTCGTCGACCGGGCGATTCTGGAACTGGCGATCCTGGCCGCGGTCGAGGCGGCCCCCGACGATCCGGTGGCCGGCGCCGTCGGACCGGACGCCGATGCCCTGGATATCGGCTGGGCGGAGGCGTATCGGCTGCGCGATCTGCTGAAGTTCGAATTCTTCTTCCCCGACCGGGCGGAATTCGCCGAGCGGATCACCGCGGAAATGCTGCTGGTGGACCCGGCCTGGCGGACGCGTCCCCGCAACACCCTCGGCAGTGAAATCCTGGCGGCGCTCACCGGAAGCGGTTTCATGATGGCCCACCGCGTACTGCGTTCCTTTTTCGATGCGCAATTGGTGGTGGCCGAGCGGCTGGCCGATCGCGACCCGACGGCCGAAATCGACCAGAAGGAGTTCATCGCCGAATGCGTATCGGTCGGTAAACAGATGCTGCTGCAGAAACGCCTGCACAGTACGGAATCGGTATCCACCGAGCTTTTCGGGAGTGCACTGAAATTGGCCGCGAACCACGGACTCGTCGAGGCCGCCGAACCGGATTCGGAGAAATCCGCGACGGCGTTGGCGGAGGCCCGGCGCGATTTCGCCGGCGGGCTGCGCACAATCGGTATCCGCATATCGCAGGCCGCCGCGCTCGACCCGTCCAACCGCACCGAAGGGCGGACCCGATGAGCAGGGTCACCACCACGGGAACCGGTGGCGCGCAGGCGCTCGACGCGGTGGTCGCGGCGATCCGGTCGGGTCCGCAAGGCGCGGATATCGGCGCCGTTTTCGACCTGTCGGCGGTCGCGGATCTACGTACCATGGCGGGCCGCCGGTTCCGCGACCCCGATTCCGCGACGGCCGGTCTGCTGTTCGAGCAGTTACGCCAGAGCGGCGGTAGTACGGGCCCCGGCCTGCTCGAACGTCTCGCCGGCCACGCCGCCGGAAGAACACCCGGCGAACTGGCCGCGCAGAGCGAGCGGATATTCAAACGCGGCTGGTACGACCGGGTGTATCCGGAGGCCTGGCGGCTGGTGCGGGAACATCTCGCGGCCCGGCACACCGTGGTGCTGACCGGCACGGTCACCGAGTACCAGCTGCAGCCCGTGGCCGCCGCACTCGAGATCGGTCATACACTCGGTGCCCGGCTCCGGGTGGCCGGGGGCCTGTTCACCGGAGGGTTCGACGGCCCTCTGCCCTACGGCCCGGACAAGGCCGCAACGGTGGCCGATTTCGCCGCAGCCCACGGCATCGACCTGCGGCGTTCCTACGCCTACACCGGTAGCGCCACCGATCTCCCGGTGCTGTCGAGTGTGGGAACCCCGGTCCCGATCGCACCGGACAGCGCCCTTGCGTCCGCCGCGGCCGAACACGGCTGGACCGGGCCGGTCGTCGCCGCCCGGACTTCCCCCACCACTGCGGACCGGCTGCGCACCGGCCTCGGCTTCGCCGCCCTGCTCGGCGGTGCGTTGTTCGGAGTGCTGAGCAAGGCCTACACCCGCGACCGCCGCACCATGGCCGACGCACTGATGCGCTACGGCGCCGGCTGGCCGTTACGGCTGTGCGGTATCAGGCTGCGGGTCACCGGCGCGGAATACGCCCGGAATCCCCGCCCGGCGGTGTTCCTGTTCAACCACCAGAGCCAGTTCGATGTCCTCATCGTTCCGGCGGTGCTCGGTGCGGGTGTGACGGGGGTCGGGAAGAAAGAGCTCATCCGGCATCCGGTTTTCGGTCCGCTCATGCGGTTCGTCGGGGTGACGTTCATCGATCGCTCGAACACCGACCGTGCCAAGGCCTCGCTGGCGCCGGTCGTACATACCCTGCGCGACGGGCTGTCGATAGCGATCGCCCCGGAAGGCACCCGCTCCTATACCTCGCAACCGGGCAAATTCAAGAAAGGCGCGTTCCATATCGCCGCGCAGGCGGGCGTACCGGTGATCCCGGTGGTGATCCGTAATGCCGCCGATATCGGCCGGCGCGATTCCATGATCGCCCGTCCCGGCATCGTCGATATCGCGATTCTGCCGCCGATCGACAGCACCGGCTGGGATCCCGCGGATCTGGGTCAGGAGGTGGCCGCGGTCCGGCAGCGCTATCTCGACACCCTCCGCGACTGGCCTACCGCCACCGGTTAGAGCGACCGGCCCAGCAGCAGTTTCCAGGGCATGAGCGCGGATTCCAGCTGGACCGACAGGCTCATCTTGGACGCGCCCAGCGTCCGCTCCTCGAAGCGGATCGGCACCTCCGCGATACCGGCGCCGTGCTTCTTGGTCCGGTAGTTCATCTCCACCTGGAACGAATAGCCGTTGCTGCGGATGGACTCGATATCGATCGCCCGCAGCGTATCGGCCTGCCAGGCCTTGAAACCGGCGGTGGCATCCTTGATACCGAGCCGCAGGATGGCGTTGACGTAGAAGTTCGCCCAGGCCGAGAGCGCCTTGCGGTACCACTTCCATTCCGCGGCGGTCGAGCCGCCGGGCACGTAGCGCGAACCCAGAACCACCCCGATACCGGGCCGGTTCAGCTGTTCCAGCATGGCCGGGATCACCTCGGCGGGATGGGAGAGATCCGCGTCCATCTGGATCACCACATCGGCGCCTTCGTCGAGTGCCCGGGTGATGCCCGCGATATAGGCGCGCCCGAGGCCGTCCTTCTCGGTGCGGTGCAGCACGGAGACCACATTCGGCAGGTCCACGGCCAGTTTGTCCGCCACCTCGCCGGTACCGTCCGGGGAGTTGTCGTCGACTACCAGTACGTGCAGGTCGGGCACGGGTAGCGCGGTCAGCCGTTCCACCGCAACCGGCAGATTGTCCCGCTCGTTGTAGGTCGGCACAACAACGGTAACCCTCAAGGGTCGCCCTCCCTGGTCTCGCCCGTCAGCCGAACCATGAGCCGCGAGCGTCGCTACGTATTACCCGTGAACGGTAGCCCAACCGCGGACACGCAGCTGCAGCGCACCGGTCATACCGGCCGCTTCCCGGGGTGGACCGGCCGATCGGGCTCCCGCACGTCACTGCCCGTCGCGCCACTCCCGATCCGCCGCGTCCTGTGCGGCGTTGCGCTGCCGCACGATATCGAGCGCGCGCTCGGCGGTGGCGCGATCCGGATACGGACCCATCCGGTCGCGGAACCAGCACTGACGTCCGCGCTCGGCCCGCTGATGCTTCAAGCAGTAGTACCACCGTTCGGCCATGACCCCAGCATTCCATCCATCCGGGGCCAGGACGAACAAAACCCCCGGACCGTTGCGGTCAGGGGGTGGATTGTGGCCAGGGCCGGGATCGAACCGGCGACCTTTCGCTTTTCAGGCGAACGCTCGTACCAACTGAGCTACCTGGCCGCAGGCACCCGGAACGAATGCCATCCGATGGATGGCGGATTGCTCCGGACATCCACTGGCGACCCTGACGGGACTCGAACCCGCGACCTCCGCCGTGACAGGGCGGCGCGCTAACCAACTGCGCCACAGGGCCTTGCTCTGTGCAACCTACTTTCGTAAGTCGTACCCCCTACGGGATTCGAACCCGCGCTACCGCCTTGAAAGGGCGGCGTCCTAGGCCGCTAGACGAAGGGGGCTCGTCCCGGATCTCTCCGGACCGGCTTTTCAACGGCTGTCCGTTGGGAGCTCGCATAGCTTATGTCAGGGTGCACGCAATTCCCAAATCGGCTGGTCACGCGGGGGAAGTGAGCTCCTCCAGCTGTGCCTGCGCCCGCCAGCCGTGTGCGCGGAACTTCGCGGCCCATTCCGTCGTGCAGCTCGCCTGCACCACCACTTCCAGCACCTCCCGGAAGCGGGTACGCAGATCCGGGCCGCCGCGGTGGGCGTCGACGATATAGCGCTGGCCGATCAGCGCGCCGGCGAGTGTGCGCGTGAAACGGTCGAGATCGGTGTCCGGTCGCAGCTGCCCCTGATCGACGGCTCCCACGGCCAGGCTCCGGATGGTCGAGTAGAGCATCCGGCAACCGCCGCCGTCCTGCTGCCCGAAACCCGGATCGATGACCAGACGGAATTCGGCCTGCACGATGATGTCGTGTTCGAGGCGCAGGGCTACCTCGTCGAAGATGCCGTGCAAAATATCGAGCGGGCCCAGTTCCGCCCGAAGGAGCCAGCGATCGATAGTGCGGCCGTATCGCTCTACGGCCGATTCGAGTACAGCCCGCGCCAGATCCTCTTTCGAGTCGAAATGGAAGTACATGGCGCCCTTGGTCGCTCGCGATCCTTCCAAAATACGGTTGAGCGAAGCCGCGGCATAGCCGCTCTTCCCGAACTCAACGGCGGCGGACCGGATAATTGCCGCCCTTGTCCGACGGGCCCGCTCTTGCTGCCGTGCCATGCTCGAAACGCCTCCGAAGCCTTGTGCATCCGCCGGAATTTCCACCTGCGGAATGCCCGCGACCGATCAGCTGCTTTCGACGAGCGGGCCGACGTCGCGAACGTATCCTGTTGTATCCGACCTTGGGTCGGTTTTATGACCTGTATAGAACTTTCGGTACGGAACCCAGCCCAATGGAGAAACACACCGGCTGGTATAATTCGAACGCCCGGGTGCGCCGCAGGGGGTGCGCATCCGGGCAACTCCGTTGCGCTCTGCCTCGTCCCCGATCCGCCTCCCGCAGCGTCGACCCAAGTGACACCCCGAATTCGCTGAATCGTCACGGTACTCGGAATCGGGTACCGACACGCGGTAAACCGATAGAGCCGTCTACGATTTCGCGAACGGGATTTTGCGAACGCAACATGGTTCGCGGAGTCGCGAACGGTCGAACGAATCGAACCGGGCAACACCGAATGTTCACCCGCCGGGGCGGGTTTCGGACCGGAGTTCAGCCGGCCACTCCCATACCTCGGTGCATACCGCCTCGCCCCGGGGCGATCGCGAACCGCCGACACTCCGGGAAACTCGTCCCCGGACCCCACTTTTGCGAGAATTCTGCCTTTACCGATCCAAAGGCATTGGTATCCAACATATTTGGATCGTATCGTGCTACCCGTTGTATCAACAATGCCAGAGGTACCGTGTTTCGATACCCAGTGGTATGGTTTCGGGTCACCGAACGCCTCGAAACCGGTAGGACAGCCGTACTACCTCGCCCTACGCCTCACCCACAGGTACCGGCAGGCGATGCCGGCACACCCCGGGTGGCCCCGGCGAGTGACACAAAGCACCAGCGTAACCACCCGATTACGTCCTCGCACCGTCTTCCCAGTACACTATCGCCCGCGCCCCTATAGCTCAGTTGGTAGAGCTACGGACTTTTAATCCGCAGGTCCCAGGTTCGAGCCCTGGTGGGGGCACCGCGCGGGCTCCCGGTCGATCACCGGGAGCCCGTTTTCGTTCCCGGACGCCGGCCGCCCCACTGTGACTTCCACCAGGTTCTCGGCCCGGGCTATGTGACCGAAATCGGCCGTCGGCCGCCGCAACCCCAGATGTGCCGTTTCCCACGCCCGCTAACGCAAATGGGAAGCCCCTCGATATGCCCATAACCGCGCTTCGGGTCATACACTCGCTGTGACAA
The DNA here is from genome assembly GCF_029868325.1 of Nocardia carnea. GTDB lineage: Bacteria > Actinomycetota > Actinomycetes > Mycobacteriales > Mycobacteriaceae > Nocardia > Nocardia carnea_C. The sequence continues at coordinate 35,201 of NZ_JARWNW010000110.1, forward strand.
CCCGATGGCAGATGCCGTACACCACCGTGCACTCTGTGTCCCCCGGATGCGTTTCGCATCACACCTACGGTGCCGTAAGGTATGGCCGCATCGGCAACGGTCTACATCAGGTGACCCGCACCAACGCAACATATGAAGGGCTTGATCACATGGCAAGGGATCTGACTCAACTCGAGCTGCTCTCCGAGTTGGAGCCGGTTGCCGAGCAGAACGTCAACCGGCACCTCTCCTTGGCTAAAGAGTGGCATCCGCACGACTACGTCCCGTGGGACGAGGGACGCAACTTCGCCGCGCTCGGCGGTGTGGACTGGGACCCCGAACAATCCAAGCTCAGCGAGGTCGCGAAGGCGGCCATGATCACCAACCTCCTCACCGAGGACAACCTGCCTTCCTACCACCGGGAAATCGCCGAGAATTTCTCCCAGGACGGCGCGTGGGGGACCTGGGTCGGACGCTGGACCGCCGAGGAGAACCGCCACGGCATCGCCATGCGCGACTACCTGGTGGTTACCCGCGGGGTGGACCCGGTGGCACTGGAACAGGCCCGGATGGTCCATATGACCAACGGCTTCGCCTCCCCCGCCGAGGCCGACGCCGGATTCCTGCACTCGGTCGCCTACGTGACCTTCCAGGAACTGGCCACCCGCGTCTCCCACCGCAACACCGGCAAGGTCTGCGACGACGCGATCGCCGACCGGATGCTGCAGCGCATCGCGGCCGACGAGAACCTGCATATGATCTTCTACCGCAATATGTGCGGAGCGGCCCTGGACCTCTGCCCGGACCAGGCACTGGACGCAATCACCCTGATCCTGGAGAACTTCCAGATGCCGGGCGCGGGGATGCCCAATTTCCGGCGCAACGGTGTCCTGATGGCCAAGCACGGAATCTACGATCTGCGCCAGCACCTCGAAGAGGTCGTTCAGCCGGTCCTCAAAAAATGGGATATCTTCGGCCGTACCGATTTCACCGCCCGCGGTGAGGAAACCCGGGAGCGGCTGGGCCTTTTCCTGGAAAAGCTGTCCAAGGACGTCGACAAATTCGAAGAGCAGCGCGACCGTATGCTCGCCCGCGAGGCCGCCAAGCGGGAGAAGGCTCTCGCCGCCGCCACCAGCTGACAAAGCAACACGGCCCGATCCACGACCGAGACCGCCGGAACCATTCCCGGCGGTCTCGTCATGTTTCCCTATACCCGCCCGCTCGGACTGCACCTGTTCCAGACGCGACCAGCAGCGGTGCCGAGTCTTACGAGGCCCTGAGAGGTTTCGGCCCGTGGCCGGGGTTGGCCCGCCGGGGGGGTGGCCCCGGCCACAAACAAATCAACCTCGCGTTTTTTTATCCCGCCCCCTCGGCCCCCCCGGGTTTCGGCCCCTGAGGTCCCTGCTGTCCGCACTCGACACTCGCGCCTGCGGCGCATCGCATCGAGTGCGGACAGCAGGGACGGGCCGAAACCTCTCAGGGCCTCGTAAGACTCGGCACCGCTGCTGGTCGCGTCTGGAACAGGTGCAGTCCGAGCGGGCGGGTATAGGGAAACATGACGAGACCGCCGGGAATGGTTCCGGCGGTCTCGGTCGTG
>NZ_JARWNW010000111.1 GCF_029868325.1 Nocardia carnea
CGCCGAGTCTTACGAGGCCCTCGAAGGGTTAGGCCCCGGGCCCGGAGTGAACCCCCCCCGGCACAGGGCCCCCCGCCGGGGGGAGGGGGGGGGGGGGGGGGGGGGCCCGGGGGGGGCGCCCCCCCCCCCCCCCCCCGCCCCCCCCCCCCCCCCGCGCGCCCCCGCGCGCCGACAACACAGCTATCATCGCCCGGTGCAGATCAGGTTCGGCGCCACCCTTCCGGTGGACCGTCGCGGTGCCGCCCGCGTCCGCGGTGCGGTGGCCGGACTGATCTCGGGCAGCGTGGCGGTAGCCGCGCACGGCTGGGCAGCGCCTACGGCTGTCCCGGACAGTACGGCGATCATGCTGCTCGGTGCCACCGCCGCGGTACTGGGTGCGCTGGTATCCGGGTTGCGCACCGGGCCGGCCGGGCTCACCGTGGCCCTGGCGGCCGGCCAGCTGCTGGGCCATTTCTGTCTCGGCTGGGGCAGCGGACATCTACATCACGGTGACCTGCAACTGACACCCGTCATGATCGCGGCGCATGTTCTGGCCGCGTGGGCGGCCGCGCTGCTCGTCCGGGGCGCCGAGACCGCCTATCGCACGGGTGCGGCGGCGCTTGCCCGGATCATCCCGTTCTTTCCGCGAGTCCCGGCGATCGCCGGACCGGCGCCGCTGCGTACAACGCACCGCGATCGCCTGATTCGCCGCATCCTCGTCACCGGCACCGGCGGTACTCGCGCTCCGCCCGCAACCTCCCTGGTCTGATCTCTCGTTCCGGCCTGCGGGCCGCGCCGTGCCTTGCTGCATGGTTGCGCCTTTTGTCCGCGCCGGATTCCCCATCCCGGTCGAGCCGTAGCCGGCCGCCGGGGTCCGTGCGCACGCCCGGCACCGTCCGGTGGTGCGTCCGAACCAGCACAGGCAGGTAGCAAACCTTGAGTACCACCGAGGTCGCCTCGGCGCGCGAGAATGCCGCCCCCGCGACGCATACGAACAGGCCGGGCAGGGGCGCATTCCGTGCGCTCGCACTCCGGCTGCACTTCTACGCCGGCCTCTTCGTGGGGCCCTTCCTCTTGATCGCGGCGATGACCGGAGCCCTCTACGCGATCTCCCCTACCCTCGAATCCTTTGTCGACCGAGATGTGCTGTACGCGGAGTCCGAGGGCCCGCAGCGGCCACTGTCCGAGCAGGTCGCCGCAGGTGTCGCGAGGCGCCCGGACCTCACCCTGGTCGCCGTCGCACCGGCCCCCGGACCCGGCGAGACGACCCGCGTGCTGTTCAGCGATCCCGGTCTCGGGGAATCCGAGCGGCACGCGGTCTTCGTCGATCCCGTCACTGCGCAGCCGGTGGGCGAATCCGTGGTCTACGGCAGCTCCGGCGCGCTGCCGGTCCGGGCCTGGATATCGCAGGCACACCGCCATCTGCACCTGGGCGAGCCCGGCCGGCTGTACTCCGAACTGGCGGCGTCGTGGCTGTGGCTGATCGCCCTGGCCGGGCTGGTGCTGTGGGTGCGGAGAGTCCGGGCCCGCCGCCGGCGCAACTCCGCGGCCTGGCTGTTGATCCCCGACCTGACATCGAATGCGCGCGGACGGCGGCTGAACTGGCACGGCGCGGTCGGCATATGGATCCTGCCGATCCTGCTCCTGTTGTCGGCAACAGGACTCACCTGGTCGGCCTATGCGGGCGCCAATATCGAGCAGCTACGGGAAAACCTCAGCTGGACCACCCCCGCGGTCGACACCGCGCTACCGAATACACCGGTCCCGGATCACTCCGGCCATACCGGCCATCACGGCGGGCCCGCGATGACACATACCGTCCCCGCCGAGCGGATCGAACAACTGGACACCGTACTGTCCGCCGCCCGCGCGGCCGGAGTAACCCGAGCTGCCGAGATCAGCGTCCCCGGCGACGACGCGGGGGCCTTCGCTGTGAAGGAACTGCGCCGGTCGGGCACCCTCACGGTGGACGCGGTCGCGGTCGACGGTGCCACCGGCACGATCACCGACCGGCTGCCCTATTCCGAGTGGACTCTCATGGCCAAACTGGCCAATTGGGGTATCCAGCTCCATATGGGCCTGATGTTCGGCCTGCTCAACCAGCTACTCCTGTTTGCGGCGATGGTCGGCCTGATCACCGTTATCGTGCGCGGCTACCTCATGTGGTGGCACCGCCGCCCCGCCACCGCCGCCACCTGGCTCGCCGCCGGTAAACCGCCACGGCGTGGTGCCCTGCGCCGCTCTTTGTGGCTTGCGGTCCCGATTGTTGCCGCAGCGGCGGTGATCGGCTGGTTCGCGCCGGTTTTCGGACTCAGCCTGCTGGGTTTCCTGGTAGTCGACGTCATCGTCGGATGGGTACGGAAGCCACGGGCAGCCGGCTGAGCAACCCGACGTCCACGCCGGGGCCGCCCCGGGACATGTCCGGCCGGCCCCCGCGCGTGCCCACATGCCCACCGGCCCGACAAGGCCGATACGGGTCCGTCACAGACCTGCGGCTGGATGTCCGACCGCAGGACTCGGCTGCTACCCGGAGCCCGAGACCCCACCGGAGCACCGCTGCGCCCGGAGTAGCGGTCCTGGATCGGGCAGCCCGGCGTTCCGACGCCCGGCCGAGCTCCGCTGTGCGGAGTCACCTGACTGGTCCGGCGCCCGGTCCGGCAATGGCTTCGAAGGTTCTCGAACGGTCGTAGCCGATCTCGGCCAGGCGCCGGCGTACTGCCTCCCCCACTCGTTCGGCGTCGGCGGTATCGACCAGGGCGATGATGCTGCCGCCGAATCCACCGCCCACCATGCGGGATCCGTGGGCCCCGGCCGCCTGGGCGGTGTCGACGGCCGCATCCAGGACTTCGGTGGATACGGCGAAATCGTCGCGCAGCGAGGCATGTCCTTCGCTCAGCAGAGGGCCGATCGCCCGGGGGTCCACCCCTTCGCGCAGCAGTGCGGCCACCCGGCGTACCCGCTCGTTCTCACTCACCACATGGTGTGCGCGCCGGTACAGCACGGGATCGGTGAGACCGGTGAGCTGCTCGACACCGCCGATATCGCGCAATGAACCCACCCCGAGCGCCGCCGCCGCTTCGGCGCATTCGGCCCGGCGGGTGGCATATCCGCCGCCGGCGTGCTCGTGGGCCTGACCGGTATCGATGACCAGCAGCCGCAGACCGGTCGCCGCCAGATCGAACGGAAGCTGTTCGAAACCGCCGGTTTCCGAGCTCTGGAAGGCACGTACATCAAGGAACAGCGCATGTCCGGCGGTACACAGAATCGAAGCGGCATGGTCGAGGATCCCGGTGGGCGCGCCCACGTAGTCGTTCTCGGCGGCGCGGGCGATATCGATCAGTTCCCGGTCGCCGGTCTCCGGCGCGCAGAGATCCCGTACGGCCACCGCGGTGGCACAGCACAAGGCGGCCGAGGACGACAGTCCGGCGCCGGCCGGTACTTCGCCGTCGAATTCGAGGTCCAGTCCCCCGACCCGATGCCCACGGCGCCCGAATTCGGCCAGCACCCCGAGGGGATACCGCGCCCAGCCCGGTACCCGGTCGCGTTCGGCGGCCAGGTCCGCGGCCGGTAGACGCACCGGCTCGCCCGGGCGCTGCCGGGACCGCACCCGTACCGGCTCGTCGGCGTGCCGGACACCGCGGCAGGTGACCGCCAGCGGTATCGCGATCGGCAGGACGAACCCGTCGTTGTAATCGGTGTGCTCCCCGATCAGGTTGACCCGGCCGGGCGCCGACCACGCGCGGCGTATACCGGTCCTCTCCTCGCTTTCAGTCACCGGACCACCGTACGAGCTGCCCCGGGCGGCCGGTCCGTACGCCGCCGGGGTTCGGGACACCCGTTACGACGTTGTTGCGCCAAGACAGCGACAAATTCGGCACTGCATGTCATCATCGGACCAATAGTCCAGTTTTGGGGTCGGACGCGCAGCGCCCGGCTCGGACATCCCCTCGTACAGGAAGACTCGGTTTCGTCAGCCGCCGCTCGCTGGGCAGGTAGAGCACGACAGACAAGGATTTCCGACCTGAGACGCGGCTCGATTTCACCGGGAATGGAGCGACAACAAGGGGGGCTGATGATCATCAGCGATCCACAGCGTGCAGGACGGTACGGTTTACACGGGTTACGTTGCTGGGCGGTGGTTTCTGCGATCGCGGGCGCCGCGATCACGGTGCACCTGGTTGTCGACTCCCGCGTGCTGTCCTTGCTGGTGGCGGTATCGGCCGCGCTGGGCACCGTGGCGGCGATCGTGATCGGGGTACGCCGGCACCGGTCGGTTCCGGCCCTGCCCTGGTACCTGCTGGCGGTCGCGGCCGTCCCGTTCGCCGTCGGTACCGTTATCCGCGAAATGTCCCCGGCGGCGTCCACCCCTCTCGACGAGATCTGCACACTCACCGGATATATCGGGACCTCGCTGGCGGGGCTGCTGTGGCTGCGGCCGCGCCAGGCCCGCGCGCATCCCGATGTGCTACTGGACTCGGGTCTGATCGGGCTCGGCGCCCTGCTGGCATCCTGGATCTTCCTCATCACCCCCGTCCTGCACTCCGACGAGGCGGCCATGAATATGCCGACCGCGGTGGTCTTTCCCGTTTTCGATGCGCTACTGCTCACCCTGCTCGCGCATTCGCTGGCCACCTCGAGCCGGTCGGAAACCTCGCTACGGCTACTGCATCTCGGCGTGGCGGGCGCCTTGTTCACCGATATCGGCTACCGCTTGGCGGCGGCGGGCACACTGACGGTGGATCCGGATGTGCTGCTGCTCCCGCTGCTGGGGACCTATGTGGCGGTGGGCGCGGCGGCGCTGCATCCGACGATGACGACGTTGAGCGCACCGCGGTCGACCCGCCCGCACCATTCCCGGCAACGCGCCAGCGTTATCGCGGTGGCCCTGGTGGTTTCCTCACTCGTACCGGTGGCCCGGGCCCCGCTCAGCCCGATCGATCAGGTCATCGTGTCGGTGGTGCTGACACTGTTGCTGATCGGGTTGCTGATCCGCAGTGAACGCGCGATCGGACGTAGCGCCCGCAGTGAACGCCAGGCGCAGTACCAAGCCGATCATGATCCGCTCACCGGACTGCTGAACCGTTCGGCGCTGCTGCGCGTTCTGCACCGCGAACATCGCGACTGGGCCGAGCGGTCGCTATGCCTGCTGTTCGTCGATCTGGACGAGTTCAAGGCGATCAACGACAGTTACGGGCATACGGTCGGCGACGAATTGATCGCCGAGGCCGCGAAACGGATTCGCGCCGCCGTACGCCGTGACGATGTGGTGGCCCGGTACGGCGGCGACGAATTCGTCGTGCTGGCACCGTTGGATCGCGACGAGGCGACAAAAATGGCCGAACGCCTGCTGGGCACCTTCATGAAACCGTTCCGGCTCAGCATCGGTGAGGTACCGCTCACCGCCAGTATCGGGCTGGCCTGCGGCGGGCCGCGCACGATCGACGCCACCGTCTACGACCTCATCCGCGACGCGGATGCCGCCATGTATCTGGCGAAGCGCCGGGGTTTCGGCTATATGTTCCACGACGCCATGCGGCATACTCCGGCCGAGCCGATCCAGCACGGCTGGCAGCGGGAGACAGCGGTCTGACAACCGGATTCGGACCGCAGAGGCAACCGCGCCACACGGTCCGAATCGGATTCGGGAGCGAGCAGGCTCAGTCCGTCAGTTCCTCGAGCAGTTTGCGGGCCTGTTCCAGTTCGGCTTGCAATTGCTGGACTTTGGCTTCCTGCGCACCACGCACCGTTTCGAGCAGGCCTTCGACCACCTCGGCGACCTCGGGATGCAGCAGTTTCGCCGCCTGGGCGACCGCCGGACCGGCGACCGGCACAGCGCGCGCGGTGCGTTTCTTACCGCTGGTCACATCGACGGTCCACTCACCGTCCGCGGTGCCGTTGATGGTGACCACGACCTCCGGTGTCTTGGCCTTGCGCGCGGCGGGCGCTTTGGCTGCCTTGGCCGGAGCCGGAGTGCGCGACGTGGCAGCCGGTTTCGCTTCGGCCGCGGGCTTGCTCGCGGTGGCCGCAGCGGATTCGGCGGCCCGTTTCTCGGAGGTGGTCTGGGACGCAGCGGAGGGCACGGGCGCTTCCTTCGGCTCGGGGGCGGTTTTGGGCTGGGGCACGGATTTCGGTTCGGGGGCGGTTTTCGACGCCGCGGGTGCCGGCCGGTCACGCGGTGGTTTGGTGAGTGTCACCTCGGTGGGCCCGAAGGACAGTACATCCTTCGACCCGGTGGGGCGGACCTGCAGGAAATCACCGTCGGCCGGGTCGCCCAGCGAGACGACCTTGCCCGAACGCCCTTCGGTGACCCCCACCGCCGCGGCGGTGAACCACACCATCGGCGGGCGGCCCGCTTCGATCTCCGCGGAGATCTGCTCGAGGTCATTGTCGGACAGGGGTTTCGGCTTCGCGCTCGAGGGCGTTCGCGACGGCATGGGGTACTCCGGCAATCTCACTGTTTCGTCGAATAGCTGCGTGCACAGATGATGCCGCACCGCACCGACATCTTCACACGCAGGCATGGCGACACCTTCCGAGCCTGGTAGAACCTGTTCTACTATGGCCGCGAAACGGACATCGAAGGAGGCATCGTGCCGCTCGACCCGACCGCCATCGAGCTACGGGACGCCGTACTGGCCTCGCCGCGCGCGGTGGCCGTACACGACCGGGCCGCGTGGGTGGGCCTGTTCACCCGTGACGCGGTGGTCAACGATCCCGTCGGCTCCGCCCCGCACCGCGGGCACGCGGCGATCGCCCGGTTCTACGACACCTTCATCGCGCCCAACGACATCGTTTTCGATGTGGCCCATGATTTCGCGGGCCCCGCAACCGTCGTCCGCGACCTCGCCATCACGATCACCATGTCGACCGGCGCCCGGGTGCGGGTTCCGATGCATCTGCGCTACGAGATCACCGCGGAAGACGGCGACCTGCGCATCTCCCATCTCGCGGCCTACTGGGAACTGCTGCCGATGATCGGACAGCTCATGGGAACCGGTATCGCGGGTTTGCGGGCCGGCACCCGTCTCGGCGGCCTGCTGCTACGCAATCAGGGCGTATCCGGGCTCATGGGTATGGCCCAGGCCTGTACCGGTATCGGCCGGACCGGCAAAGAGATCGCGCACCGGCTGTGCGCGGCCGCGGCCACGGGAGATACGGCGACCGTCACCGAACTGGCGGGTGGCCGCGAGACGGCGCGGTTGTGGTCGGGTGAGTCGATTACTCCTGCGGAACTGGTCGCGCGGGCCCGCGGCCTGCGCTGTGGGAAAACACTCGCGGCAGGCCGCTCGGTGACCGTCAGCGGTGAAGCCCCCGAAGGTCCGGTGCTCTTGATCCTCGACTTCCACCCGGCCGCCCCACGCCTGGAAACCCTGCGCGTCTACACGCATCCGGTTGCTTGACGTAGAGCAGTGCACCAACCGGATCGTCCGGTGCCCGCAGACCCACTCGAGCACGGCCGCACCCACTGATCGAAGACAGGGGCAGTCGGCCGTACCTACCTCCCCGCCGAGTCCGCCACACTCCTGTGCACGGCCGGCGGAGCTGCCACACTCCGAGCCTGCTCCGTAGCGGGCCCCACCGTGCGCCGGGGAGCGGTGTGACGCCCGGCCCGGACCGGGCGTCGTATCACCCGCCCAGCTCAGAGCACGATTCTGTTGCGACAACCCCATCGGCTATTTACTGAGACTCAAAGTCCCGGTAAATTTCGATAGAGAGATGTATGCCATAACGCACGAGGAGGCACCGATGACGCCGTCGACTCTGCTCCGGGCACCGAAGCTGGACGCCCGGTACCGCGAGATGCTGGAAACGCTGTCGGAAGGCTCGGTGCGCCGCCGCTTCGACCCCTATCTCGATATCGATTGGGACGCACCCGAGCTGGCTCTCGACCGCGACGATCCGCGCTGGATCCTCTCCCCCGACTACGATCCACTCGGCGCCACCGACTGGTATCGGCAGTTGCCGGTCGAGAAGCAGATCGAGATCGGGCGCTGGCGTATCGCCAACGCCATCAAGGTGGGTGCGGCCTTCGAAACCGTGCTGATCCGCGGCATGATGCAGTACATCGCGAAACTGCCCAACGGCTCGCCGGAGTTCCGCTACTGCCTGCACGAGATGACCGAAGAGTGCAATCACATCCAGATGTTCCAGGAGCTGGTGAACCGGATCGGTGACGATGTCCCCGGGATGCGGCCGATCTTCAAGGCGCTGTCCCCGTTCATCGGAGTGGCCGGCGGGTACGCCCATGTCATCCTTTTCCTCGGCATCCTGGGCGGCGAGGAACCGATCGACCACTATCAGAAGGCGATGATCCGTAACGGCGCAGACCTGCCGCCGCTGGTGGTGCGGACGATGGAGATCCATATCGCCGAGGAAGCCCGGCATATCTCGTTCGCGGGTGAGTTCCTGCGCGCGCATATCGAGAAACTCGGCCCGGTCTCGACCGCACTGTGCGGGATCTCCTTCCCGCTGGCACTGCGCTGGCTGGCCGGCGAGATCATGGCGCCCCCGCCCGAGTTCGCCCGCCGATTCGATATACCGCGCTCGGTGATCAAAGAGGCCTTCTGGCGTAGCCCGCACTCCCGTGGAATCCTGTCCGGCTACTTCGGCGATATGCGCACCCTCGCCGACGAGCTGGGGCTGATGAACCCGGTCACCACCCGGTTGTGGCGGGCTCTGGGGATCGACGGCGACCGTTCGCGCTACCGCAGCGAACCGGAACGCCGGATCCGGCCCGCGGTCGCCTGACCGATACCTCCGGCCCGGACCGGCCACCTGCGGTCCGGGCCCGGATGCTCACGGGGTGACGCTGAGCCCGGCGATCACCTCGGCCAGTTCCCGATCCGGATCCACCACCACACCGACCGCGCGAGCGGCGCCGTCGAGAACGAACCACGCGTAGTCGGCCAGATCGGCCACCACTTCGGCACGGGTCCGCGCCGGCCGCGGATCGGCGACCCAGGCGGCGAGTACTCCCTCGACCATCGTCACCACGGCGAACGGCACCGGTTCCAAAGCCGCCGAATCGACCCCCACGATCGCGCCGATCGCCTCGATGAGTTCGCGCGACCGTGCCGAGATACGGCCTTTCAGGCTGCTGATCGCGTCGACATTGTCCGGCCCGCCCGCCGGTGGCCCGGAACGCGCGAACGCGGTGAGGTTGGGGTGATCGCCCATCCAATCGGCCACCGCCCGCACCGTACGGGTGATGATCTCCCGCACCGAACCGCTGGACACGTCCAGTTGCGCGTCCAGAACAGCGCCGAGATCGTCGATCAGATACGACCGGATCCGCCGGTCCAGATCTTCGCGCCCGCTGAACTGCCGGTACACGACCGATTTGGCGACCCCGGCCCGTTTGGCGATCTGGAGTACCGGGATCTCCGCGCCGGCCGGTTTCTCCTCGAGCAGTTCCACCGCGGCCTGCAGGATCGAGCGCTGCCGTTCGGTGTTGTGCTGCTGCCAGCGCGCCTCGTACCCATTGACCGCCCCCGGGATCCGCGACCGCGGTGAAGCCACCGACATGCCTGGCAGTGTACTCAGCATCGTCACCCGCGGGCGCACGCATGCGGGGACCGGTTCTTCACGGCGATTTCACCTGCACCCCGGATCTGCACCGGCAAATGAAAGAACATTTACACATACATTAATGCGATATTTCCCACGCGGATCGCTTAATGCTCCCGCCATATTTCTACGAACCGGTCGTTTTGTCGATCATGATCTTGTCCACCACCTGCGGAAATCCCGGAACCCGTTCCCGCACAGACTTATCCACTTTACCGGCCGATCGAGAACCACGGCCACGCTTCGAATCCGGAAAACCGGGGCGGCACAAATCTGAGCGCGGCCCCATCGAAAAAGGCTAGAATTGCGGCACATTGGTACCGGGCGGGTCCGGCGATCTGCTGTCACAACGTTGCTCGGTCGCGGGAGTTTCCGGCGAACCGGTTTCGGGGGCGGCGAAAATCGAAGCTGCGTACCCACATGTGGCGACCCGCCGGCGCACCACGCGTACAGGAGGCAAGGATGCCCGACAACACCGGCCCCGAGGAGAACGACGTGGAAACCAGCACCGACCACACCCCGGTGATCTGGCCCGAGCCCAGCAGGCTGGAGGCCTGGTGGCGTGACATCATGGCTGGTCCGGGCGCACCGGGCCCGGCCGGCGAACCCGAACCGTTCCCACCGTCTCTCACCCGCAATGCCTGATCCGTCGGCCGGCCGATGACACAGGGCTGCACCTGCCGGTGACTCCGCCCCGCCGACCATGCCGTGGCATCACGACCTCCGGGTCCGGTCGGCGGGGCGCTGCCCGCCGCGCCGAGGGCGCCGCTCCGGGGCGCGTCGGCTATCCGTCCATCCGCGGGGTGAGCCGTACCAGCGGGATCTCACGTGTGGTCCGCTTCTGATAGTCACCGTAGACCGGGTAGTCGGCGACGATCCGCGGCCACAGCGGCGCCCGCTCCTCCGGGGGTAGGACGCGAGCGGTCATCGGCTTACGGGGCCCGTTACGGAACGCGACCTCGACCGCGGGATTGTCCCGAAGATTGTGATACCACGCGGGATTCGTCGGGTCGCCGGCGCGGGAGGCGACGATGATGTAGTCGGCGCCGTCCACGATCGGCGCCGTCAGCATGACGGAACGAGGACGACCGGATTTACGGCCGATGGTGATCAGTTCGAGAGCCGGCATCCCGAAGTATTCGGTCCCCATCCGGCCGAAGCTGAAGCGCAGCAGTGCGCGGTGCGCCGTATTGACGGCTCTGAGCGTGAAATTCGACGGCATGGCAGATCATCCTCCGGTCGGCAGCGCGTACCAGCAAACCAGTTCGGGTCGCGCTCCGGCAACGCCTGCGCCGGGGTAGATGTACGCGCGCAGCGCCCCCGCGGCCCCCGGCCCAACGGCCGCCGCTGCCGTTGCGCCCGAACTCGTTGCGTCCGCGCGATGTTCACCACCGCCTCATTCGACCCTTCGTTGCCACTACGTGACCTACCAGGGAGCCGAACGGTGAATTACACGAATGCAATTCGCCTCCAGCGATTTACCGAGGTCGGCGAAATGCCTTATCTCACCGAGTTCTCGATGCCCCTATTCGTAAACACCGAACCCGCCCAACACCGGAAAAGACCACATACCAATCGAATTAGCTAGACATTTGCTGTAACTCATCGACCGAAAGCGCGCCGCATTGCACCGAACCACCGAGCAGTGGCGAGGACTGCCCCGGCCGGCCAAAGCCTCCGATATACAGCCGGTCCAGCATCGGCACGCGCCACAACTCCCGATATTCCAACCCTTTGCCGGACCGCCCCACCCACGCCAGGAAGGACGGCATCGTTCCGCCGGCAACCGCCGTAGCGGCGCAACGTCAGGCCAGAACATCCGGGCGACACGCCCTGAACACAAGAGAAGGGGGCCCGGGGGGGGTGCACGCCCGCGGCGTGTTCGTTCGCGACCCGCGCGCCCGGTTCGTTGACCCCCGTGTGCGGGTGGGATT
>NZ_JARWNW010000112.1 GCF_029868325.1 Nocardia carnea
GGTGAGGGCAGCGGGTGTGACTTCCCGGGCATAGAGCTGAGGAAAGGGTGGGGGCGGGGGGCCCGGCCCCCCCATTAGGTGTGTATTTGGGGCCCCCGAAAAGGGTGGCGTAAAACCCCGGCCCCCCCCCCACCCCCAACGGGGCGCCCGGCCCCCCGCCCCCCACCCTTTCCTCAGCTCTATGCCCGGGAAGTCACACCCGCTGCCCTCACCCTTCACCCGGAGACGGGCGAAGGGTGAGCGTGCCGTCTAGCTCGTGCGGATACGCAGGCCCGGATTGTCGGAGAGCACCACGCTCACCGGCTGGGCGAACAGCTGCGGTGCGTTACCGGTGAGCACGCCCAGAATGTTGGGGATCTCGCAGATCGGGTAGTCGGCGACCGACGAGGCGCTGGAGATACCCAGGGCCAGCCGGCCGGTGACGATCGCGCCGCCGCTGTCGCCGGGGAGGGCGCAGATATTGGCGGAGAAGCTCTGGGTGAGCTGGCGATCGCCGACCTGCACCGTCTGATCGACGGCATTCACGACACCGCAGCTGAAGCCGGTACGCGAACCGGATTTGCAGACGGGGGCACCGACCACCGGGGTGGCCACGCCTTCGATCGGCACCGGCCCGGCGCCCGGCACCTTGACCTGGTTGTTCTCGAAGCGTCCAGCGGCGCCGTCCTCGATGTCGAGGATCGAGTAGTCCTGGTTGCCGAGGACCGACTTCTGGAAGGTGGCGATCTTCGGGCCGACGCGGTTACCGCCGAGGGATTCGTGCACGCTGGCGGCGCCGACGTTGTCGAGGTCCGGATTGCAGTGGCCGGCGGTGATGTTCACGGTGTTACCGGCCGGGCCGATTCCGTTGAAACCGAAGGAACAGCGCAGCGAACCGTCACCGGCCACCGAGGCGTATCCGTCGCCGCCGCCGAGCGGTGCCGCGGCGCTGCCTTCGGCGATATCGGCGGCGGGCAGCGTTTCCGCCGCGACCGGCGGGGCCATCACGATGACGCGGGCCGGGTCGATGAAGTTCGGCATCGGCAGGCCGGCCTGGTCGACGCGGACGGCGATGCTGTTGTTGACGGTATCGATGACCACACCGCGGACGAGCGCGGAAACCGCGGCGGGCTGGCCGTCGAGCCAGCGTTCGAAGGCGCTCTTCTCCCCGCGCAGGGTCTGTTCGCTCTTGGCGACATTGCGGACGACGAAACCGGTCGACTCCGCGGCGCTACGCGCTTCCTCGCCGCCGGGACCGGGGGCGAGGGCGACCACGCCCTTGCCGTGTTCGTCGAGCCAGGCGCCCGCGAACACCTGCGGGAACTGGCGCTGAGCGGTGGTGGCGAACGCGGCCACCTGCTGGGCCGTATCGGCGCGCTGCAGGTACTCCTCGGGGGAGATGTGCAGATCGCGGCTGAGGGCCGCGACGAGATCGGCGGGCAGGCCGGGGCCGGGGTCGGGGGCGGCGGAGGACACCGCGGTGGGGCCGAACAGCAGTACCGCCGCCGAGGCGGCCGCCGCGGCCCGGAAGGTGCGGGTTCTGAACGGCGCCGTTCGCCGTTTACCTATGCGTGGCATGAGCATGCAGAGACTATATCGGGATCAACCGGCATTCTGCCTGGTTCGTACGCTGATACCGCTGCCGAGACCGCCGCCCGAGGTGGCGTCGATATCGGCGAGGACCGCGCGGATCGGAATGCCCAGCGTGGCGGTGCCGCCGTACTGGGCGAGGGCGATATTCGCTTCACCGCAGTCGGGAGCGTCGGCGGCGTTCGAACCGCTGGTGATCCCGAGTGCCAGGGTGCCGGTGACGATGGCGCCACCGCTGTCGCCGCCCAGGGTGCAGGCGGTGCTGGCGAAACCGCGGATGGTCTTGGCGTCGCCCTCGGTGGTGAACAGCTGGGTCTCGACCCGGTCGGCGACGACGAAGCCACAGGTGAAGGTGGACGACTGTCCGGATTTGCAGACGGGTGCGCCGACCACCGGGTCGGCGGTGCCGGTGATATTCAGGGTGGTGCCGTTGGCGCCGCGGACCGAGGGCTGATCCATTCCGGCGCCCACGGCGCGTTCGTTCAGCTGGATCACCGAATAGTCGAGCGTGGCGGGACCACCCAATTCGGATTTCACGAAGGTGCCCAGCTGCGGGCTGGCCGGAATATTGTGGACATTCGGGCTGTACACGGCCGCGCGCTCGTCGCCTTTGTCCAGATTCGGATTGCAATGCCCGGCACTGATATTCAGCGCGTTTCCGGCGGAATCGACGCTGTTGAAGCCGAACGAGCAGACATCGACACTGCGCAGTTCGGCGTCGTCGAGGGGGCCGGGCGCGCTGATATAGGTATCGCCGCCCATCGGATGGCGTTCGACCGGGCCGCCGCCGTCGGGGCCGAGGACAACTTTGATATTCGCGATGAGTGTCGGCAGATTGAGCATATGCGCCAGCGGCGTGTTGGCGACATTCACGACCAGCTGGCTGTTGAGGAAGTCGATGGCGATCGAATTGATCACCTGCGAAATATCGCGCGGCTGGCCGGCCACCCACTGATTCAGTTGCGTCAGCGAGGTTTCCAGCGCGGCGGCCGAAACCGGGGCCAGCCGGGTGTGATAGCCGTCGGCGCTGGCCACCTTGGCGGCGTCCGGCGAGGTCACGGCGACGATCGGTTTACCCTCCGGGGTCATCCACGCGCCCGCGAACACATCGGGGCGTTCGGCGCGGAATTCGGCCGCGTAGTCCTGGAGTTGCTGAGCGCGAGCCGACCGGTCCAGATATTCGGTCGGGGTCATATGCAGATCACGGGACAGCGCTTGGACGAATTCGGGCGGCAAGTCCTCGGCTCTCAGCTGTTCGGGGGCGGGCTCCGCGGTTGCCGGAACCGCACCGAACAGAGGAGTCAGGAGAACGGCAGAGCTGATGACGGCAGCTTTGACCGCGGCGCGACGCGCCACCGACTTGCGCATGGAGTCCCTTCGTCGGCACTGTGTGCCAGATTATCCATGGCCACGGGATTGAATCCGTTGGCGCACAGGTGTGGTCGAGCTGACCGAGGTTTCCGGGGTGGCCGGGAGAACACCGGTCAGGCGAACACTCTAAGGCACAAAACGCTATCTGGCTTCCTGTTGGCGCCCTTCCTGGGAACCGGTGTCGGGAAGGTCCGGATCCTCGCTGCGGAACGGCATCGGGAACGGGAAGAATTCGTACCCCGGCCGTGTCCGGGTTGTCGTGGTTTCGGTGGTGCTGGTCGTGGGGTCGGTGAGGGTCGGGCCGCTCGGTTCGGTGGTGCCGGGAACCGAAGTCGTGGGCGCCGGCGCGGATTGCGTCGTGGTGGTCACCGGTGGCGGCGTGGTGACGGGCTCGGTGGTTTCGACCGGTTCCGGCTCGTAGGTCGGTTCGGGGGTATAGGTCGGCTCGGCGGGCGGCGGGGCCACCGGCTGCGGTGGCGCGGGCGGTGGCGGAGCCGGGGTTTCGGTCACGGAGCTCGTCACGGGTGTGGGTCCGGGCTCCGCCGCCCCCGGCCGCAGGAACGCGGTAACCCCGAGTGCGCCGATCACGAGACCCACGAGCGCGGCGACGGCGATCAGGACGGCCGTACGCCGGGACCCCTTCGGTTCGGCAGCCGGAGTGCGGGCGGCGCCTTTCGGCGGTGTCGTGGCGGACCCCGAAGGGCGCGGGCTCGATTCCGGGGTGCCCGGATCGGCCGCCGGTAGGGCGCCCGCGGCCGCCGAGGTGACTCCCAGCCCCGCGGCGAGCACGCCCAGACTGGGACCGCCGTAGGTGGCCTCCGGATCGGCCTGGGGATCGGCCCCCGCGAACGAGTCGGCGGCCGCCGCTGAATAGGCCGGGTCGGGATCGACTGCGGAATACGCCTTCGCCGGGGTGTCGCCCGAACCGAGTTTCGGCATGACGACGGTGTCGAGGAAGGAGTTCTCGGCGGTGCCGGGGTCGGGCGGGGTCGCACCGGCGGGGGTTTCGAGCACCACGGCCAGGGCGGCGCGACCGGCGCTCTCGGCGTAGTACCGGCCGACCTCGTCGGCGCTGTGGCCGCCGGGTCGCGGGGGGAGTTCGTCCTCGCCGATGAGGGCGACGGATCCGAGGCCCAGATAGTCGAGTGCGCCGCGCAGCGCGAAGACCTGCGCGGCGGGCCAGCCGCCGGGGTGGGTCGCATAGAACTCGGCGGGGCCGTTGAGGTAGTCGGCGGTGAGGTTGATCAGGCAGAACATCGCGGTGGCGAGCAGGTCTTCACCGCGGTAGGCCTCGCCGTCGTCCACGGCCACGCCGGCCGGATCGCCTACGGCGGAGATGAAACCGGTGATGGTCTGGGTGTAGCCGGGCGGGGGTGTGGTGCCACCGAGTTCGGCATCGCCGTCGTCGGACATGTGCAGGATCGGTTCGCGGATGATGAAGTGCGGGTCCCCGTCATCGCTGACGACCGCCGCGGTGCACGCATGCTCGGCGATGTGCAGGCCCACCCCAGTGGCCATCCTCGGATCCTCGCTTCGATTTCCTCATCCAACAACGACGCTATGGGTCCACGTACGTCTCGCCCGGCGCGGCGCGCGGCGACCGTGCGCGGAGCATTGACAATAGCTGCGATCGGGGTCCGGCGCGGATCCGGGCGCGGGGTACCGGACCGCCTCCGGGGGGAGTCGGGTGTGGCCCGCAACCGGCTCCGGCGCGCGTAACGATCGGGTACCCGGGTGTGCCTCGCGCTGTTTCCCGGGTACATCCGGGGGCGGTGCCGGACCTGAAACCCGGGCGTGGCCTCGGGCGATCCGGGGCAGCCGGGGCCCGGGCGTGGTGTGCGTGCCCGGATCGAGGGTGGACGTGGCCGGGTGTGTCCCGGAGCGTTGCCCGGTCCGAGCCACCGTGTGCTGCGCCCCGGGAATACATCGCCGGATCCGGAGGTTGAGCTGATCGACAATGTTGAGTGAAGCCGACTCAAGTTTGACTTGACGGCCGAACTGTCGGCAGGCAGGATTGAGCCGACCACGCTCAGTATTGCTGGGACCGTGCTCTATGCCGTGCCTGGGGCTGGTCCGAGCGTCGCAGGCCCTGTGGGGCCTCGGCGTATTGGGGCGGACAGCCCGTACAGACACAAGCAGTCGAAAACGAGGAGGAACAACAAATGGCTCGTGCGGTCGGAATCGACCTCGGGACCACGAACTCGGTCGTCGCCGTTCTCGAAGGTGGTGAGCCGGTCGTCGTCGCCAACTCCGAGGGTTCGCGCACTACGCCCTCGGTTGTCGCGTTCGCGAAGAACGGAGAGGTTCTGGTGGGCCAGCCCGCCAAGAACCAGGCAGTAACCAACGTCGACCGTACGATCCGCTCGGTCAAACGCCATATCGGCACCGACTGGACCGTCGAGATCGACGACAAGAAGTACACCTCGCAGGAGATCAGCGCGCGCACGCTGATGAAGCTGAAGCGCGACGCCGAGTCCTACCTGGGTGAGGAGATCACCGACGCGGTGATCACCGTCCCCGCCTACTTCGAAGACGCTCAGCGTCAGGCCACCAAGGAAGCCGGCCAGATCGCCGGCCTCAATGTGCTGCGCATCGTCAACGAGCCCACCGCCGCGGCCCTGGCCTACGGCCTGGACAAGGGCGACAAGGAACAGACCATCCTGGTCTTCGACCTCGGTGGCGGCACCTTCGACGTCTCGCTGCTGGAAATCGGCGAGGGCGTCGTCGAGGTCCGCGCCACGTCCGGTGACAACCACCTCGGTGGTGACGACTGGGACGAGCGGGTCGTGAAATGGCTGGTCGACAAGTTCAAGTCCAGCTCGGGTATCGACCTGACCAAGGACAAGATGGCCATGCAGCGGCTGCGTGAGGCCGCCGAGAAGGCCAAGATCGAGCTGAGCTCCTCGCAGAGCACCTCGATCAACCTGCCCTACATCACCGTCGACTCGGAGAAGAACCCGCTGTTCCTCGACGAGCAGCTCACCCGCGCCGAATTCCAGAAGATCACCTCCGATCTGCTGGACCGCACCCGCGCGCCGTTCCAGTCCGTGGTCAAGGATGCCGGGATCAAGGTCTCCGATATCGACCATGTCGTGCTCGTCGGTGGCTCCACCCGGATGCCCGCCGTGACCGATCTGGTCCGCGAGCTCACCGGTGGTAAGGAGCCCAACAAGGGCGTGAACCCGGACGAGGTCGTCGCCGTGGGCGCCGCCCTGCAGGCCGGTGTGCTCAAGGGTGAGGTCAAGGACGTCCTGCTGCTCGATGTGACCCCGCTGTCGCTGGGTATCGAGACCAAGGGCGGAGTGATGACCAACCTCATCGAGCGCAACACCACCATCCCGACCAAACGTTCGGAAACCTTCACCACGGCCAACGACAACCAGCCGTCGGTGCAGATCCAGGTGTTCCAGGGCGAGCGCGAAATCGCCGCGCACAACAAACTGCTCGGCTCCTTCGAGCTCACCGGTATCCCGCCGGCCCCGCGCGGTGTGCCGCAGATCGAGGTCACCTTCGATATCGACGCCAACGGCATCGTGCACGTGACCGCGAAGGACAAGGGCACCGGTAAAGAGAACACGATCAAGATCCAGGACGGCTCCGGCCTGTCCAAGGACGAGATCGACCGGATGATCAAGGACGCCGAGGCGCACGCCGCCGAGGACAAGGAGCGGCGCGAGGAAGCGGAAACCCGCAACCAGGCCGAATCGCTGGTCCACCAGACCGAGAAGTTCATCGCCGATAACGAGGACAAGGTCCCCGCGGACGTGAAGTCGAAGGTCGAGTCCGCGATCGGTGAGGCCAAGGAGGCGCTGAAGGGCACCGATACCGCCGCGGTGAAGGCCGCGGTGGAGAAGCTGGCCACCGAATCGCAGGCGCTGGGCCAGGCGATCTACGAGGCGTCGGCGGCCGAGGGCGCGGCATCCGGTGACGGTGCCACCGGCGATGCCGCCGGTGACGACCAAGTGGTCGACGCCGAGGTCGTGGACGAACCGGTCGACACGGAGAAGAAGTGACGAACGCGGGTAACAATTCCGAGGAACCGATCAGCTTCGTCGACAAGCGCAAGATCGATCCGGAAACCGGCGAGGTCCGGGATCCGGCCGGGGCTGCCGATGCGGCCGCCCCGGCCGGGGGCGGGACCGCCGCGGATGCCGAGGAGCGGGTTGCCCCGCAGGCGCCGCAGTCGGGTCTGGACGGTGACGGTGCCGAGGTGGCCGCCGAGGCCGCGACGGTAACCGATCCGGCGGCCGAACTCGCCGAGCGCACCGCTGATCTACAGCGGCTCACGGCGGAGTACACCAACTATCGGCGCCGAGTCGAACGCGACCGCAAAACCGCGATGGACACCGCGAAGGCCGCCGTGGTCACCGAACTGCTGGGTGTGCTCGACGACCTGGACCGCGCCAAAGCGCACGGCGACCTGGAATCCGGTCCGTTGCGTTCGGTGGCCGACAAGCTGATCGAGGCACTGCGTAAACAGGGACTCGAGGAATTCGGGACCGAGGGCGATGCCTTCGACCCGAATCTGCACGAGGCCGTACAACACGAAGGCGCCGGGCACGATCCGGTGATCGGCGTGGTGATGCGTAAGGGTTACCGCTTCGGCGAGCGGGTGCTGCGGCACGCGATGGTCGGAGTGACCGACGGCGTGGGTGATACCGCGGCCGACACCACCGCCGATGCCGCTCCCGCGGCCGAAGCCGCAGCAGCGGAGGCATCGGATGCGGATGCCGGTTCGTCGAATTAACGATCCCGCGGCGCGGGATCGCGCAGCGATGGGGAAAGGAGGAGATGCCCGGTGAGCCAGCGGGAGTGGATCGAAAAGGACTTCTACAAGGAACTGGGCGTCTCCTCCGACGCCTCCACCGAAGAGATCAAGAAGGCGTACCGCAAACTCGCCCGTGATCTGCACCCGGACGCCAATCCGGGGGACGCCAAGGCCGAGGAACGGTTCAAGGCCGTCAGCGAGGCCCACACCGTGCTGTCGGATCCGGCCAAACGCGCCGAATACGACGAAACCCGCCGCCTGTTCGCGGGCGGCGGGTACGGCCGGGGCGGTGGTTTCACCCCGGGCGGCGGTGGCGGTTTCACCCAGGGATTCGACCTGGGCGATATCTTCGGGCAGCAGGCCGGCGGCGCCGACGGCGGCCTGGGCGACCTGTTCGGTGGGCTGTTCAACCGCAGCGGCACCCGCACCAGCCGGCCGCGCCGGGGTGCGGATGTGGAGGCCGAGACAACCCTCGGGTTCCGCGAAGCCGCGCGCGGTGTGACGGTTCCACTGCACCTGACCAGTCCGTCGCCGTGCACCACCTGCCACGGCAGCGGTGCGAAACCGGGTACCAGCCCGCGGGTGTGCCCGATCTGCAACGGCAGCGGTGTGGTGAGCCGGAACCAGGGTGCGTTCGGTTTCAGCGAACCATGCGACGAATGCCGCGGCACCGGGTCCATCATCGACGACCCGTGCGTGGACTGCCACGGCAACGGTATCCAGAACCGCACCCGCACCATCAACGTCCGGATCCCACCGGGCATCGCCGACGGGCAGCGGATCCGGCTGGCCGGGCAGGGCGAGGCCGGACTGCGCGGCGCGCCCTCGGGCGACCTGTACGTCACGGTGCGGGTGAGCCAGGACAAGGTCTTCGGCCGCACCGGCGACGACCTCACCCTGGCACTGCCGGTCAGCTACAGTGAATTGGTGCTCGGCACGACCGTATCGGTGCCCACTCTGGAGGGCCGGGTCGGCGTGAAGGTGCCACCGGGTACCGCCGACGGGCGCACCCTGCGGGTGCGTGGCCGCGGAGTTCCCAAACGCGGTGGCGGAGCCGGTGATCTACTGGTCACCGTGAAGGTCGCCGTGCCACCGAAGCTGGACGACGACGCCGTGGCTGCAATGCGTGCGCTGCAGGAGGCGGAGAAGGCCAGCGGCTTCGATCCGAGAGCTGGATGGGCAGGTGCGTGATGTCCAACGATCCGAAACGGGCATCCGAAAGTGGTTCGGCGCGGGCGCAGGCGCGCCAATCGAGCACCGAATACTTCGTGATCTCGGTGGCCGCCCAATTGGCCGGTATGCATGCGCAGACACTGCGCACCTACGACCGGCTGGGATTGGTGACACCGCAGCGCACCTCGGGTGGCGGTAGGCGCTACTCGGAACGGGACGTGGAGCTGCTACGCGAAGTGCAGCGGCTGTCCCAGGACGAGGGCGTCAACCTGGCCGGGATCAAACGGATCATCGAACTCACCAACCAGGTATCCGAACTGCAGGAGCGGGTCGTCGAACTGGCCGCGGCGCTGGAACGGGAACGGGCCCGGCCGGATTACCGGCCGGAACTGATCCCGCCCCAGCGCAATACGGCATTGGTCGTCTGGCAACCCCGTAACCGGCGGAGATAAGGGGCGAATGCTCGACCCACCCGGGTCGTACGCAATGGTGGGCGCCGATCAGCGAGGTCCTATCCGGATCCCACGCAACCACGGTGGTGCCGAGTTCAGCGAGGCCCTGAAAGGTTTCGGCCCGTGCCACGGGATAACCCGGGGGGGGAAAACGGGCGCGCCCGCCGCAAGCGGGGGGCGAGCCCCGGCGCCCAAGGGCGGCGACACCCGCGCCCGCCCGCCAACGCGGGGTAATTTGGGGCCATCTCCCCGGTGCGTAATGTTTTCCCCCAAATCGCGGTACTGTTTGGGGAATTGCATCTCGGCGGCCAGGACTGGGACCACTCCCG
>NZ_JARWNW010000113.1 GCF_029868325.1 Nocardia carnea
GGGGGGGGGGGGTGTCTTTGCCCGGGCGGGTTTCCGGTTCCACAAATAATAAAATATCGCCCCCCCCCCGCCCCGCGGCGCCCCCCCCCCCCCCCGCGCGGCCGCCCCCATCCCCCCCCCCCCTCAACCCCTGGCACGGGCCGAAACCTTTTCAGGGCCTCGTAAGACTCGGCATCGCTGGTGGTCGCGTTTGGGTCGTATGGGCCTTTGTCGGGGCTCGTGGGCTTGCCGCTGGTTGCTCGGGGATCGGAGTGGAGCTTTCGGGGGCGTTGAGCTCGGTACCGCTGCTGCCGGTGCGTGGGCGGGGTGGCGCCGTGCACGCTTGCGTCGCGGTACCGATCAGACTCGGGTGCGGGCTCGGGCGCCGGTGTGGGCAGGCAGGTGAGAGTAGCCGTGGAGGGTGTACAGGGGCCGGCGGGTAGGCGGAGCGGTGAGCCGCAGGTCGGGGAAGGTTTCGGTGAGGGCGCGCAGGGCGTGGGTGGCTTCCATCCGGGCCAGGCCGGCACCGAGGCAGACGTGGATTCCGGTGCTGAAGCCGAGATGGTTCTTGGCGTTCTCCCGGCTGATATCGAATCGGGCGGGGTCGGGGAAGACGGCGGGATCGCGGTTGGCGCCGGCCAGGGACAGCACCACCGTCGAGCCCGGGCGCAACCGGCGGCCGGCGATTTCGAGATCGGTACGCACGACACGGGCGGTGGTCTGCACCGGTGCGTCGATCCGCAGGACCTCTTCGACCGCGTTGGGCCAGAGTTCCGGTTCGGCGCGCAGCCGGTCCAGCTGGTCGGGATGTTCGAGCAGCCAGACGATACCTTTGCCGATGAGGTTGACCGTGGTCTCGAAACCCGCGCCCATGAGCAGGGTGGCCGAGGTGCACAGTTCGTGATCGGTCAGGTCCCCCGCCGTGACCAGGCTGCTGAGGATATCGTCGCCGGGTTCGGCGCGGAGCCGCTCGATATGGTCGAGCAGATAGGCGTGCACCCGTTCGGAGGCCTTCATCGCCCTGCTGTGCGTCTGCCAGGAAATCCCGAGGTCGAGCAGCGGGCTTATATCGTCGCCCCATTCCAGGAACATTTCGCGATCCGAATCGGGGAATCCGAGCATTTCGGAGATGATGGCGATCGGCACCTGGGAGGCGAACCGGGTCACCAGATCGGTGGGCCCGTCGTCGGGCAGGGCGGCGAGCAGTTCCTCGGTCACGCTCGCGATGCGATCGCCGAGCCGGGTGACCGCACGCGGGGTGAAGGCCGCGGCGACGGGTTTGCGCATCCGGGTGTGTTCGGGCTGGTCGATCATCAGCATGGACGGCGGGTCCACGGGGTTGGGCGGAATCGGCCGGCGCTGCAGCAGTGCCCGCGCCGCGCCCGGAAGGGGGACGAGCTCGGGCATTCCGGTACCGAAACGATTGTCCCGCAGTATCTCCCGGCACAGATCGTGGTCGAAGGTAATCCACGCCGAGGTGACCCGATGCAATCCACCCGCGCCCCGCATCTCCTCGATCAGCGCGTACGGGTTCTCGATCCCTTCCGGGCCGCCGTTGAGCCGGGCGAAGAGATCACCTTGCCGCAGCTTGACCTTCTTGGCCGCCCGGACCAGCCCGTGCTGGTTGACCCACCGATACAGGTACTGCGGTTTCATCCGAACCCCTCCGTCACTGCTCCGTCGCATCCCCTCCGACGTTACGCAGAACACAGTCCCGGCGGTACCTGCCGGAGTCGGATTCCGGCACCTACCGTGGTAGGAGTCCAGGGCTCAAAGGACCTGGGTGACCCGTTCGGTCTCGATACGCCGATCCCGCTGCGCCGGATCCGGATTGGCCACCTGCACCAGCGACGCGCCCGCGACGAGCACCGCGAGGTACCGGTCGACCAGCTCCTCGGCGGTATCCCAGCTGCCGGTCGACAGCACCCGGTCGGTTTCCGAGAGCCCCTGCCGGGCCGCGGATTTGCGGGCCAGCGTGAGTACCTCCGGTACCGGCATACCGTCCAGCGCGGCGCCGGTCCCGCCGGGGCGGAACTGGTCACCGTGGACGCGGACCGCGGTCGCGTAGTCGGTGACGCCGAGCGGCAGATCAGGCACCGGCGCGCCCATCGGGTCGAGCGACAGCGCCGCGACCTCGGGGGCGTCCTCGGTTTCGCCGAGACGGCCGGCGGCGGCGAAAACGAGTTCCGCGTCCGGGTCCGGCTGCAGCACCACCTCGGTCCCGGCCCACCAGCAGCCGAGCAGAACGGCCGCGGTCTGCCAATGCGCGGGTAGGAGTACCGCCACCCGGGCACCCGGGGTGAGGCCGAACTCGTCGCGGATCAGGTTGGCGGTTTTGGCCGCCCAGTTGGCCAGGGTGACCGCGGACAGTTCGATACGCGCGCCCGTCGCATCGTCGTACCAGGTGATCCGGGGTGCGGCCGGTTCGCGTTCCAGAATCGGCTCGAGTACCGCTTCGGGGAGGGTCGTGGCCTGCTCTACGTCACGCATCGTCTGCTTTCTGCGTCCAATTCTTCGGCGTCCGATTCACACCGGCGGTCAATTCACACAGGTGGGTCCGTCCTCGGCCGCCGCGATCGGCGGTGCGGGGGGCACCGGGGTCGCCGATGTCGACGTATCGCCGAAATCGATCACGTCCTCGCTGCCGGATCCGGGGCCAGCGTAGTCGCTTGCCAGCACCACGCTCACCGTCCCCGGCGCCAGTGAGGCGTCCGCGACGACCGGGATCCCGCCGAGCGCCGCGGCCACCGATACCGCCCCACGATCGGTTTCGGAGGCGGCGAGCACCTGGCTTTGCCAAGCCGTCCCGTCCGAATAGTTACCCACCTCGCCGGGGAGATAACCGAGTGCGGTGAGTTCCTGCGATACCGAACCGGCCAGCCCGGAGACCGATGTCGAGTTGAAGACGTCCACCTGCACTGTTCCCGGGTCCGCGGCCGGTGCCGGGGCCGTGGTGGTGCCCGGCTCGGAGCTGTCGGATTCCTCGCCGACCAATCCCGCGACATAATCCTGGACATCGTCGGGTTCGACCCGCACCACCGACTCCCCGGTCGAGGTGGTGCCGTTGAGATCGGCGACGGGAATGGTTTCGAAGGTCACCTTGCCGGCGGACAGATCCTGGAGCTGGTTCAGGAACGCCAGCAGATCCCAGCCTTCGTCGAGCACGATGGTGCGGCCCACCGCATCGCTGAGTTCGCGCAACCGCGTGGGGTTGCTCAGGGAGTCGGTGCTGATCACCTGGTGCACGAGCTGAGCCATGAACACCTGCTGGCGCACGATCCGGTCCAGGTCGCCGCGTTCGAGATTGTGCCGCTGCCGGACGAAGCTGAGGGCCTGCGGGCCGTCCAGTTTCTGGCGGCCGGCGGGAAAGTACGCACCGGACAGCGGTTCGTCCACCGGGTGGCGCAGACACACATCCACACCGCCGACCGCATCGGTGAGCAGCACGAACCCGAGCAGGCTGACCTCGGCGTAATGGTCGACGGTGATACCGGTGAGACCGGCCACCGAGCCGATCAGCGCCTGCCGGCCGCGCTGCGTGGATTTCTCTTCGGCGGCTTCCGGTGTGGCACCGTCGGCGAGCATATCGTCCTGTGCGGTCTGTTTGGTGATCCCGTAGGCGGAGTTGATCTTGCCCTTGCCGAGCCCCGGGATATCGACATAGGCATCGCGCGGAATCGAGATCGCGGTGGCCGAACTGCCGTCGTTGGGCACCCGCACCAGCACGATGGTGTCGGTATTCGTGCCGATCTCGTCACCCGCGTGCAGCATCGCGCGTTCGGCCTCGGTGAGCGGATTACCTTTCGCATCGGTACGCGAATCCACGCCCACCAGCAGGATGTCCACGGCGCCGTCGCGCTGCCCGCCGAGCCCGAGGTCACTGATGCGCTCGATATTGGACACCAGCGAATCCACGCCCCGCCAGGCGAAGCCGGTACCCACCAGCACAATCAGAGCAACCGACGCGACGAACACCCGCGCCGGACTCCACAACGTCGGCTCCCCACGCTGCGCCACCTTTGAACTTCCTCTCCCCGTTCGGACCGGTCGAGGACCCCGATCCACTTCGCGTACGCCGTCGAAACACCTTCCGCTCCACGCAGGCTAACCAACGGCAGCCCGGGTGACATCGATTCGGCCCATCGACGGCGTGCCAGACTGGGCCGGTGAACGATGTCGTGCCGCCCGGAACCGAACTCAGCGACCGGCTCGTGGTCACCGGGGCCGGCGGCCAGGTCGGCCGGGAACTGCTCCGGCTGGCACCCTCCGCACGCGGCTACACCCGCTCCCGTCTCGACATCACCGACCCGGCAGCCGTGGAATCGGTACTGCGCCCGGGCGATATCGTCGTCAATTGTGCCGCGTACACCGCGGTGGACGGGGCCGAATCGGATCCCGGCGCAGCCTTCGCGGGCAACGCCACCGGCCCCGCCGTCCTGGCGGCCGCCTGTACCCGGGTGGGCGCGCGGATCGTTCACCTCTCCACCGACTATGTGTTCCCCGGCACCGCGACCACACCGTACGAACCCGGCGACCCGACCGGACCCGCCAGCGTCTACGGCCGCTCCAAACTCGCCGGAGAACACGCCGTGCGCGAGAACTGCCCGGATGCCCATATCGTCCGGACGGCCTGGGTGTACCGCGGCGCCGGCAGCGATTTCGTCGCCACCATGCGACGGCTCGAACAGGAACGCGACACGGTGAACGTGGTAATCGACCAGGTCGGCTCCCCCACCTACGCCGCCGATCTCGCCGCCGGCCTACTCGAACTCGCCGGCCGCCCGGTAGCGCCCGCTGTGCTGCACGCCACGAATGCGGGCCGGGCGAGCTGGTTCGAGGTCGCGCGCGCCGTTTTCGCCGGTATCGGCGCCGACCCCGATCGCGTGCGGCCCTGCACATCCGCCGAATTCCCCCGGCCCGCGCCCCGGCCCGCCTTCTCCGTGCTGTCCGGCACCGCCTGGCGCGACGCCGGCCTGACGCCATTGCGCCCCTGGGAATCCGCGCTCACCGAGGCATTGACCAGGACCGCCCGTTAGGGTGGGGCGCTGTGAGCGCTTCCGATACCCCGGGTCAACCGCATGACCGGCCACGATTGGCCGTGGTCACGGTCACGTATTCACCGGGCGAACATCTCGAGCATTTCATCAGCACCCTGAACACGGCGACCGCGGATAAACCGCAGGTCATCCTGGCCGACAACGGTTCGACCGACGGTGTCCCGGAACTGGTCGCCGAGGCCAACGCCCATGTGCGGTTCCTATCGACCGGCGGGAACATCGGATACGGCGGTGCCATCAACCGGGCCGTCGCCGAACTCGATCCCGACCTCGAATTCGTGCTGATCGCCAACCCCGATATCCGCTGGGGCAACGACTCCATCGACCGCATGCTCGACGCCGCCCGGCGCTGGCCCCGCGCGGGCGCCCTCGGCCCGCGGGTCCTGGAACCGGACGGCAGCATCTACCCCTCCGCCCGGTCGGTTCCCGGCCTGCTCGACGGCGCCGGCCACGCGATCTTGGGCGCGATCTGGAAAACCAACCCGTGGACCCGCCGCTACCGGCAGGAAAACGAGGAGATCTCCGAACGCGCGGTGGGCTGGCTGTCCGGATCGTGCCTACTGGTCCGCCGGGAGGCGTTCGACTCCATCGACGGATTCGACTCCCGCTACTTCATGTACATGGAGGACGTCGACTTCGGCGACCGCATGGGCAAGGCCGGCTGGCACAACGTTTTCGTCCCGGACGCCGAGGTCACCCACGCCAAGGGGCACGCCGCCGGCCGCAACCCCGAGAAGATGCTGCCCGCCCACCACGCCAGCGCCTACCGCTTCCAGGCCGACCGGCATCCGCACTGGTGGCAGGCCCCGCTGCGCTGGGCGTTACGGGCCGGACTTGCGATCCGCTGCCGCATTGCGGTTCGATCCGCACTGCGCACCCGGCAGCAGGAACTCGCCGGCTGAGGCGGACCGGCCACCGGCCCGGGGCGCGAGGAACGGATGGAACAAGGGAGCTCCATGGCATCACAAGCAGACGCGGTCATCCTGGTCGGCGGGAAGGGTACGCGGTTACGGCCGCTCACCCTGTCGGCGCCGAAACCGATGCTGCCGACCGCGGGGGTTCCGTTCCTGACCCATCTGCTGTCCCGTATCGCCGCGGCCGGAATCACCCATGTGGTGCTCGGCACGTCCTATAAGGCGGAGGTCTTCGAGGAGCATTTCGGTGACGGGGCCGATCTCGGCCTGCAGATCGAATACGTCACCGAAACCGAACCGCTGGGCACCGGCGGCGGTATCCGCAATGTGCTGCCCCGGCTCACCGCCGACAACATCATGGTGTTCAACGGCGATGTGCTGGGCGGCACCGATCTGCGGGCCATCCTGGAAACCCACGAAACCACCCAGGCCGATGTCACCCTGCACCTGGTGCGGGTGAGCGACCCCCGCGCGTTCGGCTGCGTCCCCACCGATGCGGACGGCCGGGTCACCGCCTTCCTGGAGAAAACCCAGGACCCGCCGACCGACCAGATCAACGCCGGTTGCTACGTGTTCCGGCGCGAGTACATCGAGAAGATCCCGGCCGGGCGCCCGGTCTCGGTCGAGCGGGAGGTTTTCCCGGCGCTGCTCACCGAGGGCGCCCGGGTGCAGGGCCACGTCGACACCTCCTACTGGCGCGATATGGGGACCCCGGAAGATTTCGTCCGCGGCTCGGCCGACCTGGTGCGCGGTATCGCCCCCTCGCCGATCCTGCCCGGGCAACGCGGTGAATCGCTCGTCCACGACGGCGCGGGGGTGGCACCGGGAGCGTTGCTGATCGGCGGCACGGTCGTCGGACGCGGTGCGGAGGTCGGCGCCGGTGCCCGCCTGGACGGTGCGATCCTGTTCGACGGCGCCAAAGTGGAGGCCGGCGCCACGGTGGAACGTTCGATCATCGGATTCGGCGCCCGCATCGGGCCACGTGCGCTGATCCGCGACGGGGTGATCGGCGACGGTGCCAGTATCGGTGCACGGTGTGAACTGCTGCGTGGTGCCCGGGTGTGGCCGGGAGTGGAGATCCCCGACGGGGGGATCCGGTACTCCACGGACGTATAGCCGGGTTTTCGGCGGGTCGGCACTCGATTCACTGCGTTTCCCGGGAACTTCCCCGGAAGGCGAACGTCGAGGTCTGTGGGCGATATACGGTTCGGCTACACCGATCCAAACGCAACCAGCAGACGCCCGAACGCACCAACACACACCCGAACGCGACCTACACACGCCCGAACGCGACCTACACGCCCGAACGCAACCAGCACACCGCCGAGTCCAGCGAGGCCCTCGAAGGGTTTAGGCCCCAGGGAGAGGAAAGGCCCCCCCCGCACAAAAACGCGCCCCCCCCCGGTTAGCCGGGGGGAAACAAAGGACCAAGGGGGGCCGCACCCCCCCCCCCCCCCACCCGCGGCCCCAAAAAAAACACAACCCCACAAAAACCCCCCGCAGCCCCC
>NZ_JARWNW010000114.1 GCF_029868325.1 Nocardia carnea
TGTTGGACGGCACGACGAACCCCGCCCCGGGCGGATCCCCGGCGGCGGGGTCATCTCGTCGGCAAATGCACTCAGGGTTTCGGTTCAACTCCGGTGTCTTCGACGGCAGCCGTGAACGCATCCCACGCATCCGGTCCGAACTCCTCGTCCGGGCCCGTCACGACCTGGCCGCCGGTCGGGTGTCTCGGCGTCAGGCGGTACGCGAGCCGATCAGCGGGAGCCGGTCCATGGCGGTGCGGGTCAAATCCGTTTCCCCCGCCCGCCCGGGCCGGGCCGGGGGGTCGGCCCGCACCGCGGGCGCCCCGCCGGCCCCGCCGGACTCACTCGGTGGTGAGCTCCGCCGGGATCGGATCGCCATCGGCCAGCGCTTCGAAGAAACGGCTGGCATCGGGCTTCGCCCACAACAGGACGTTGCCGCTGGCGGTATCGGTGAATCCACCGACCGGGACGCTCGTCGCCAGGGTGTCGCCCCGCAACGACCAGCCCAGCCGGGCGAGGTCCCAGATATGGTCGTCGGAGTCGACGGTCAGCGAACGCGCGGTATTACTGGCCATGGGCCACAGCGCGAACGGGTTGGCCAGGGTGGCCGGGCTGGTCGCCTTCTCCAGCAATGCCGAGAGGAACAGTCGCTGATTGTTCATCCGGTCGATATCGGCGAGTGCGGTGGCCCGGCTGCGCACGAAGCCCAGCGCCTGGGGGCCGTTCAATTCTTGACAGCCCGCGGGGATATCGATCCCGGCCAGCGGATCGTTGATGGCCTGCGGTACGCACACATCGATACCGCCCAGCCCGTCCACCACGCCCGCGAAACCGGCGAACCCGATCTCGGCGTAATGATCGATGTGCAGCCCGGTCGCGATCTCCACGGTTTGGGTGAGCAGTGGCGCCCCGCCGAAAGCGAACGCGGCATTGAGTTTGTCCTGGCCGTAACCCGGGATACCGACATAGGAATCACGCGGCAGGCTCACCAGGGTGGTGCGGCCCGAGGGCGGGATATGCACCAGGATGATGGTGTCGGTGCGCGCGTCGCCGACCTCACCGCCTGTGGCCAGGCCTTGCGCCTGTTCGTCGGAGAGACCGGCCCGGCTGTCCGACCCGACGAGCAGCCAGTTGGTGCCCGCGGTGTTACCCACCCGGTCCTCATAGTCGCCGAGCGCGTCGATCCGGGTGAGTGAACCGTCGAGTTTCACGACCGCGTACACCAGCGCGGTGACCAATACCAGCAGGAAAACCAGGACCCATCGGCCGATATGGCGTTTCCGGCGGCGGCGCGGCCGCGGGGCGGCACCGCCGTAAGGCGTATCCCGGCCGGGTGGCGGTGGCCGCCTGCGACCTCCTCGGTCCGGAGCCGGGCGCCGGGTGGGTGCGTACTCGGATTCGCGGTAGGGCACCGGTCGCTGCGTGGGTGCATGCGTGCGCGGACCGGGTTTGCCGCCACGGCCCGGCGTGGGGGGGCGTGCGGGGGCGGCCTGCCGTCCCTCGGGGGCCTGTGAGTACGCCCGGGGCGGTTCGTAGCGTTCGGGGGGCCGGCCGCCCCGGGGCGGGGCCGGACCGCGGCGGATGACCTGCGGCGGTTCGACCGGTGGCCGCCCGCCGTGCGGCGGGGGCGGTACGGGCCGGCGCGCGGGGCCTCGTCCGGGTGCTCCATTCTGCGGCGGCACCCGGCGCATCCGTGGGTCGTCGCCGTTCATCATCATCAGACTGTACTTATCGTTATCGCCGGTGTTCGTCAGCGCCGGTACCGGCCCGACTGCGCCCCAGGTGAGGGCGCCGATCGTGTCCAGCCGGGTTACGCGGCGGACCTCACGGCAGCCACGAAACCCGCCCGCGCAACACTCCGTAACCGATGTAGGCCACGACATCGATCACCGCATGCGCGATGACCAACGGCCACAGCCGGCCGGTGCGCTGCCAATACCGCCCGAAGATCACGCCCATCACGACGTTGCCGATTCCTCCGCCGAGCCCCTGGTAGAGGTGATAGCTGCCACGCAACAGCGCCGAAGCGGCCAGGGCCGAATTATCCGACCAGCCCAGCGCGCGCAGCCTGGTCAGCAGATAGGCGACGACCACGATCTCCTCGGCGCCAGAATTGGCGCAGGCGGACAGCACCAGCGCCGGTAGCCGCCACCAATGGTCGGCCAGTGCGTCCGGCACGATGGTCACATTGATCCCCAGG
Organism: Nocardia carnea; assembly: GCF_029868325.1. Taxonomy (GTDB): domain Bacteria; phylum Actinomycetota; class Actinomycetes; order Mycobacteriales; family Mycobacteriaceae; genus Nocardia; species Nocardia carnea_C. The sequence goes on from NZ_JARWNW010000114.1 coordinate 2,180, forward strand.
CCCTGGGCGATGAGATACAGCCCCAAACCGGGAAGCCCGATCACGGCGGCGAGCGCCAGCCCGTGCAGGACATCGGGCCGCAAACGCATCCGGGCCAGCCCGATCACCCGGGGGCCCAGCCCGCTGCGCCACAGCAGGTAGAGCGCGAGCCCCGCCCACGCTGCCAAACGCGCCACACCGAGTAGCTGGAACAGCAGGTCCAGCACCGACTGACTCGTCCGTGACGAATTCAGCGCGACGGTCTGCTCGCCGACACCGCCCGGCGCCAGCGCGCTCTCCAGCAGCGACAGCGCGGCATTCATTCCGCTCAGGCCGAATGTGACACCCAGGACGACGAGGATCTCGAGCCGGATCGCCCGCTGTTCCCGCAGCCGGTCGCCGACCGTCCAACCGCTTTCGCTCATGTACCGAACTTATGGGCCCACTGTCCCCGAGCGCGGCGCGAGGTGCGCGGGCCCACGTGTGTGGCCCGGCGGGTGCGGACTACCGAGTTTCAGATGGAACGCAAACCGTTGAGGAATGGGCAGCCGGCGAGGGTGCGTACCGCCCGGCTCAGCGCTTCGACATCGTCGGCGGGGGTGGCGAAGGGCAGGCGGAAATCGTGGTCGCCGTCGATTCCTTCGATACGAAGGGTGAGGCCATAGCGATCGATGGCCAGTGGGTGGATCCGGCCGTGGCGCAGCCGGGCCGGCAGATGCCGGGCCAACTGTGCGACCACATCGCCGTGATCGGCGTCCAGATGCTGCAACCAGGCCGATTCCATCCCGCAGAACGGGTCGGGGGTGGCGAGCCGCAGATCGTCGACGCAGACCGATTCCGCGCCGGCCGAATCGGCGACGACCGCCGAGTTCAACACCAACCGGAGCAGAGTGGTGGTGTGGCCGATATCGAGCAGGCCGGGATGCGGGTATTCCTCCGCGACCGCGGTGACCAGGGTGCGCTGGGCGCGCGCGGGCACCGCACGGATCCAGCCGCGCAGCCAGACCAGTGCCCGGACCGGTTCGCGCAGCGGCAACGGGGCGTGATCGGTGAGTTCGAGAACGGCGGGTGCACCCGCGACCTGTTCCTGAGCGGCATGGACCGCGGCGCTGTCGTTCGGTACCGCGACCACCACATCGCCGCACTGGCGCAGATAGTGCACCGGGACAGGGATCGGGTCGGTGCCGGGCAGCGCGAGAACGGCCTGTTCGGCGTGTGCGCAGGCGCTGCGGACGCGTTCGGCGGTGGACGGGGCGGGGGCGGTCGGCGCCATCGGTACCTCCAGTGCGGGCGTACCCGACTTCACGATCAATAATTAGGTAAACCTAAGCTAAGTTAAACTCGGGTGCGGCGCAAGGGGATCGCCGCATGAGTCGTCGGCGATGTTCCGCAGCCGGTGGCAGTGGCCGGGCGCCCGGTGGCTACGCCGCCGCCCTGCCTACGATCGAAGAGTGGTCGCGGGCGATTCTGAACCGGTACTGGTGGAGCTGAGCGTTCCCAAACGTGTGGTCGAACGCGGACTGGTGGACGGCCTGGTCGTACCGCCGGGGCAATTCACCGGCGAACGCCGGCTGGACCCGGCCCTGCCGGACGAACGGGTCGCCGACTTCCTGGCCGAGGCCGCTCACCGCCCGGATGGTTTCGTGGCCCGTGCCGAGAACGGCGCACAGGCCCTGGCGGTTCTGGCCGGCATGGTCGCCGCACTGTGCGGCGAGGATATTCGTAAGGCGCTGAACAGCCCGGATACCGAATTCTTGACCGGCCTTTCCACTGGAGCGGCCGACGCCGTCCGGGAAATACTGCTCGGAATCGAGAGCGATACGCCGGTCGAGACCGAGCGCGCGCTTCGCGAGGCATTACGCCCCGCGGAGGCCGGCGGCTGACCTGTCGGGGCAGGCGCGCGAAGTTCCGCATCCGCGCATCCGGGTGCCCGATACCGGAGGCGAGCACACCGCCCGCACAAGTAGGCTCGTAGACGTGCCGCGTATCGCCTATTTCGGTCCGTCCGGAACATTCACCGAGATGGCCCTCGCCGAATTCGAGAGCTCGGGGTCCTTCGACGGGCCGGTCGAGCGGATCGCCGCTCCCAGCCAGGCAGCCGCCCTGGATCTGGTGCGTGCGGGGTCCGCAGCCGCGGCGGTGGTACCCATCGAGAGCTCGGTGGAAGGTTCCATCTCGGCGACCCTGGATTCGCTGGCTCTCGGACCGCGGTTGCAGATCGTCGCCGAAACCGAACTGGAAGTGACGTTCACCATCCTCGCCCGGCCCGGAACCGATATCGCCGCCGTCCGGTCACTGGCTGCCTACCCGGTCGCGCTCGCGCAGGTGCGCAACTGGGTGGCCGATACCTGGACCGATATCTCGATCCACACCTCGAACTCCAACGCCGCGGCCGCGGAAGACGTCCGGGACGGACTCGCGGACGCCGCGGTATCCACCGCACTGGCGGGAGAGCGGCTCGGCTTGGCGGTGCTCGCCGCCGGGGTCGCCGACCACGACCAGGCCGTCACCCGCTTCGTGCTGGTCACCGCGCCGCGCGTGGCACCGGCCCCCACCGGCAGCGACCGCACCTCGATCGTGATCGAGGAACTGCCGAACCTGCCCGGCTCCCTCATGCGTGCCTTCGCCGAATTCTCCACCCGGGGAATCGATCTCACCCGCATCGAATCCCGGCCCACCCGGACCGGTATGGGCACCTACCGCTTCTACCTCGACTGCGTCGGCCATATCGAAGACGCCGCGGTGGCCGAGGCATTGAAGGCGCTGCACCGCACGGCGCATATCCGTTTCCTCGGCTCCTGGCCCGCCACCTCCGCGAACGGCACTCCGCCACCGTCGGACGAGGATGCAGCGCTCTGGTTGACCCAGCTACGCAAAGGGGTGGCCGACCTGTGACCGCCAAACTCATCCTGGTCCGGCACGGTGAAACCGAAGGTAACGTCGCCAAGATCCTGGACACCAAACTGCCCGGCCTGCCGCTCACCGAACGCGGCGCCGCCCAGGCCAAGGCTTTCGGCGAGGGACTGCTGACCCCGCCGCGCGCTCTCTTCCATTCGCATGCACTGCGGGCCCGCCAGACCGCCGGCTATATCGAGGCGGCCACCGGAGTGCGTGCGATCGCCCGCGACGACGTCCACGAGGTACAGCTCGGTGACCTGGACGGATCGGCCAGTCCGGAAGCCCACGAACAGTTCCAGGCGATATACCGGTCCTGGCATGAGGGCAGGCTGACCGAGCGTGTACCCGGCGGCGAATCGGGGCGCGATGTGCTCGACCGCTTCCTGCCCGCCATCGCCGGCCTGCGTGCGGAATTCGAGCTGGAAGCCGGTGGCGGCGGCGATGTTCTGGTGGTGACCCACGGTGCGGCCATGCGGCTGCTGGGCCGTGAACTGGCCGGGGTGGCACCGCCCTTCACCACCAACAATCATCTGGACAACACCGAGACGATCGAATTGGTCGCGCGGCCCGGGGGTGGCTGGGAATGTGTCCGCTGGGGCAGGTTCGCGCCGCCGTTCGGCGGTAAGGCCGAATTCGGCGCCGACGATCCCATGGGGTAGCGAGCGATCCCCAGGCGCCAGGACGCTTTGTGCCTTCCGCGTTGCGATCGCCCACGTCCCCTGCGCGGCGTCTCCTGGAAGTGGGGCTGCATCTCAGTGGATGCGGCCCCACTCCCGGACGCCACCCGGAGACGCCCAGGACCCGGCCTCGCCTTCTGCCGACCGTGAGCAACGCCCAGGCGTGAATCGGCTTCGACCGGCCGGGTTTCTCAGGCCAGCGCAGGGTTGGCCGGGAATTCCGAACGCTCGGGCAGCGAATTGATCAGATCCTGCAGGGCGATTCGCAGTCGGGCATCCGTACCGCTGCTGAACGATGTCCATTTGGTTCCGTCGTCCGCAACGCTGGCGGTGGCGATGAAACGGCCCGCCCGCGTATTGAATACGGCGATATGGTTGTCGGCGACATCGCGACTCGCGTCCCCGTAGACAACCCCGACGATTTCGGCGTGCGATTCGCAATGCGCCATGGCCGATGCGATGGTCTGCGCATCCCGGGCGGGATTGCCGACCTTCGCCAGCCGGGCCGCAGTGGCCGCCGGATCCCCGGTGTCGTCGAAAATCGGCACGAGGTGTTCGGTGGGCGCGTTCATCCCGGTCAGCTCCAGCGGTTCGGCGTGGCCGAGCGCCGCGATCACCGGGCCGGGCAGATCCTCGCCGGCTTCGTCGATCATGTACGACTCCGGGCCACGAAGGGCGATGGTCAGCAGATCATCGCCCTTCGCCAGGCACATCCGGCTCGCCTGACCGCCGACGAAGAGCCGTAGCGCGACCACCCAGTGCGGCCGGTACAGGCCACGCAGCCGGTCGGCGAGATCCGGATGGATACGATCACCGTCGAGCAGGTCCCGTTCGATCAGCAACTGCTCGGCGGCGTTCATCGCCCTGTCGTGGTCGACCTCGTTGTCGTAGCGACCCCGCGCGTCGAGCACGACGGGAACCTCGTCGATCTCCAGTTTCTCCAGGAGATACTGCATTTCGTCGAGCGACAGATGGATCGCCGCGAGCATGGACGCCCCGCGCCCCCCACCCAGCACCGTCACTTGTCCGACCGCTGGGGTTCGGCGCCGATGACGCCGTCCGCGATGTATCGGCCGTCGGCGAAGTGATCACCGCGCAGGTAATCGGCTGCGTCGTGGTCCTGCTCGTCCTCACCGTTGGCGCGGGCGTTGCCCATCAGCGGGCTTCCGGGGCCGGTACCGGTGGGCCGTACGGGGGCGGCCTCACCGCGTGTCACGGCGACGGATTCGGTGGCGGGTGCGGCGCCGCCGGCGGGCGGTGCGCCCCAGCCCTCGGGCACCTTGAGCCCACCGTTGTTCAGGCCGAGGCTGGAACCGGGCACACCACCGGCCCGGGTCGTGGCCGCGGCGGTGGATGCCGCTACCGCGCCGGTGACCATGCCGGGCATCGGCGCCACCGATGCCGGCGCCGAGGTGGTGGTGGCCGCCGCGATCGCGTTCGCGCCCAGATTGCCGACCGTGGTGACACCGGTACTCGCCACCGAACCGGCGACATTCGCCGCCTGGGTGACCGCGCTCGCGACGCCGGGGTTCTGTGCCAGCGCACTACCCGCCGCGGCCAGCATCTTCACCGGATCGCCGTTGGCTTCCTTCATGGCATCCTCGGCGGGACCCGGATCGGCCGTGCCGGCGCCGTTGGCGATCGGCGGCGGATTCAGGAATTCGCCCGGCGTCAGCACCAGCGCGGTAATGGCCGCCTCGTAGGTCTCCATGGTGAGCGCGGCACGCAGATCCAGCGCGGCCTTGGCGGCCTCCGCGATCTCGGAGCTGCCGTTGAGTACACCGCCGGTGGTGTGGGCCGCGGCGCGGGCCGCATTCACCGCCGCGATCTCCGGCAGGCTCGGCATGGCGATCGAGGCCACGGTGTAGGCGGTGGCCTGCGAGGCGGCCTTGGTGCCCAGGGCCGCGGACATGGCACCCTGCTGCTGCGCCCAGCCGGTGAAACCGACCAGGCGGGCCAGGGCGCCGATACCGTTGACGCTCTGCATACCGACGCCGAGTTCGGCCATCACCCGGACCACGGTGGCGTTGGCGTCGACCCATGCCGTGGTGAGTGCGCCCCACGCGGTGGCGGCCGCGGACATCGGGATGGCGTGCGATCCCGCGTTCAGTGCGATCGAATTCCCCTCGGCGAGTCTGGGCAGCCAGAACACTCCGGTGATACCTGCGGTCATGCTTGTTTCTCCCCTTGTGAACTATCGCTGATACTTCGGCGGTCGCGCCACGCGCGCTCGTGGTCTGCGCCGCGGTGCGGCGCGTTTGCGATCATCGGTGGCTAGGCGCTGATCGCGCCGAACGGTGCGCCGGTGAGCGTCAGTACGCCGGCCGAAGCCGCGTCCTGGGCGAGGTATCCGGCGAGCTGGGTACGCAGGATCGCGGCGGTGTGGTGCAGTTCGAGAACTGCCTGCGCAAGCGAGGTCTGGTGGGTGGCGGCACCCTTGTTCATATGCATCGCACCGTGTATCGACGCCTCGTCGGCGCCGGACGGCGCGACATAGGTGGCGGGTACGGTGGCCGCGGCGACCCCGGCCAGGCGGTCGGCGAGCAGGTCCAGTTCGACCGCTGCGGCAAGGATGAGCTCAGGTGTGACACCGACATTGCCAATCATGTCCTCGACTCCTTCTTGTGGCGGCTCTTGGGCGGAACCACGAGAATTCCCCCTACGAGTACATTGGACGCGATACCCCCGCGAGCGGTTCCATCGAATCCAGAACTTCTTCCGGTGCGGTCCGGCGCCGCGCCCGTGCATCCCCTGTCGGCGCGTCGCGTAGACCAGGCTTAGCTTAACCCCATCCCAACTGATGGAGCCGGTCTTCGTCAATCCCGAAATAGTGTGCGATTTCGTGGATCACGGTGATCCGTACCTCCTCCACCACTTCGTCCTCGTCGGCGCAGATCGACAACAGGGCCTCCCGGTAGATGGTGATCGTATCGGGAAGCGAACCGCCGTAATGACTGTCGCGCTCGGTGAGCGCGATCCCGTGGTAGAGCCCCAGCAGGTGCGGATCGTCGGGGTTACGCGGTTCGATCAGCACGACCACGTTGTCGATGGCCCGGGACAACTCCGGCGGGATCAAGTCCAGTGCATCCCCGACGAGCTCTTCGAAACGGGCCTCCGACATGGTGACCGGCACAGTGACGCTCCGTCTCAGCGCGGCGCGGGCCGCGGTTCCGGCTGCGGGGGCAGCGGCGCCGCACCCGGCAGCGGGGTGGGGGTGGAGCGGCCCGAGTTCGGCGGCGGCACCGGTTCCTGACCGTCGATCAGGATGCGGCCCCGGGCCGGACCCACAATCGGTGCGAAACCTTCCTGATCCGCGCCCTTTCCGACCATACAGTTCAACTTCCGGCTACCGGCCAGCCAGCTGCGCGCGTCGATGAAATCGAAGAACACCGTCAAAGTCTTGTCCCGCAGCACGTGCGGGCCGCCGAGATAGTCGTTGGTGGTCCGGCCGCATTCCTCTTCCAAAAAATTGTCCTGGTCTTCTTTGGACGGCGGTCCGCCGGGGAATCGGGCGGACAGATCGACCGTGGAGGCGATTTCGACAGCGTGTTCCTGGGTGCAGTCGACAGGATCGGTCGGCAGGTTCTGGCTGATCCCGAGGCAGACGCCCGGCTCGTACACCTTGGACTGGTCGCCTTCGGCCACGCGGCCGGTATTGGGCAGCGGGTTGCCGCTCAGTCCGGGCACCTGCAGACCGCAGCGCAGGATGCGATCGCCGGAGTTGTTCCAGCCGTCGTTGCTCGGATACATCAATCCCACCGCGTACTTGCCGCGCGGATCGAACCGGCCGTTGAGGTAGCGCTGGGCCGCCGGCACACAATGTTCCTCGCGGAGTTCGGTGAGCCGCAGCGAATCCGGCCAGACGGCGCCGGGCCCGAATTCCGCGCCGGGGTAGCGGCTCAGATCGACGGTATCGGTGACCTCGAACAAATGCTCCTCGGCGCAATCGAGTTCCACCAGGTCCGAATGGTCCGGTTTGGTCCAGGTGAGGCAATCGCCCGGAGCTACCGATGCGAATACCTTGTCCGCCTTGGCGACCGCCCCGCCCGGACTGCGTGCCTGCAGGTTCGAATCGTTGTCGAACCCGCTGAGCATCAGCGTGGCCAGCGCCGCGACGATCGCGCCGACGGCAACCGCGAGCAGGCTCCAGCGCAACCGCGGCGCGGCGATCCGTTTGGGCTTGCCTTTGCCGTCCGGACGCACGCCCGGACGCGAACCCGCCGGCCCCGGCCGTTTCCCCTGGCGCGGGGAGCGGACCGCCGCGGGATCGTGGTCCGGCATTTCTGGGGATGCCGGATCACCGGACCGGGGCCGCGCGGTATCGGTCTTGCGACCGCGGCCCGGGCGGGCGGTACGCGAGCGCAACGATTGCCCGCCACGGAGGCCGGGCCGGTTTGCAGGCTCATTTTCGGAGGACATCGCGGTCCATCATGGCAGCGCCACACCCGAACGTGCCACGAACCCGGCCGATCGGTATGGCGTACTTGTGCGAGGAGCCGCGAAACGGCCGCGGGGCCGATGGGGGAGATACTCGGTTGAGGCCGGAAAACCGGGCCCATTACGCTGGTCAGCCATGATCGACCTCCGACTCCTGCGCGATGATCCCGAGTTGGTCCGCGCCTCGCAGCGAGCCCGGGGCGAGGACCCGGCACTCGTCGACGCGCTGCTCACGGCCGATAGTGCGCGCCGGTCCGCGATCGCCACTGCCGATAAACTGCGGGCCGAGCACAAGGCCATGGGCAAGCAGGTCGGTAAGGCGAGCAAGGAAGAGCGCCCGGCGCTACTGGAGCAGGCGCAGCAGATGTCGGCCGAGGTGAAGAAGGCCGAGACAGCGCAGCACACCGCCGAGGCAGAACTGCAGGAAGCGCACCGGGCGATCTCGAATATCGTCCAGGACGGCGCGCCGGCCGGTGGTGAGGACGATTTCGTCCTGCTCGAGACCGTCGGCGACGTGCCCGAATTCGATTTCACGCCGCGCGACCACCTGGATCTCGGCGAAGCCCTGGGCGTGCTCGATATGGAACGCGGGGCCAAGGTATCCGGCTCGCGGTTCTATTTCCTCACCGGCTACGGCGCGTTGCTACAGCTCGGATTGTTGCAGTTGGCGGCGCAGCGCGCGGTGGCCAACGGTTTCACGATGATGATCCCGCCGGTGCTGGTCCGCCCGGAGATCATGGCGGGCACCGGATTCCTCGGTCAGCATTCGGCCGAGGTGTATCACCTCGAGGAAGACGATCTGTACCTGGTCGGCACCTCCGAGGTGCCGCTGGCCGGATACCACTCCGGCGAAATCCTGGACCTCGGTGCCGGGCCCAAACGCTATGCGGGCTGGTCGTCGTGTTTCCGCCGGGAGGCCGGCAGCTACGGCAAGGACACCCGGGGCATCATCCGGGTACACCAGTTCGACAAGGTCGAGATGTTCGTCTACTGCCGGCCCGAGGATGCCGACGCCGAACACCAGCGGCTGCTGGCCTGGGAGCGCGATATGCTCGCCGCCCTCGATGTGCCGTACCGGATCATCGATGTCGCCGCGGGCGATCTGGGCAGTTCGGCCGCCCGGAAATTCGACTGTGAGGCCTGGGTGCCCAGCCAGGGCACCTACCGCGAACTCACCTCGACCTCGAACTGCACCACCTTCCAGGCGCGCAGGCTTTCGGTCCGTTATCGCGACGAGAACGGGAAACCGCAGATCGCGGCGACGCTGAACGGAACGCTGGCCACCACCCGGTGGCTGGTCGCACTGCTGGAGAACCATCAGCAGGCCGACGGTTCGGTCCGGGTGCCCGCCGCTCTGGTGCCGTTCGTGGGTACCGATGTGCTGACCCCGGTGGGCTGAGCGGTTCGGTTCACCGGTTTCGGGGTACTCGATATCCCCGGTTGGGTCGCCGCGCAGTGAACTCGTTGTTTAGGCTGTTCATCGTGCGAGGAAGCGGGTCTCGTGGCGATACCCGGACGCGGGTACGGGCCGCGTCGGGTGTGGCGACGGCCATGGTCATGTCCCGGACCACCGGGGCGTTCTATGTCATGGGTGGTGCGCTGGGTCTCCTGGTGACGGCCATCGCGCCCACCCAGGTGCTGTATCCGGGCGACGAGGGCAATCGCGTCCTGGTGGGCTCGGCCGCGGCCGTGGCGCTCTTGCTGGGGATAAGCTTGCTCGGCTGGGGTCCGCGGATGCCGCATTGGCTGCACCACGGCTACGTCGTGCTCGCGACCGTTCTGGTGACCATCGCCGTGCACTCGTTCCCCAATACCGTCGCCGCGATCACCCTGGCCTCGTTCTACGTTTTCGTCGCCTGTGACGCCGCGCTGTTCTTCGCCTGGACGCAGGCCGCGGCCCATATCGCCCTCTGTATGGCGCTGTGCCTGTGGGTACTGCCGACGCGGACGGGGCTGCCGTGGTGGTCGGGCTTGATTCCGGCGGGGATCACCTTCGGCGTCGGGGTCGTGGTGGGCATCCTCACCCGGATGGCGTCGGAGGCCGATATCGACACGCTGACCGGGTTGCTGAACCGGCGCGGGTTCGACCGGGCCCTGAACACCGCCATCGAACAGGCCGACCGCTCCGGTCAGGCACTGGCGCTGGTGCTGGTCGATCTGGACCGCTTCCAGAAGGTCAACGATCACCTCGGCCATCGCGCCGGTGACGCGGTGCTGCAGAAGGTCGCCGATACCTGGGCCGGACTGCTGGGACCTGGCCAGCGGCTGGCCCGCTACGGCGGCGATGTCTTCGCGGCGCTGCTGCCGGGCACCACCGAACAGGCCGCCATCCTGCTCACCGAGCAGTTGCGGGCCGCGGTGAGCACCGGTTGCTCGGCGGGCGTCACCTCCTGGCAGACCGGGGAATCGGCCTCCCTGCTGGTGAGTCGTGCCGATGTGGGCCTCTACCGGGCCAAGCAGTCCGGCCGTAACCGGACGGTATTGGAATCGGGGCATCGCACACCCCTGGCGGTCGAACTGCGCGAAGCCATCGACAACGGCACCCTCGACGTGCACTACCAGCCGATCGTCAGCCTCAGCGACGGCGGCGAGAAGGCGGTCGGGGTGGAGGCGCTGCTGCGGTGGTCGTCGAGCGCGCAACCGGATGTCACCACCGAAGGCCTGATCCGGGTGGCCGAGGAGTACGACCTCATCGCCGACCTGGACGAACTGGTGTTGCGCCGGGCCTGCGCCGACGCCGCCCAATTGCAGGAAACGTTCGCCGCACTGGACCTCACCCTGAACGTGAACGTCAGCGGGCTGGAACTCGCCGAAACCGGGTACGCGGACAAGGTCGCCGGAATCCTGGACAGCACCGGCTGGGCCGCGGATCAGCTGGTGCTCGAGGTGACCGAAACCGAACTGGCCGCCGAATCCGATACCGCGATCGCGAATCTGCACACGCTGCGCGACCGGGGCGTGCGGATCGCCATCGACGATTTCGGTACCGGCTACTCCTCGCTCAGCCGGTTGGCGACCCTGCCCAGCGATATCATCAAGGTCGATCAGTCGTTCGTGGCCGCCATCCGCTCCGATTCCCCGGCCCCGCCGCTGCTGGGTGTGATCGCGGCGCTGAGCAAATCGCTGGACCTGCAGGTCATCGCCGAAGGTGTGGAAACCGAACACCAGGCGGCCGTGCTCACCGAGCTGGGTTTCGCCCTGGCCCAGGGATACCACTACAGCGATTCGCATCCGGTGGCCGATCTGATCAGCGATATGAACCGGGGGCTGGGTGCCGCGAATACCCGAGCGCTCAGCATCGGCTCGGAAGCACAGAACGGCTGGATACCGCTCTGAGTCACCCCGGCCACGGCCGGTGATTCACCGGACCGGGCGCCGTGCGGCGATGAGCCACCCCGGCTCGGTAAAGGTCTTGACCCGAGGCCCCGCTGCCGGAAAGCTGACCGTATGCGTTTGGTCATCTACAACTGTTGACGCCGACGGGTGAGTTCCGGGCGGAATACCGGACTGCGCGCGCTGACGCTGCGCGCAACGCTGTTCGCCGCGACCGGAGATCTGATCCCGTACTACGCGCTGTACGCGCTGCTCTTCGCCGACCACGGATTCGGTCCGGGACAGATTTCGCTGCTGCTCGCGCTCTGGTCGGTGACGGCCTTCGTCTGTGAGATCCCCTCCGGGGCCTGGGCGGATACCGTCTCGCGGCGTGGCCTGCTGGTCCTCAACGGTTTCCTGATGGCTGCGGGATTCCTGCTGTGGACGGTGGCGCCCTCGTTTCTCGGCTTCGCGCTGGGCTTCGTGCTGTGGGGTGTGGCGGGTGCGTTGCGGTCGGGAACATTCGAAGCTCTGCTCTACGACGAACTCACCGTGCGGGGTGAATCCCGTGCCTATGCCCGCGTTATCGGTTACACCCGGTCGGCGAGCGAATTCAGTGCGGTGCTCGCGATACTCGCCGCGACTCCGCTGTACCTGTGGGGTGGTTACGCCCTGGTCGGCTGGGCCAGCGTCGGCTGCGCGGTCGTGCACACGGCCCTGGCCCGGAGCCTGCCTGCGGCGCCGAAATCGGTGTCGGCGGCCGAGGTCGCCGAACTGGAAGAAGACGATAGCGGCGGAGCCGAATCGGAGACGGCGGATCCGGCCGCGCTCACGCCGAGTCCGCGACCCGCCACCGCCGACCCCGCTGCCGCCGGATACGGGTCGGTCCGCAGGTATCTGCACATGCTGCGGACCGGTGTCACCGAAGCGGTGCGCATCCGGCGGGTGCGGTTCGGTGTAGGGCTTCTCGCGCTGTTGTACGGGATCACCGCCTTCGACGAATACTTCGGCCTGCTCGCCGGTGCGGCCGGTGCCGCCACTTCGGTGGTGCCTGTACTGGTGGGCGTCACCGTCGTCGGGTCGTTGCTCGGTTCGCTGCTGGCCGGCCGGACCGAAGCAATGCGCGCCCGCACCATGGCCGGTGCACTGTGCGCGGCCGCGGTCCTCTTCGGTGCGGGCGCACTGCTCGCCGGTGCGGCGAGCCGCTGGCCGGGGGCTGTATATGTGCTCGCCGGCCTCGGTTTCGCGGCGCTGGCTGTTTCCTACGGCATCGTCTACAACGCGGGTATCGTCGCCGAAGCACGGTTACAGGACTCCATCACCGGTCCGGCGCGGGCGACCGTGATGTCGGTTGCCGGGCTGTCGGAGGAATTGGTTTCCCTGGCGGTGTTCGGCTTCGTCGGCCTGATGGCGATGTGGTTGCCGATCTCCTCGACGCTCGCGCTGCTGGGTATCGCCCTCGCCGCGATCGCTGTCCTGACGCCGGCGTGGTTACCGGCGGGGGCCCGACTCCACGGAACATCGCCGGAAGCCGACCATCGGGCCACGGGAACCGCACCCGGCCCGGGGCGCTGAACACCGACAGCTGCTCGAGATGGTCCACACCTCCCGCACATCGACCTTCTCGGCCGGCCGGCGCCGGGCAGAGGTGCACGCGACGCTTCGATTCGGCGATCCGTACCGATCGCTGTTTCGGCCGGTGGCGTGCGGGAACGCAGCGGTACGCACCAAAGGTGCCTGCCTCCGCGGCCCGGCGGTGCAACCAGCGTGCGCATAGCAGTGCTCAGCAGCGCTCGACCGACGTCCGGTGCCGATAGAGAACCGACGTTCGGCGGATTTCGGGAGCCTGTCCGTATCTGCGCAGTGATCGGTTGGTCCCGTCTCCGATACTCGCCGTGTGGCCCGCATTGTTCGCCGAGCGGCGTGGGTGGACCGAGTTGTCCGGACGCATGGTGGAGAGCGGGATCGGGCCCGGACAGCCGGCGCTCTTCGCGGTCGGCAAAGGGCAGGCGCACCCCGCCCACGCGCGGCCGAGCGTATGCCGGTCCTCCGTCAGCGTCCGAAGCGCAGGAGTCGCCGTCGGTAGGGTTCCGATCATGGTGTTGCGGCGGTGGGGCCTCGGGCTGGGATTGCTGATCGGGGCCGGGGTCGCGGTGCAGGGGCGGATCAACGGGGAACTCGGTGCGCGGCTGGAAGACGGTGTCGCGGCGGCAGTGGTGAGTTTCGGGAGTGGGTTCGTGCTGCTGCTGATCGCGGTGGCACTGAGCGCCCGGCTACGTGCCGGCCTCCGCGGAGTACGGAGCGCCTTGGCCGCGGGGGAGTTGAGGTACTGGCAGTTGCTCGGTGGGCTGTGCGGGGCGTTGTTCGTGGCGAGTCAATCGTTGGCCGTGGCCGCCGTCGGTGTCACGGCGTTCACCGTGGGCGCGGTATCCGGGCAGTTGGTGAGCAGTCTGGTCGTGGACCGGCTGGGGATCGGGCCGCAGGGCCGTTCCCCGGTGACCGCGGCTCGGCTCGGCGGCGCGGTCCTGGCGGTGGGGGCGGTGCTGCTGGCCGCATCCGGCGGGGCGGGGACCGGTGCGGCGACGACGGCATCGTGGCTCGGTGATACTGCCGGGCCGGTGCTGCTCGTCCTCCCGGTGCTGGCGGGGATCGGGCTGGCATGGCAGCAGGCGTGGAACGGGCGGGTCGGTACGTCCGGCAGCCCGTTCGCCGCCACCGTGATCAACTTCGGTATCGGCCTGCTGGGTCTTCTCGTCATCGAAGCACTGGTGCTGGTCCGGATCGGACCTCCCGCCGAATTCCCCCGCGAACCCTGGCTCTACCTGGGCGGTGCGATCGGGGTGCTGTTCATTGCGGCCGGGGTGCTGGTCGTGCGCTGGGTCGGGGTGCTGCTGATGGGTCTCAGCACCGTGGCCGGTCAGCTCACGACCTCGGTGCTGCTCGACTGGCTCCTGCCCGCGGGCGCTCCGCTGTCGCCGGCGAAGCTGGTCGGCTGCGGGCTCACCCTCGCCGCGGTGGTCGTCGCGACCCTGCAAACCGGGCATCTCGACTCCGGCGCGAACGCGGGACCGCCACGGATACGTAATCGGGCCGACGAGCAGGAAGGGAAACGGTACTAGCCCGAGCATCCGTCGAACCGGTGGCACAGAAACGAGCCCGGCTGCGGCGACCCGCCCACTCCACTGCGGGCGACCACCACCGCGATCCGGCCTATCCGGCCCGGTTGGTCCGTCCGGTCACGGCTGGTCCATCGACCGGGCGACCACAGGTCGCAGTCGAACCGGCGACAACAGGTTGACCTACGGCGGCCCCGATTCGGGTGTGCGAGGCGGGTGCGTTCTCTGCGCTGTCAACCCGCGCTCGTCCCAACCGGCCCGGTCACTCCACGCCTGCAGGAAGTCCGGGGCGAACATCGGGGCGTCCGGGAGCTCGGGGATATCGAA
>NZ_JARWNW010000115.1 GCF_029868325.1 Nocardia carnea
GGCCGCCCCGGGGGGGGCGCCCCCCCCCGGCGGGGGGCCCCGCCCCCCGGGGGGGGGGGGGGGGGGGCCCCCCCCCCCCCGGGGGGGGGGGGGGGGGGGGGGGGGGGGGGGGGGGGCCCCCCGGCCCTGGCCAGACCCGGGATGGCCTCGCCCCAGGCCACGGCGCGGCCGCGGCGCCGGACGAGGTTGAGTTCCCGGTGCAGTGCGGTGATCTCACCGATCGTGTGTTCTGTGCACCGGTGCAATTGCTGCCCGTACAGGCCGTCCACCCATTCGGGGGCGAGGAATGCCAGCATGGATTTTCCGCAGGCCGTCGCGTAGGCGGGTCCGCGGCCACCGATCCGTGACGGCAATGTGGAGGCATCCCGGCCACCCACTTTGTCGAGGTAGACGTTTTCGCCTCCTTCCAGCACGGCGAGGTGGACGACCATCCCGGTCTGCATGTGCAGGTCCTGCAGTACGGGGGCCGCCGCGGCGCGGATCGCGCTGTAGCCTTCGGAGATTCCGCCCATACGCAGCGCGCGGCGCCCGATGGTGTAGCCGAAGGGGGTGTGCTCGACCCAGTGGAGCCGGACCAGCTGTTTCAGGATCCGGTGCACGGTCGACCGCGGCAGTTGTGACCGGCGGCTGATCTCCTCCAGAGTGAGGCGGGAGGTGCGGTCGTCGAAGACATCGAGGATTACGGTGATCCGTTCGATCATTGCCATGATGTGTCCGCGGCCGGGTCAGCGCCGCGCGCTGCGCGGGACGGGTACGGGGATGGCTGCCAGTAGTTTCTGCGTGTATTCCTCCTGGGGGTTGTGGTAGATCTCCTCGACGGTGCCCGATTCGACGACTCTGCCGCCCGCCATGACCAGGACCCGGTCGGCGATCACTTCGATCAGTGCGAGGTCGTGGCAGACGAACAGGTAGGCCAATCCGAGTTCGTCCTGCAGGTCGCGCAGCAGGTTGAGTACTTGCGACCGGACGGAGACGTCGAGGGCGGCGACAGGTTCGTCGCAGACGATCATTTTGGGTTTCAGGGTGAGTGCGCGGGCGATGGCGACGCGCTGCAGTTGTCCGCCGGACAGTTCGGCCGGGTAGCGGGCGAGATAGCGGTCCCCGATGCCGACCTTGTCCAGCAGGGTTCGCACAGTGGCGGTGCGGGTTTTGCGGTCGAGATCGGTGTGGACGACCAGTGGTTCGGCGACCGCGTCGAGGATGCTCATCCGCGGGTCGAGTGAGCTGTGCGGGTCCTGGAAGATCATCTGCATACCGCGGCGCAGGGCGCGGAGCCGGCCGGGGGTGGCGGCGCGGACGTCCTGTCCGTCGAAGACGATGCGGCCGGTGTCGGGTTCGATCAGTCGCAGCACGATTCGGCCGACGGTCGATTTCCCGGCGCCGGATTCGCCGACCACGGCGAGGCATTCGCCGGTGCCGAGCTGGAAGGAGACGTTCTGGACGGCGTGGGTCCAGCCGGAGCGGCGGCCGAGGAAATCGCGGCCTGTCGGGAACGACTTCGAAATATCGGATACCTCGAGCAGGCTCATGGTTGCTGCACTCCTTGTAGTTCGAGCTCGGTGGTGCGCAGGCACCGCGCGGTGCTCCGGTCCCCGGTGGGGGTGGTCGCCGGGTGGGTGGTATCGCACAGTCCGGGCCGGGCATGTGAGCAGCGTTCCCGGAATCGGCAGCCGGACGGCCATTCGCCCGCGACCGGTACCCGGCCTTCGATGGCGGTGAGGCGCCGGTCGCGGTTGCGGCCCGGCTGCGGGATGGAGGCGAGCAGGCCGGCGGTGTACGGGTGGCGGGGTGTGTAGAACAGGTCTTCGGCGTCGGCTTCTTCGATCACTTCGCCCGCGTACATGACGACCACGCGCCGGCACAGTTCGGCGACCACGGCGAGGTCGTGGGTGATGAACAGCAGTCCGATACCGGTTTGTTCCTGCAGGTCCCGCAGGAGTTGGAGGATGGTTTCCTGCACTGTGACGTCGAGTGCGGTGGTGGGTTCGTCGGCGATGAGCAGCCGCGGGTTGCAGGCCATGACCATGGCGATCATGACGCGCTGGCACATACCGCCGCTGAAGGCGTGCGGATATTCGCGGACTCGTTCGGCGGCGCGCGGTACCTGGACCAGCTCGAGCATTTCCACTGCGCGGGCCATGGCGGCGCGGCGGTCGAGGCCGAGGTGTCTGCGGACGGATTCGGCGATCTGGTCGCCGACGGTGTAGGCGGGGTTGAGGCTGCGGATGGGCTGCTGGAAGATCATGCCCATTCCGGTGCCGCGCAGTGTGCGCCATTCGCGCGGCGGGAGCGCGGTGAGGTCGCGGCCTTCGAATTCCACGGAGCCGCCGCAGATGCGGCCGCCGGTGTGCTCGGTCAAGCCCATGACCGCCAGGGAGGAGACGGTTTTCCCGGAGCCGGATTCGCCGACGAGGGCCACGGATTCGCCGGCGCCGACGTCGAAGGAGGCGCCGTCGACGACGGTGTTCCAGTGGCCGCGGCCGGCGGGGAATTGCACGGTGAGGTCGCGTACTCGCAGCAGGGTGCCGGTGGCCGCGCCGGGGGCGGTGTCCGGCTGGTGGAGTCCGTTAGTTGCTACTGCCATTGCGGCTCCTCGTCAGGGCTCGGCGCACACCGTCACCGAGGTAGGTGAATGCGAGCACGGTCAGGAAGATCATCACGCCCGGTGGCCACACCAGGTGCGGGGCGAGTTGCATGTTCGAGGCGGCGGTGCTGAGCATCGATCCCCAGCTCGCGGCGGGGGCTTTCGCGCCGAGTCCCAGAAAGCTCAGGCTCGCTTCGGCGGCGACGGCGGTGCCGAGGGAGACGGAGATGACCAGGACGATCGGGGGCATCACATTCGGCAGGATGTGCCGGATGATGGTCCGGGCGGGCGTGCAACCCAATGCGACGGATGCCTCGATATAGGTGTCGCCGCGGACGTCCATGGTGGAGGCCCGGGCGACGCGGAAGAACCGGGGCGCCATCACCAGGCCGACCGCGAACATGGCGTTGGTGATTCCGGAGCCGAGGACGGCGACGATCGTGATCGCCAGTACCAGCGACGGCGCGCTCATGAGCGCTTCCATGAGCCGGGTGAGCAGGGTGTCGGTCCAGCCGCCGCGGTAGCCGGCGATCACGCCGAGGGGTAGTCCGAGGATCAGTGCCAGCGCCACCGCCTGCAAGGCGGCGGTCAGTGAGATGCGGGCACCGAAGATCAACCGGCTCAGTGCGTCGCGGCCGTAGTCGTCGGTGCCCAGCAGATGCTCGGCGCCGGGGGGCTGCAACCGGTTCAGCAGGTCCTGGGCGTACGGATCGTGGGGGGCGATCCAGGGCGCGAAGAGCGCGAGGAGTATCAGCAGGGCGACGAACAGCGCCGCGGTCGCGGTGACGGGGCGGCGGCGCAGGAAGCCGGATACTCTGCGGCCCACCCCGGGCCGGAGGCCGGCGTCGGCCGGTGTGGTCGCGGTCATGAACGTACCTTCGGGTTGAAGTAGCCGTAGGAGATATCGACGAGCAGGTTGACGAGGATGACGACGACCGTGGTGAACAGGACGAATCCGAGGAGTACCGGGACGTCGTGGTTCTGGACGCTGTTGACCGCCAGACTGCCCAGACCGGGCATGTTGTAGATGATTTCGATGGTGACCGCGCCGCCGAGTACTTCGGAGACCCGGAAACCGAGCACGGTCACCACGGGGATGCAGGCGTTCTTGAGCCCGTGTTTGCCGATCACGCTGGCCCGGGACAGTCCGCGGGCTTCGGCGTTGAGGATGTAGTCACTGCCGAGTACCTGGCCGAGCGCGGACCGCAGCTGCAGTGTCACCTCGGCGGCGGGCAGCAGTGCCAACGCGACGCCGGGCAGCACCAGATGCTGGAACCACGGCACGACGCCTTCCGATATCGGTACATAGCCGAACGCGGGAAATATCTGGTGCGTGACCGCGAACAGCAGGACCAGGACCAGTCCGAACCAGAAGGCGGGGATGGCGATCGCCACCGAGGCCAGGGCATTGATCCCGCGGTCGACCACGCCGCCGGGCCGCAGCGCGCCCAGGATGCCCAGGATCACGCCGATCGCCACGGCCAGCACGATCGCGAACAACACCAGCGACAGGGTTGTGGCCATCCGCCGCAGCAGCAGCTCGGCCACCGTCTGGTTCGACCACAGCGACATACCGAGGTCGCCGCGTATCGCCGACCCGACCCAGTCCAGGTATCGCACGAAGACGTTCTCGTCGAGGTTGAGGTTCTCGCGTAGTTCCCGCAACCGTTTCGGTGTCGCGTTCTCCCCCGCCAGTACGACCGCCGGATCGCCCGGAGCCAGATCCATCAACAGAAATATCAACAGCGGAACGATCAGCAGCAGCGGGATCGCCGCCAGTAACCGCTGCCCGGCATAACGCAGCACAGGATCTCCTAGTAATTCCGGCGGACTATTCGGTCATTGCCACATGGCGGATATCGAAGATTCCGAGATCCGCCCATGGGATGTCTTGTGCGCCGACGACCTGGCTGGTGAACAGCGTGGCGTTGGTCTGATTGCAGATCGGGACGAACATGGCTTCTTTCAGCGTGAGGTCCCACGCCCGGTGGTAGAGCGGGGCGCGCTGTTCCTCTGTCAGGGTGGGGTCTGCGGCCCGGGTCACCAGGTCCCGGATCTGCTGATTACCGTTGGCGAGGGCGTAGGCACCGAACAGGAAGGTGTTCACGGTTTCCGCGGGATCGACCTTGGCGTTGAAACTGTTGGCCACCATCGAGGGGAAATCGCCGGCGATATAGCGGGGTTCGTTCTGGGTGTTGGGCACCGGGTTCAGGTCGGCGTCGATACCGGCTTTCGACAGGGTCGATTGCAGGACGTTCGCGGTGTTCTCGGTGTTGGTGCCGGCGGCGAAGGTCAGCGAGATCTGCGCGCCGCCGGCGGCCTCCACCAGCGCCTTTGCCTTGTCCGGGTCGTAGGGATAAGGGTATTCGTAGTTTTCGTCCGCGGGCCAGCTGCCGGTCGGATACAGCTGCCGGTGGGGCGTGCATGTTCCGGAGAACAGGGCGCTGACGGCTTCGGGGTCGATGGCGGCGGCCACGGCCTGCCGGACCTCCGGTTTCGCGAGATCACCGTCGGGGCGCATATACAGGCCGAGCACATTGCGGAAGACGACCTCGTCGACGCCCACGGTCCGGTTACGCCCCAGTGTCTGGGCTTCCATCACTTCGTTGGCGGAACTGACCCAGCTCAGATCGGTCATCCCCGTTTTCATTCCGTTCAACCGGGTCCGGGCGTCGGGGATCCATTCGAATTCGATCCCGGCGAGCCGCCCGGCCTTCGGATCCCAGTTGGGGCCGCCGTCGGCGCGTACCAGTGACAGCGATTCCTCGGGAACGTACTCGGTGACCACATAGCCGCCGGAGCCGGCGAGGCCCGGATCGTTGCGGAGATCGGTGCCCGCGGCGATCGTTTTCGGGCTGACCATCATTCCGACATTGGTGCTGAACACTCCCGGCAGTTCCACCCCGGTGCCGGGCTTCAGATGCAGGCGGACGGTGTAGTCGTCGACTTCCTCGACCGAGGTGATGTTCTTCAGGGCGTCGGCGACCGTGCTGCCTTCCATGTTCTGGCCGCGATGGATATTCGCGGCCACGGCCGCGGCGTCGAAGGCCGCGCCGTCGTGGAAGGAGACATCGGTGCGGAGTTTCAACTCCAGATACGAGCCGTCCCGGGCGAACTGCCATGATTTCGCCAGACCGGGAACCAGTTTCCCGCCTTTGTCGACGGTGGTGAGCCGGTCGAAGATCACGGTCAGGTACCCCCAGCCGCCGTAGCTGGTCTGCAGGTAGGGGTCCAGGTTCCTCGTCGGGGAGCTGCTGGTGACCCGCAGGATGGCATCCGGGTCGATATCGCCGACCGGGCCGCCGAAGCCGCCGTCGATGGGGCCGCCCCCGCAACCGGCCACGACCAGCGTCGCCGCGGCCGCGGCCAGCAGATGCCGGGCACGGCGAAACCTTCTGCGGTTCATGGAGTTCCTTTCACGCACGATATGAGCAATGGGTCGGGCTGCCGGTGGGTGCGAACTGTGCGCACCTCGGAAACCGCCCGATCACGTGGGGGGTATGTCGTTATGCGACTGCCGGGGTGAGGTGTCCGGCCGGGGGCGGTGGGTTGCCGAACGTTTCGGGGCCGGCGCCGGCGCGGATACGTACGGATGTGCGGACCGAGTGCCCGTTCGCGCCGGTCGCCGGGTTCCGGCGGTGGCCGCCTGCGGCGGCGGTCCGGTGTGCTACCGGAGGTTGTTCACCGATGTGCCTGCGGACCGGGTTTCCGGGGATTGCGGCGCCGAAGGCCGCTCACGACGATTCCGGCTGCGGCCGGACGGGTTCGGGTCGGTCGTCGTTGTGTCGTTGTGTCGACGGGGAAGCCGGCGGAATCGCCGTATCGAATGAACCGAGACCCATGCTCTCTCCTTGCATGCTGCTTGGTTATCAGCGGTCACCACGGAACCAAGCACTGTTAGGGCGCTCCAAAGCAATCGCTTGCTTGGAACGTTAGATGGATCACAGCGGCCTGTCAACGGTTTGCCGGGATCTCCCTCACCGGAGGCGATGCATGCCGCACCGCAGGAGCCAACGGCGACAAGTCAACTCATGTTCTGTCATGGCGAATAGCTATCACTCAACCTAGGGGTGCTCGGCCGGGCTTCCCCGCAGGCGACGTTTCGCCAGGCCCGCACGTCTACGGACAGGCAGGACCCCGCGGTCGTGTAGCCTTCGAATCGAGCAAATGCTTGATCGGGAACCGGACAACACGGCACACGAGGAGACGCCAGGTGTCACCCACTCGGAAAGAGGCCATCCTGTTCCACGCCGCGAAACTGTTCAGCGAACGCGGTGTCGCCCGCACCACCGTGCGCGATATCGCCGACGAAGTCGGAATCCTTTCGGGCAGCCTCTACCACCACTTCGCCTCCAAACACGCGATCGTCTTCGAAATCGTCACCACCTTCATCGACGATCTCAACGACCGTTACGAATCCGCGCTCGTCCCCGGCGAAACCGCGCGCGAACGGCTCGACCGGATGATCGCGGTCTCCTTCGAATCGGCCACCGACCACCCCTACGCGACGGAGATCTACCAGAACGAGAGCACACTCTCGTCCCAGCCCGCCGACAGCCACATCGCCACCGCCGTACGCCGCGCCAACCAGTACTGGGCCGATGCGATCGCCCGCGGCATCGAGACCGGGGAATTCCGGACCGATGTGGACCCGCACCATTTCCACCGGATGCTGCGCGAATCGGTCTGGTTCACCGTCCGAGTCCACCGGGAGTCCCTGGCGAGGACCGCCGACCGGCTCCGTCACGATCTGATCGCGGTCTTCCTCGACGGTTTCGCCACCGGGAGTGCGGCCCCGGGGCCGGCCGTACCCACCCGTGAGGTTGTGTCCGTTCACCCCGCGACCGAAAAGCCCGGCGGCGAGCCCGCACTCATCGATCTGCAGCGAAATATCCGCGAACTCGAGGAAGCCGTCCGGGAGCTACGCCTGCAGCGAGGCTGACGAGCTGCCGGACACCGGCGCTCCGGCCGCACGGGGCCGCGGAACCGTTTTATCGATGAACAGGCCCTCGGCGGAGACACACAGCTCACCATCCGCAGTGTGGATCGCACCGACGGAATTGATCTTGCTGCCGTTCTGCGACACCAGCCGGCCGCTCACGGTGAGCGGCACGAACAACGGTGTCGGGCGGTGGTACCGCACATTCAATTGCGCGGTGGGACCGTTGCAGCCCGCCCACGTGTTGGCGACCCCGAGTGTGTGATCGAGCAGCTGAGCCGACACTCCCCCGTGCACATGCCCCGGCGGGCCCTGATACGGGATGGTCAGGGTGACCACACCGTCGACCGATCCGTCGGCGCGGCCGGTGAGCACCAGGGGCGGTGCGATCGCGTTCTCCGGGCCGGTCACCGGGTCATGACGTGTGACACCCTCACCGTGCCACATGTCCACCAGTCGTTCGGCCACTTCCGGAGCGTGCTGCTCGAGATGATCGGCGATACTGTCCAGCTCCTCGGCCACCCGATCGAGATTCGCGTTCCCGCGGTCGGTGCGCAGCAATGCGTCGATCACCCGCCGCGCCGCCGCCGTCGCACGATCGACCGGTGTGTCCCGGGGCGCCGAGGTCAGCACAGTGCCGTCGGCCGCGGTGCGGACGGTGGGGCGGGCGGGTGGGTCGTAACTCATCGGGTCTCCCGTGGGGTGAATGAGCGGGTGGGTGCTTACTGTGCCTACGCCGTTCGCCCTGCGCCGTCACGGCGTCTCTCGGCGAGTGGGAACGCAGCCGGCGGAGGCCGGGCCGCGACGGGCTTGCGCCCCTCATGCGACACCGAGCACCAGCCCACTCGTCGGCACCGCGGTTCCCGCGGTGACCAGTACGTTCTCCACACCGTTGGGCTGGTTCGCCGACGTACCGCGCAGCAGTCGCACGGCCTCCGCGATCCCGTTGACGCCGTGCAGGTAGGCCTCCCCGACCTGACCGCCGTGGGTGTTGGTGGGCAGGCGGCCCCCGAGTTCGAGGTTGCCGTCGGCGATGAAATCCTTCGCCTCCCCGGGCGCACAGAAACCGAGTTCTTCGAGCTGCGGGAGCACCAGCGGCGTGAAGTGGTCGTAGAGGATCGCGGCGTCGATATCGGCGGGTTGCAAACCGCTCTGGCCGTAGAGTTGCCGGCCGACCAGACCCATTTCGGGGATGCGGGTGATATCGGGCCGGTAGTAGCTCGTCATCATGTGCTGGTCCTTACCGCTGCCCTGCGCGGCGCCCTTGATCAGCGCCGGTGTGTGGGTCAGGGTGCGGGCACGTTCGGCGGAGACGACGACGAGGGCTTGACCGCCGTCGGTTTCCTGGCAGCAGTCCAGCAGATGCAGCGGTTCGGCGATCCAACGGGAATTCTGGTGATCGGCGAGCGTGATCGGGCGCCGGTAGAACCACGCGGCCGGGTTGTTCGCGGCGAAGGCGCGGGCGGCCACGGCGACCCGGCCGAAATCTTCGCTGGTGGCGCCGTACTGATGCATATACCGCCGGGCGAACATCGCCACCCATTGGGCGGGAGTGGACAGTCCCTGCGGGGTCAGCCAGGCGTAGGCCGCACGGTCGGCGGTGCTGTCCATCGGCCGGTCGTGCTGGCCGAGACCATAACGGACGCCGGACCGTTCGTTGAAGGCCCGATAGCAGACGACGACCTCGGCGACCCCGGTGGCCACGGCCATCGCCGCCTGCTGCACCGTGGCGCAGGCGGCGCCGCCGCCGTAGCCGACGCGGGAGAAGAATTTCAGCTCCCCGAGCCCGCAGTTGCGGGCGACGAGCACCTCACCGTTCGTTTCGGCGGTGTAGGTGGCGAGGCCGTCCACTTCGGAGGGATCGATACCGGCGTCGGCGAGCGCCGCGACGATCGCCTCGCAGGCCAGTTGCAGTTCGCTGCGGCCGGAGTTCTTGGAGAACTCGGTCGCGCCGATACCGGCGACGGCGGCCGCGCCGGACAGTGCGCCCACGGTCATCGGGCGTCTCCTTCCACGAAGGTGACGGTGACGAGGCCGCGCACATGATCGCCCAGGCTGTTGGCGCCCCGGACCTGCACCGACACCACACCGTCGGCGATATCGGTCACCTCGCCGGTCAGTGTCATCGTGTCGCCGGGATAGTTGGGTGCGCCGAGCCGGATGGCGACCTTACGCAGCGAAGCCCGCGGCCCCGCCCAATCGGTGACATAGCGGCCCACCAGCCCGTTGGTGGTGAGGATATTCATGAAAACATCCTTGGAGCCGCGTTCCACCGCCAGATCCGGGTCGTGGTGCACGTCCTGGTAGTCGCGGCTCGCGATGGCCGTCGACACGATCAGGGTGCGGGTGAGCGGGATGGCGAGTTCCGGGAGAACCTCGCCCACCGTGATATCGGCCGCCGCTCTCATACCGCCACCTCCGGGCGGGCGAGCAGATCGCCGAGGCGGGCAAGATCTGCACTCGCCGACCCGAGGGTCGCGGCGATCTGCTTACCCCACAGCAGGTACCGGTGCACGGGGTAGTCGATATCCACCCCGATACCGCCGTGCACATGCTGGACGCGATGCACCACGCGTTGCCCGCCGTCGGTGGCCCACCATTTGGCCACCAGCACCGCGATACCGGGGTCGTCGCCGTTGCCGAGCAGCCATGCCGCCTGCCACAGCGTGACCTGCATCGCCTCGAGGTCGATATAGCAGTCGGCCAGTTGATGACCAACGGCCTGGAAGGTCGACAGTGGGCGCCCGAACTGGTGGCGCTCGTTGAGGTAGGTCACCGCCTGCGCTGTCGCGGCGGCCCCCACCCCGGCCTGCAGTGCTGCCAGCGCCACCTCGGCCCGGGAGATCAGCCACTGCACGGAATCCCCCTCGGCGAGGTATTCGGCGGGGGCGTTGTCGAAGGTCAGGTTCGCCGCGAGCGCGCGGGTGGTGGTTTCGTTGGTCTCGGCCCGGACGCCCGCGCCGGCGGGATCGACCAGGAACAGTCCGGTACCGGTCGCTGTCGCGGCGGAAACGACGACCCGGCTGGCGATATGCGCCGCCGGGACCACCGCTTTCGCGCCGGTCAGAACCCATGTTCCGGCCGCGGCTCGGTGCGCCGACGTCTCGGGTGCCGCCGGGTCGGCGGGACCGAACTCCTCGAGCCCGACGGTGAGGAACAGCTCCCCCGCCGCCGCGGGAGCCACATAGCTGCGCTGCTGCTCGGAGGTGCCGAATTCGGCGACGGCGGCCGCGGCGAGCGCGGTCTCCCACAGCGGTACCGGGGCGACGCTGCGGCCCTGCTGTTCGAGCAGCACACAGAGTTCGGTGAAACCGAGCCCGCCGCCGCCTGATTCGGTGGGTAGCGCGATGCCCACCAGGCCGGCGCGGGCGAGCTCGCGCCACAGGTCCCGGTCGACCCGTTCGTCAGAGGCTTCGACGGCCTGGACGCGTTCCGGGCCCGACTTGCCGGTGAAAATATCGGCGGCCAGGTCGCGGATCGCGGTCTGCTCTTCGGTGAAGGCGAAATCCATCAGTTCTCCTCGCGTGTGACCGGACGGAACGCGGGCAGCGTCAGCTCCGGGTCGGCGTCGATCCAGTCCAGTTCCACCGGCATATCGACCCGTACCTCGCCGGGTTCGGCACCGATCATGTTCGCGACCAGCCGGGTCCCCTCCTCGAGTTCGATGACCGCGACGATCAGCGGATAGTCGAAGGCGTCGAGCCGCGGATGGTGGTTGACGACGAAGCTGTAGACGACGCCGCGGCCGCAGGCGTCGACGGTGTCCCAGTCCAGTGATCGGCAGTGCCCGCACATCGGTCCCGTCGGGTGCCGCAGTGTCCCGCAGGAAACGCAGCGCTGGATGACCAGGCGATGCTCCTTGGCGGCGGCGAACCAGAAGGCATTGTCCTGATTGATCGCCGGGCGCGGCCGCAGCTCGCGCGGGGTTTCTTTCGCCGCGGGCCGGAACCGCAGGGTGCGCCACCGCTGGGTGGCGACGACCACGCCGTCGTCGTCCCGGTACGTTTTGACGGTTGTCACGAAATGTCCGGACCCGAGCGCGGTGTTCTTCTCCGGGGAGATCGATTCGATCACCTCGGTGACATTGATCCGGGTGCCGGGACGCAGTTCGGCGAAATACTCCTGTTCGGAATCGGTGGCGACCACCGAGGTGAACCCGGCATCGGCCAGGGTGTCCAGTAGCTGGGTGGCGACCTCGGAGGCAGTGTTGCCGGCGGCGGTTGCCGCGTAACCCCGCATCGTCCACGCCTGCACCATCGTGGGTGGTGCGATGAGGCCGTCGCGGCCGGTGGCGCGGGCGGCATCGTCGTCGAGGTAGATCGGGTTGGTATCGCCCATGGCTTCCACCCAGTGGCGGATCATGGCGGTGTTCACCGGGTCCGGCGCCCACGTGGTGGGTTGCAGTTCACGGCCGACCAAGGTGTTCAGGGTGTCGAGTAGGTTCATCGGCCGCGGCCCGCCTTGACGGTCCCCAATCCCAGGGTGGCGACCATATCGCGCAGCACCTCGTTGACTCCGCCGCCGAAGGTGTTGACCACCCCCTGCCGGGAGATCTGCTCGATCTGCCCGGCCAGGATCGCGCCCGGGCTTCCGGGGCGGATCCGGCCGGCGGCCCCGAGAATGCCGAGCAGTGTGCGGTACACGTCGATATGGGTTTCGGTGCCGAACACCTTCGTGGCGCCCGCGTCCGCGCCGGAAAGGGTATCGGCCGCGACGGCGGCGGTCATCTTCCAGTTCATCAACCGCATCGCCGCCAGTTTCGCGTGGGTGCGCGCGAATTCCTGCCGCACCCACGGTATGTCGATCGCACCCGTCTCGCGGGCCCAGTCCAGGACCTGATGCCACAGGCCCTCGGTGCGCCCGCCCAGCGCGGCCAGCCCGATACGTTCGTGGTTGAGCTGCGCGGTGATCAGCCGCCATCCGCCGTGCGGCTCACCCACCACGGCATCCGCACCGACACGGATACCGGAGTAGTAGGTCGAGGTGACCGTCAGACCGCCGACGGTATGGATCGGCGACCAGGAGAAACCCGGAGCATCCGTCGGCACGATGAGAATCGAGATGCCCCGGTGTTTCGGGGCGTCCGGATCGGTGCGGCAGGCCAGCCAGACGTAGTCGGCGGTATTCGCGCCGGAGGTGAAGATCTTGTTGCCGTCCACCACCCAGTCGTCACCGTCACGCACCGCACGGGTTTCCAGCGACGCCAGATCGGTGCCGGCGCCGGGTTCGGTGTAGCCGATGGCGAAAACGATATCGCCGGCCAGGATCCCGGGCAGGAACTTCGCCTTCTGCTCATCGGTGCCGTATTTCATCAGGGTCGGGCCCACCGTGTTGACGGTGACGAACGGGAACGGCAGCCCCGCACGCTGGACCTCGTCGAAGAAGACGAACTGCTCCTCGATGGAACGGCCCTGACCGCCGTACTCCACCGGCCAGCCGATCCCCAGCCAGCCGTCCGCGCCGAGCATTGTGACGATTTCGCGGAACCGGTCGCCGCCCACACCCTGTTCACCGGCGGCGCGGCGCTCGTCCGCGGGCAGCAGCTTCGCGAAATAGGTCCGCAATTCCCGCCTGAGTTCCTGGTGCTCGGGTGACTCCCGCAAATCCATCGTGGTTTCTCCTATGCCGTGCACGGCTGTCGCGACGTCGGTCCGGACGCTAATCCGCGAACCGGTTGCGGGCCTGCCGAGGTCTCACCCAACGGAAAGACCGATTCCCTCCATGGCCCGGGCGGACTGAGATGAGGCCATGGATATCGGGCTCAACCTTCTCGGCGCCGAGGCACTGTTCGGTGGTGATATCAGTGCTGTCCCCGAGCTGGCGGCAGAGGCGGATCGACGCGGAATCGACCTGATCTCCACCGGTGACCACCTCGGTTTCGCCGCGGACGCCCACGCCCAGCGCGTGCGGGACAACAACTTCCCGTTCCCGCTCGACCACCCGTGGTACGAGCCGATCTCCCTGCTGTCGGCTGTCGCCGCCGTCACCGAGCGGGCCCAGCTGGGGGTGTCAGTGCTGATCGCCACGGTCCGGCCCGCCGTCCTGCTGGCCAAACAGATCGCGACCCTCGACCGCCTCTCCCGCGGACGGGTCACCATGGGGTTCGGGGTGGGCTGGCAGGAAGCCGAATACACCGCCACCGGGATGCCGTTCGACGCCCGGTTCGGCCGGATGGAAGACGCCGTGCGGGCGTGCCGGGAACTGTGGACCCGGGCGCCGGCACAGTTCACGGGGCGCGGTTACGCCTTCGAGAACTTCCACAGCCTGCCGTTCCCCGTGCAGGACCGGGTGCCGATCCTGTTCGGGCTCGGCCCGAGCCCCCGAAACTTCGACCGAATCGCGCGCGTCGCCGACGGCTGGTCGGTCAACCCCACCGATCTGCCCCGGTTCACCGACAGCGTCGCGCTGCTGCGGGACAGGTTCGCCGCGCACGGCCGCGATCCCGGCACCCTCCGTATCCAGGTATCCCTCACGCCGGTGCGGCGTCCGGACGGCAGCGCCGATCTGGACGCCACCGCGCGGGCGGTACAGCAGTTCCGCCGCAACGGGGCCACCGCCGTCGTCTTCCGCCCGACCGTATTCGGCCGGGACGCCGATCGGCTGCCCGAACTGCTCGACTGGATGGTCGGGCTCGGGCACGACTGAGGAGAAGGAGCACCCCGGTGACCGACGCATTACAGGAACTACTGCACAAACAGGCCATCTACGAGGTGGTGCTGCGCTACTGCCGCGGTATCGACCGCCTCGACTTCGATCTCGTCCGTAACGCCTACCACCCCGACGGAATCGACCACCACACCGGATTCGACGGCACCGTGGACGAATTCATCGAATGGGTGCGCCCGAAACTGCGCACGCTCGGCGGCACCATGCATCACATCGGCAACCACCTCGTGGAACTGCACGGCGACCGCGCGATCAGCGAGTCGTATTCCACGGCGGCCCACTGGGGCGCGCCCGGCCGGGACGATTTCACCAGCGGCTGCCGCTATGTGGACCTGATGGAGCTGCGCGACGGTAGATGGGCCATCGCCGAGCGGTGGGCGGTCCGCGAATGGACCCGCTCCGACGCGGGCAGGCTCACCGCCCCCGAAGGGCACGGACCCCGCGGCCGCCGCGACACATCGGATCCGCTGAACCAGCTGCGCGCACGGATCGGCGGAGGTCCTGCGCCGACCTGAGTACGGCGTCGACCCCAGTGCGGGCAACCCCAGTGCGGGCGGCGCGAAGCAGCTGCCCGCACTCAGGTCGTGTGCGCGATAGACCGATTCGCCGGCTCGAGCGCGCCGTTTTCGTTCAGTCGCCCCCACCCGCGTACGCCTGGATCACGTCGAGTCGTTTGACCTTGCCGGTGGCGTTGCGGGGCAGCGGTTCGGTCGTGATCTCCCACCGCGTGGGCACTTTGTAGCGTGCGATCCGTTCGGTGACGAACGCGCTCAGTTCCGTCGCACCCACCTCGTCCGCCGCCGTGGTGACCACCACCGCGCACACCTCCTGACCGAGGTCCGCGTGCGCGACGCCGAGCACCGCGCATTCCCGTACCGCGGGGTGCTCGCTCAACGCGTTCTCGACCTCGATCGGGTACACGTTCTCCCCGCCGCGCAGGATGAGATCGGATCGGCGGCTGCTCACCCACAGGTAGCCGTTGTTCATCGTGCCCAGATCGCCGGTATGCATCCAGCCGTCCGCGGCGATCGTGGCGGCGGTGGCCTCCGGATTGTTCCAGTAGCCGAGCATCACCAGCGGGCCGTGCAGGCAGATTTCGCCTTCGGTGCCGTCGGGCACCGGCGCACCGTGTTCGTCGCGGATCTGCACACTCATCGTCGGCACCGGGGTGCCGACGGTTTCGGGGCGGGCCTGCAGGTCGGCGGCGGTCGCGAAGGTTGCCGCCGTGGAGGATTCGGTGAGCCCGTAACTGGTTCCCAGCGACCTCGCCGCGACCGGGAGTACCGTCCGTAGCCGTTCCTTGAACGACGCGGAGGAGGGCGCGCTGTTCACCGAGATCATCCGCAGCGACGAGAGGTCGTATCCCGACAGGTCGCCGTGTTCCAGGAGCCGGTGCAGCATGGTCGGTACCGCACCCCAGTTCGTGACGCGTTCGGTGTCGATGAGCCGCAGCACCCGGTCGATATCGAAGCGGCCGGTGTGGATCACCGCGGTATCGCCGAACGCGAGCCGTGGGACGGCGAGATTGTGCAGCGCCGCGATATGGAACAGCGGGGTGGCGAGCAGGAACCGCCGTGCGCCCGGGGCGCTGCCCATTTCGGTGGCGACGGCATCGTTCAGCCGGTAGAAGTCGACCGCGGCGATCATGTTCCGATGTGAATGCACAGCGCCCTTGGGGCGTCCGGTGGTGCCGCTGGTGTAGAGGATGACCGCCGGATCGTCCTCGTCGATCTCGGTTTCGGGTAGCGGCGTCCCCGGTGCGGCCGTGGCCAGCCGCGGAATATCCGCCTCGATCGACAGCACGGGTGCCTCGACCTCGCCCAGCAGGGCCCGGCGCGCTTCGTCGGCGACAATGAGGTCCGGGGTGGAATGCTCGATCCCGTAGGCGATTTCGCGCGCGGACCACATCGAGTTCATTCCGACGGTGATGGCGCCGAGCGAGGTCGCCGCCCAGAACGTGAGAATCCATTCGGCGCAGTTGGCGGCGAGGATCGCCACCCGGTCGCCCTTACCTACCCCATAGGTGGTGCGCAGCGCGTCGCTCAGCGATGCCACGCGGTCCAGATGCTCGGCGAAGCTCCACCGGGTTTCGCCGCTGACGAGGTATTCGCTGTCACCGTAGCGGGCCGATTCGATCAGCAGCTCCGGCAGGGCGCGCCTGCGGTTGCGGAACACCGGCATCGGGATTCCCCGGACCGGCTCCTGGCTGATTTCGAGCTCG
>NZ_JARWNW010000116.1 GCF_029868325.1 Nocardia carnea
GACCGGGGTTGTGTAACGGAATACGAACCATGGGCGAATTCCCATCGACAGCAGTGTGGCGGCCCCCCCCGCCTCAAGGGGGGGCGGGCCGACCGCGGGGATCATGGGCGCGCCCCCCCGCCCCCGCCCCCCCACCCCCCCCCGCCCCCCCCCCCCCCTACTGTGGGGGGGGGGCCCCACACTGCTGTCGATGGGAATTCGCCCATGGTTCGTATTCCGTTACACAACCCCGGTCAGAGCGCGATTTCGATAACGGAGGAATATCGCGGCCCGCCGAGACATCAACGGCTCGGCAAGGTATCGTCACGGGGCGATCACAACGTTCTCGCGGCGGATTTCGGCCATCCGATCAGCACGGCCTTGCTTGGGCTCGATGAGGTCGAATAAGGTCCAGCGAGCGCATCTGTGACCAGATCGTTGTAGCGCTGTCGGCCGATGGTTGGTCGGGACCGGCCGCCGGCGCCGCCGAGGAGAAACGGGGTGTTGTCCGCGCAGCGGTGGCGTACAACACCACAACAGCAGAAAGAGAGCAGAATTCATGCGTTTCGGCAGGGCAGCCGGCCCGAAGAGAAGTATAGGGCGGTCACGGGCACCTCGCGGTTGGCGTAACCGGATTCTGGCAATCGGTGCGGCGGTATTCGCGCTACCGGTCGCTGCGGGTATCGCGGCTCCGACCGCCGTGGCCTCGCCGGCGGCGCCGGTGCACCGGGCCGGCCTGGAGGAACTGATGGTTCCCTCCAGCATGGGCCCCATCAAGGTCCAGGTGCAGTGGGCGGCCCGCGGTGGTAACGCCGGGCTCTACCTGCTCGACGGTCTGCGCGCCCGCGAGGACCGCAACGCCTGGTCCTTCGAGACCAACGCGCTCGAGCAGTTCGCGAACGACAACATCTCGCTGATCATGCCGGTCGGCGGCCAGTCCAGCTTCTACGCCGACTGGTACTCGCCCAGCAACACCAACGGCCAGAAGTTCACCTACAAGTGGGAAACGTTCCTCACCCAGGAACTGCCCGCCTTCCTCGAGGGCCACGGCGTCTCCCGCACCAACAACGCGATCGCCGGCCTGTCGATGGGTGGTAGCGCCGCGCTGGCGCTGGCCGCCTACCACCGGGACCAGTTCAAGTCGGCCGCTGCCTACTCCGGCTACCTGAACATCTCGGCGCCGGGTATGCGTGAGGCCATCCGGATCGCCATGCTGGACGCGGGCCGTTACAACGTCGACTCGATGGCTGCCCCGTGGAGCCCGCAGTGGCTGCGTATGGACCCGTTCGTCTTCGCGCCGCAGCTGCGCGGTCTGCCGATGTACATCTCGGCGGCCAGCGGTCTGCCGGGTCCGCACGACAAGCCGGCGGGCGCGATCGGTGCGTTCAACACCGGTAACGCCATGGCGCTGGAAGCACTGTCGCTGGTGAACACCCGCGCCTTCCAGTCGCGGCTGAAGTCGCTCGGCATCAACGCCCACTTCGACTTCCCGAACGTCGGCACCCACTCCTGGAAGTACTGGGAGAGCCAGCTCTTCGCCTCCCGCAAGATGTTCCTGGATTCCACCAACGGCTGGTGACAAGGACGACACGCTGATCGGTTGCCGCTGAACCGATAGCACCGCGCAACGGCGCCACCTGCGAAGCAATACGAGCAGGTGGCGCCGCTGCTGTTTCCGGGTAACGACGGTGATCAACTGATTTGCTGTCCGCGCGTCTACCGCGAATCCGCCGGTGACAGCGGTACAAACAGTGTGTGGCAGGGAAGAAACGCGTTAGAGGGGGTTCGACCGGCCGACCCGGTGTACGCGCCCGGCGCGGGCTCGCCGTCGTGGCGGCCGCGCTGGTGTTGCCCTTCGCCGCCGCACAGGCCCCGGCACCTGCCCAGCCCACCGCAGCCGCCGCGCCGGCGACGATCCGCAATATCGTCTGGCATTCCGACCGGCACGTCGCCATCTGGGTGAACTCGCCCGCCATGGGCGCACCCATCCAGGTGCGGTTACTGCTGGCACGGGACTGGAATACCGCGCCCAACGCGAAGTTCCCGGTGCTCTACATGCTCGACGGGCTCCGCGCCACCGACGACAACAGCGGCTGGATCGCCGAAACCGGCGCCGTCGATTTCTTCGCCGACAAGAACGTCACGGCCGTGCTGCCGGTCGGCGGACAGGCCAGTTTCTATTCGGATTGGCTGGAACCCAACAACGGTAAGAACTACAAGTGGGAAACCTTTCTCACCAAGGAACTTCCGCCGCTGCTGGAAAGTCAATGGCGCGCCACCGATACCCGCGGTATCGCCGGGCTCTCCATGGGCGGCACCGCCGCCATGTTCCTGTCCGCCCGCAACAGCGATTTCGCGAAATTTGCCGCCTCCTACTCCGGTTTCCTCACGACCACGAGTACAGGTATGCCGCAGGCCATCCGGCTCGCCATGATCGATGCCGGCGGATTCGACGCCGCCGCGATGTGGGGTCCGCCCGACAGCCCGCTTTGGGAGGAACACGATCCGGTGTACCTCGCCGACCGCCTGAAAGGTAAATCCCTCTACATATCCAGCGGAACCGGCGCCTCCGGGAAACACGACGAAGGATCCGAGATCCCGGGAGTCACGCCGAATATGTTCGGGATGGGCCTGGAGACACTATCGCTGATCACCTCCCAGAATTTCGTCTCGAAGCTGCACGAACTACGCATCCCGGCAACCGTCAACTACCGGTCCGCCGGGACCCATACCTGGCCGTACTGGGATTTCGAACTGCGCCAGTCCTGGTCCCAGGCCGCCGCCGCACTCGGGGTGCCCGCCGCGAAACCGGAATGCGCTGTCGGGGGTGCCATCGCCGCTGTGGCGGCCGGAAACGGCTGGCTCGGTACCTGCCTCACCGGCGAATACCGGGTGCCCGGCGGCGTGGCCCAGGATTTCCTGCACGGCCGGGTCTTCTTCACCCCCGAGGCGGGCGCGCACCCGGTGGCCGGCCGTATCGGCGGCGGCTATCAGGCCGCGGCCGGGCCGCACGGTGCGCTCGGCCTGCCGATCGGCGGGGAGACACCGCTGCCGGACGGCCGGGGTCGCTACCAGCCGTTCCAGCACGGATCGCTGTACTGGACACCGGAAACCGGCGCGCAGATGGTGCGCGGGGCGATCCTGGCCGAATGGGGTCGCCAGGGCTATGAGGGCGGACCGGCGAAATACCCGGTGGGGCCGGAGGTGCAGACACCGCATCGCGACGGCGCGGTGCAACCCTTCGAAGGTGGCCCGTTCTATTTCAGCCCCGCTACCGGGGCCCACCGGGTGGAGGGCCTCATCCTCGGCAAATACGCCGAACTGGGCTTCGAGAACAGTTGGCTCGGCTTCCCGGTGGCTCCCGAACTTCCGCTGAAGGATTTCGGCAGGTTCAGCGGTTTCGAGGGCGGCAACATCTACTGGAGCCCACTCTCGGGCGCCTGGGCGGTCCGCAACGGCCCGATCATGGACGCCTGGCGGGAGGCGGGGTTCGAGAACGGCCGCCTGGGCTTCCCGATCAGTGACGAATTCGCCATCCCGGGCGGGGTCCAGCAGAACTTCCAGCACGGTGCGATCACTGTCCGGGACAATCGTGCCGAAGTGCTGTATTGATGGCGCCGCCCCCCGGGGGGGGGGGGGGGGGTTTTTTTTTTGGGCCCCGCCGCGGGGGGCCCGGGTTCGGGGCCCCTTTGGTCTCGTTCTTCACTCCTCCGCTCCTCCGCTTCGCTCCCCCGCTCCGTCGCTCCAGAACGAGACGGGCCCCGAACCTTCGCGGTCGGCAAAGCAAGGATGGGTTGCACGGTGATGCACTTTTCGGGCCGTCTACCCACGCGCGGGCAGAGCATCGACCGCGCCGCGCAGCGTTGATCTGGGTACTGGTATTACCCTCGGGGGCGCGGCCCGCGACGACCTCGCCGGGCCTGACGTAACCCGACGGTCAAACCAGTGGTTCGGCGGCGCCCGGCAGAGGTGCCGTGAACCAGCGCGCAACGGCGCGCCGGAACACAGGATGGAATGTATGTATCGGACCCGAGGCACGATGCTCGGTGTGGTGGCGGCCGTGGCGGCTGCCGGACTGCTCGCCGGCTGCGGCGACGAGGAATCGACCGCGACCAGCACCCCGACGCTGTCGACCCCGGCCGCCGCATCGTCCGAGAGCTCCGCGCCGGCTCCGGCGCCCGCGCCGGAGGAACAGACCCCCGCGCCCGAGCCTCCGGCTTCGGAGGAGAGCGCTCCGGAGGCGCCGCCGGAGGAAATGGAGCGTCCCGCGCCGGTGGAGCCCCAGGAACCTGCGGCCGCGGAGCTCGGACCCAAGGAACAGACCTACATCGATGAGCTGGCGAAACAGGGTGTGACCCCGTCGACCCCGGATACCGCGCTGAGTATCGGCTCCTATGTGTGCAGTCAGGTGGCGCAGGGCACCCCGGATCCCGCCATGCTCACCTGGGTGACCGCGATGGCCGGTGCGGATGCGGCCTTCGATCCCGCGAAGATGCCGGTCGAGCAGGCGGGGCAGATCTACATCAATACCGCGAAAGCGCACTACTGCTAGTGGCCGCCGATGAGTAGGGGACGTTCCGGAGCCCGTCGATCGCGGTCGGCGGGCTGTCTGACGCTGCTCGCGCTGGGTGTGGCCGGGCTCGTCATCGTGATATTGCTCTGGTACCTGCTGGCCGGGTGCCTGCGGGAACCGCCGCCCGGGCCCGGCCCGGGGCCGGGCCCGGAAGAACCGACCAGTCAGCCGGCGAGCTGCCCGGACGTGCAGATGATTTCGGTGCCGGGCACCTGGGAGTCCAGTAGTACCGACGACCCCTACAACCCCTCGGCCAACCCGGCTTCGCTGATGCTGAACATCAGCGATCCGGTGCGCGAACAGTTCCCGGCCGAACGAGTCGACGTGTACACGGTTCCCTACGTCGCGCAGTTCTCCAATCCTGTGGCGTTTCCGCCGGACGGGCAGGCCTCCTACAACGTCTCGCGTACCGAGGGCACGCGGCGGACCTTCGATTTCCTGACCCAGCGGCACGAGGAATGCCCGCTCACCACGTATGTGCTGGCCGGGTTCTCGCAGGGCGCGGTCATTGCCGGGGATATCGCCGAGCAGATCGGTAAGGGCAACGGCCCGGTACCGGCGGACCGGGTACTCGGAGTGACCCTGATCGCCGACGGTCGCCGATCCGGTGAACCGGGGCCGGGGCAACCGATCCAGGTGGGTAACCCGCCGCCCGGTATCGGCGCGGAGGTCGCGCTGGCCGGTTTGAGCGTGCCGGGGATCACGATGACGGGTGCGCGTGAGGAAGGTTTCGGCGAAATCGCCGACCGGGTGTACACGATCTGCGCACCCGGCGACCTGATCTGCGACGCACCGCGTAACGCGCTCAGTCCCGCCAATATCATCGGCAGCCTGGGCACACTCACGGCGGCCGTCGGTAATCCGGTGCACAGCCTCTATCACAATTTCGTGGTGGAGCCCGACGGCACCACGGCCACCCAATGGGCCGCGAACTGGGCTATCGGCCTGGTCGAAGGTGCGCCGCAACCACCGCATTCATGAGGTGCTCGCCGATCCCGCGGCAACTGTGTCACCGATGGCAATTCGGCGTCGGCGGCCCAGACACCGGGCACGGACCGTTCGGCTCGAGTAGGCCAAATTGTCCCTGGTGAGCCGCTGTCGCGGCGGTGTGGCGAGGTATGGGCGGCGTGTTGTGACAATTCACCGCACGCAGCGTGTTCCTTCCCCCGCAGCACGCTGTAAAGTGCGCTGGTGATCGCGCGTCCCGGCCCTGCGCCGGCCGGGATACGCAGTGACTTCCGATATCCAGGAGCATGAGTTCATGACAGAAGCCGCCGCACCGGTGGATGAGTTGAGCGCGCTGGGCACTCCGTTGCGAAAGTTCCGCTTCGCCGCCGCCGGCGAGGGGAACAAGCAGGAAGGTGGCGCCCGCAAGTTCATCCAGACGGCGCAGCAGGCCGAGGAGTACGGCTACGACACGTTCGTGGTGCCGGATCATCTCGGTGACCAGATCGGTCCGATCGCCGCCCTCGGCGCGCTGTCCCAGGCCACCGACAAGATCCGCCTCGGCACCTCGGTGCTGGCCAACGGCTTCCGGCATCCGGTGGTGCTGGCCAAGGACCTCGCCACCATCGACGTGCTGTCGAAGGGCCGGCTCGAGGTGGGCATCGGGGCCGGTTGGAAGGCCGACGAATTCGCCGCCGCCGGGCTGGACTACGACCGCCCGGGGATCCGGCTGGCCAAACTCGACGAGACGCTGACCATTCTCGATGTGCTGCTGCGTGGGCAGGAATGCACCTTCGAGGGCAAGTACTACCAGGTGCGCGGCATCAAGGGGACGCCGCGGCCGCGGCAGGGCCCGCGTCCGCCGCTGTGTACCGGCGGTGGTGGGCCGCGGATGCTGAAGCTGGCCGCCAAACACGCCGACATCATTTCGGTTGTGCCGGTGACCACACCCAAAGGTCAGGGGCTGCTGTCCAGCATCACGCTCGAGAAGACCATCGAGAAGGTGAATCTGATCAAGGAAGCCGCTGGGGAGCGCTTCTCTCAGATCGAGCTGAACTGGGCGGTGACCGCGATCGTCATCACCGACGACCGGGAGAAGATGGCGGAAATGGCCCTTGCGGCTCTGGACCGTGGCCAGCTTCCCGATCTCGAGGTGGATGTCCAGCTCACCGTCTCCGACATCCTGAACTCCCCATATGTGGCCATCGGCACGTTCGAGGAGATCGCCGAGCAGATGCGCCGGGTGCGTCAGCTCACCGGCATGTCCTATATCGGCATCTACCCGACCCAGATGGACGCTTTCGCGCCGGTGATTCCCTTGCTCCGGGAGGAGTGAGAAGCTCATCTCTGTAACATGTCTCTGGTTTGAGAACATCTAGCCGATAGCGGTCACCGCGCAGACCGCACACCGAACCCGCGGGAAAAGTTCTCGGATGAGAGCACCGCGGCGAAAGCGAGTCGGGGCCACACAGTAAATAACGGTCATCGTGCCGTTGCGGCGTGCGCCTCGGAGGAGAAGGAATGGACGAGACTTTCGACGACTACCTGGACGAGAACGGGAACATCACCATTCCCGATGATCGCACCCTGGTCGACCACGTCGAGAAGCACACCCGCAACGACGCGAACACCTTGGCGTACCGCTACATCGACTATTCGCGCGAACGCGATGGTGAGGTACACGAGCTGACGTGGCAACAGTTCGGGGTCCGGCTGCGCGCGGTGGCCGGTCGACTGCAACAGGTCACCAAACCGGGTGACCGGGTGGCGGTACTCGCGCCGCAGGGCCTGGACTACGTGATCTCCTTCTTCGCCGCCATCTACGCCGGCGCGATCGCGGTGCCGCTGTTCGATCCCGACGAGCCAGGTCATACCGACCGGTTGCACGCGGTGCTCGGTGACTGCGAACCGTCGGCCATCCTCACCGCCAGCTCGTCCGCGGCCGGGGTGCGTCAGTTCTTCCGTTCGCTGCCCGCGGCGCAGCGCCCGCGCATCATCGCGGTCGACGCGATTCCCGACAGTGTGGGGGAGAGCTGGGTGCGGCCCGATATCGCGGTGGACGATATCGCCTACCTGCAGTACACCTCGGGTTCCACCCGTACCCCGGCCGGTGTGGAGATCACCCACCGCGCTGTGGGCACCAACCTGCTGCAGATGGTCGACGCCATCAATCTGGACTGGAACTCGCGCGGTGTCACCTGGCTGCCGCTGTTCCACGATATGGGCCTGCTGACCGTGATCCTGCCCGCCGTGGGCGGCAAGTTCATCACCATCATGTCGCCGGCCTCGTTCGTGCGGCGGCCGTACCGCTGGATCAAGGAGCTCGCCGCCGCCTCCGACGGCGCGGGCACCTTCGCCGCGGCCCCGAACTTCGCGTTCGAACATGCCGCCGTGCGCGGGCTGCCGAAGAACGGTGAATCGCTGGACCTGTCCAATGTGATCGGCCTGATCAACGGCAGCGAACCGGTGACCACGTCGTCGATGAAGAAGTTCAACGAGGCGTTCGCCCCGTACGGCTTGCCGAAGACGGCCATCAAACCCTGCTACGGCATGGCCGAGGCCACCCTGTTCGTCTCGGCCACCAAGGCGGAGGACGAGGCGAAGGTCACCTATGTCGACCGCGCCGAGCTGAACGCCGGCCGGATGGTGAAGGTCGAACCGGGCTCGGACAATGCGATCGCCCAGGTGAGCTGCGGTTATATCGCCCGCTCGCAGTGGGCCGTGATCGTGGACCCGGAATCGATCGACGGTACGCCGCGCGAACAGCCCGATGGGCACGTCGGCGAGATCTGGCTGCACGGCAACAACATGGGGATCGGGTACTGGGGTCGCGAGAACGAGACGAATGCGACCTTCCGGAACAAGATCACCGAGCGCCTGCCCGAAGGCAGCCACGCCGAGGGCAGCGCCGCCGACGCCAACTGGATGCGCACCGGCGACTACGGCGTGTACTTCGACGGCGAGCTCTACATCACCGGCCGGGTGAAGGACCTGGTGATCGTGGACGGCCGCAACCACTACCCGCAGGACCTGGAATTCTCCGCGCAGGAAGCCAGCAACGCCCTGCGGCCCGGGTTCGTCGCGGCATTCTCGGTTCCGGCCAACCAGCTCCCCGCCGAGGTCTTCGCGCAGGGCAGCCATTCGGGTCTGAAATTCGACGCCGACGATGCCTCCGAACAACTGGTCGTCGTCGCCGAGCGCGGGCCCGGCGCCGGTAAGGCCGATCCGATGCCGATCGCGGACGCGGTCCGGGCGGCGATCTCGCAGCGCCACGGTGTCACCGTGCGCGACCTACTGCTGGTGCCCGCGGGCTCGATCCCGCGCACTTCCAGCGGGAAGATCGCACGCCGCGCCTGCAAGGCGGCATATATCGAGGGCACGCTGCGCGGTGGTTACACACAGCAGGCGTTCCCCGATGCACCTGAGGAATGAGCCCGGTCGACGCGGTGGCGCAGCGTCCGGGATGATAGGCGGCTGAGCGTAGTGCCGGAGGAGGTAACGCAGCGTGATCACGCATACGCGGCGCAACCACCCCGGCGCGGCGGCCGAGCGCCGTATCGCGCGGTGTTCACCTGCATCGGCGCAGGTGGGAGGCCGAACGAAACCCAGCGGCCCGTGTCGTGCGCCGGAGGTGGTGGCATCGTGACCACCGCGGCGCCGGCGGTTGCCGTCCACCCATCCCTGCGATGCAGGCTGTTGCCAGGCACCGCATACAGACAGGTAGCTTGAGGACTGATGGCTGATAACGAGGGCACGTCGCCGGATACGACCGAGAACCTTCCCGTCGAGCAGGAGGGCGATACCGCCGGGACGAGCGCGGCGGCCGGGTCCGGTGCCGCGAAATCCGAGATATCGGTGGCGGAACTACGAGAGTGGTTGCGGCGCTGGGTGGCCGAGGCCACCGGCCAGTCGGTCGACAAGATCACCGTCGACCGGCCGATGGAGGAATTCGGGCTCGCCTCCCGTGATGCGCTGGCCCTCGGCGGCGAGATCGAGGAGCTTACCGGCGTCGTACTCGATGCCACCGTGGTCTACCAGCATCCGACCATCGCCTCGTTGGCCGATGTGATCGTCAACGGGCCGCCCGAGGTCACCCTCGAAGCCCTCGACGACCAGTACTACACCGCCGGCTACGCCCCCGGTGACGCGCACGATATCGCGATCGTCGGCTTGTCCACCAGGCTGCCCGGGGCCGGTGACACCCCCGACTCGACCTGGGAATTTCTGATCAACGGCGGCGACGCCATTCGTGATCTTCCCGAAGGACGCTGGGCGGAATTCCTGAGCGAACCGCAGGTGGCGCAAGCCGTGGCCGAAGGAAATACTCGCGGCGGGTACCTGGACCAGAAGGTCGTCACCGATTTCGACGCCGAATTCTTCGCGATGTCGCCGATCGAGGTCGAGCGGATCGACCCGCAGCAGCGCCTGATGATGGAGCTGACCTGGGAAGCGCTGGAGCATGCGCATATCCCGGCCAGTGATCTGCGCGGGGAATCGGTCGGTGTGTACATCGGGACCTCGACCAGCGATTTCCAGTTGATCGCGGCTATGAGCCTCGGCGAGACCGATCCGAACGTGCCGGCATCGGCCGAGGCGTACAAGATCATGGGTAGCGCGAGCAGCATCATCGCCAACCGTGTGTCCTATTTCTACGATTTCCGCGGCCCCTCGGTCGCAGTCGACACCGCATGCTCCTCGACCCTGGTCGCGGTTCACCAGGCCGTGCAGGCGCTGCGCGCCGGTGACGCCGACGTGGCATTGGCCGGCGGCGTGAATATGCTGCTCATCCCCATGACCACGCTCGGTTTCGACAAGAACGGCGCGGTTGCCGAGGACGGCCGGATCAAGGCCTTCTCGTCCGACGCGGACGGTATGGTCCGCTCTGAGGGCGCAGGTCTGGTGGTGCTGAAACGTCTCGCCGACGCCGAACGCGACGGTGACAACATTCTTGCGGTGGTCAAGGGTTCG
Organism: Nocardia carnea; assembly: GCF_029868325.1. Classification (GTDB taxonomy): domain Bacteria; phylum Actinomycetota; class Actinomycetes; order Mycobacteriales; family Mycobacteriaceae; genus Nocardia; species Nocardia carnea_C. Next base: position 10,466 of record NZ_JARWNW010000116.1, read on the forward strand.
GCCGTAAACAGCGACGGCCGGTCCAACGGGCTCATCGCTCCGAACCCCGAGGCCCAGGCCGATGTGCTGCGCCGCGCCTACCGCGATGCCGGGATCGTGCCCTCCACGGTCGACTACATCGAAGCGCACGGCACCGGCACACTGGTCGGCGATCCCATCGAGGCGCAGGCCCTGGGTGCCGTCGTCGGCGCCGGTCGTGCGGCCGATACGCCCGTGCTCCTGGGATCGGCCAAGACCAACTTCGGTCATTTGGAATCCGGTGCGGGCGCCGCGAGCCTGGCCAAGGTGCTTCTCGCGTTCCAGCATGATGTGGTGCCCGCCAATATCAACTACGCGGGACCGAACCCGTATATCCCGTTCGAACAGGCGCGCTTGAAGGTAGTCGACGAGCCGACTCCGTTCCCGCGCTACAGCGGCACGGCGACGGTGGGTATCTCCGGTTTCGGTTTCGGCGGTACCAACGCGCATGTGGTGGTCCAGGAGTACGTCGCCCCGGCCGCCACGGCCGAAGAACCGGCCGGCAGCTCGCCGGAGACCGCCGGACTCGACGTGGAGACCACCGATGTGGTGACGGAGGCGGAAGCGGTTACCGCGGAGGCCGCGCCCGAACCCGAATGGTCGGCCGACCGCGCCGAACCGTTGCCGGTGATTCTGGCCGTTTCCGCGTATCTACCTTCGCGTCGTCGCCGCGCCGCCGCCGATCTGGCCGATTGGCTGGAAAGCGAAGCGGGGCAGCGGACTCCGCTGGTGGATGTGGCGCGTGCGCTGGCCAAGCGCAGTCACTGGCGGTCCCGCGGCGTCGTGCTGGCCAAGGACCACGCCGAGGCCGTGGCCGGGTTGCGCGCGATCGCCGCGGGTAAGCCGGGGGCCGGGGTGTTCACCGCGGATGCGCCCGCGCCCGAGGGGCCGATGTGGGTGATGGCCGGTTTCGGCGCCCAGCACCGGAAGATGGGTAAACAGCTCTACCAAGAGAATTCGATCTTCCGCCGCACCGTCGACGAGGTCGACGAACTCGTCGAGGACGAGGCCGGTTATTCGGTGCGCGAGCTGATGCTCGACGACGCCCAGGACTGGGATATCGGCACCTCGCAGGTCGGTACGTTCACCATCCAGGTCGGGCTTGCCGCGCTGCTGCGGGCGCACGGAGCCGAACCCGCCGCGATCGTCGGCCACTCCCAGGGTGAGGTGGCCGGTGCGTATATCAGCGGCGGGCTGCCGCTGGAGGACGCGGTGCGGGTGATCTGCGCGCGGTCGCGCCTGATGCGCGAAGGCGAGCAGATGCTCACCGACGACGACGTCCGCAATATGGCGCTGGTGGAGTTGAGCGCCGAGGATATCGCCGCCATGCTGCCCGATTACCCCGATATCGAGGTGGCGGTGTACGCGGCGCCGACCAACACCGTGATCGGTGGTCCGGTGGATCAGGTCGCGGCGATCGTCGCGAAGGTCGAGGATGCCGGGAAATTCGCCCGCGTACTGCAGACCAAGGGCGCCGGGCACACCTCGCAGATGGATCCGCTGCTCGGTGAACTCGCCGCCGAATTGGCCGGGCTCGAGCCGACGAAACCGACCGTCGGGCTGTACTCCACGGTCGACAAGGAGCAGTACTACGCACCCGGTCACGACCCGGTGCACACCGAGGCCTACTGGGTGAAGAATATGCGCCACAGCGTGTACTTCACCAATGCCGTGAAACGCGCGGTCGACGCCGGGATCACGACATTCCTGGAACTCGCCCCGAACTCGGTGGCGCTCATGCAGGTACTCGGCACCACCTTCGCCGCCGGCCTGCACGACGCCCAGCTGATCCCCACGCTCAAGCGCAAAGAAGACGAATCCGCCGCCGTGATCACGGCGCTGGCACAGCTGTACGTGCACGGCCATTCGGTGGATCTGGCGTCGCTGGTTCCGGCCGGGCCCTACGCCGATATCCCGCGTACCGCGTTCGTCCGTAAGCACTACTGGCCCAAGGTGAGTCCGCTGTCCACCGGCGGCAGCGCACGGGTACCGGGTGCCTCGGTGGCGCTGCCGGACGGCCGGCACGTATGGGAGGTACAGGCCGCGGCGGTGGACGAACTGCCGGCGCTGGTAGCCGCGGCGGCCGCGCAGGTACTGGCCGATGTGAACCTGGGCGCCAGTGTCGCCCACGCACCGCTGCCCGCGACCGGGACGCTGACCACCACCCTCACCCCGCACCCCGGCGGCGCGTCGGTGCAGGTACATGCCCGCGAAGGTGCGCAGTTCCGGCTGCTGTACGACGCGGTGATCACTTCCGGTGCGGCCCAGGCCATCCCGGCGCCGGCCGAATCGGCGGCAGTTGCCCCGGCGGGCACCACGGAACCCGAGGTCCTGGATGCGGTGGATACCGCCGGCTTCGGCGACCGCTGGAGCCCGGACAGTGGTCAGACCGTGGAGGAACGGCTGGCACTGATCGTCGCCGAATCCATGGGCTACGCCGTCGAGGATCTGCCGATGGAGATCCCGCTCATGGAACTCGGCCTGGATTCGCTGATGGCGATGCGGATCAAGAACCGGGTCGAATACGAATTCGATATTCCGCAGCTCCAGGTTTCGGCGGTACGCGATGCCAGCCTGCACGAGGTCGGGAAGGTGCTGCGCTACGCGATCGAGCACCGCGACGAGGTGCGGGAAATGGCGGAGAAGCAGGCCGCCGGGGAATCCGGTGCGCTCAATGTGGACGACAACTTCGTCGAAGCGGCGAAGGCGGCCATGGAGTCGGGGCAGGACCCGGTCGCGGCCTTGAACCAGGCGTCGGGCGGTGGCGGTGATACGGCGGCCGACACCGCTGCCGAGACAACCGAAACGACCTCCGGAACGACGGATTCCGGTGGCGCCCCGAACGGTTCGGAAGCCGGGGGCGCCGCTACGGAAACGGACTCCGGGCGCAGTGCGACCCAGCCTGCGGTCGCTGCGGCGAAGCCGGCCCCGGCCGCAGGTGCTGCGGTATTCGGGGGCGGCGCAGCCGGTTCCGGCGACGAGGAGAACGTTCCGCCACGTGACGCTGCGGAACGCCTGACCTACGCGTCCTGGGCCGTGGTCACCGGTGAATCGGCCGGCGGGATCTTCAACACTCTGCCGATCCTCGATGAGGACACCGCGGAGAAATTGGCGGCTCGGCTCACCGACCGCGTCGGTGCGGAGATCACCGTCGACGATGTGCTCGATTGCGAAACTATCGAGCAGTTGGCCGAAATCGTTCGCACTCTGCAGGACAGCGGAGCGGATGTCGACGGATATGTCCGTACTCTGCGGGCGCGGCCCGAAGGGTCGCTTGCGGTACCGGTTTTCGTCTTCCATCCGGCGGGCGGAAACACGCTTGTCTACGAACCGCTGCTCAAGCGGCTTCCCGAGAACACACCGATGTACGGTCTCGAACGAGCCGAGGGATCAATCGAGGAACGTGCGCGCGAGTACGTCCCGGAACTGCGCAAGCTGCAAGGCGACGGCCCGTTCGTACTCTACGGTTGGTCACTCGGTGCTGTATTGGCCATGGCGGTCGCACACATTCTTCGTGCCGAAGGAGCCGACGTCCGGCTCGTCGGCCTGATAGATCTCGCCATTCCAGTGGAGCCGGAGAACAACAGTTCTGAGGAACGTTTCCGTCGGATCCAGCGGTATCAGGTGTTCGCCAAGAAGACCTTCAATATCGACGGTGAACTCGACGACGACCAGCTGCGAGAGTTGGCCGACTCCTCGGACGAGGAACAGTTCAAGATGATCAGTGACCTGATCAGGATGACCGGTGCGAAGATCCCCGGCGGGGTGCTCGAGCATCAGAAGACTTCGTGGATCGAAAACCGCGCACTGCAGCAGGTCCAGCCCGCGAATTACGAGGGCGACGTCGTTCTCTACCTGGCCGATCGGTACCACGACGGTGCGATCGAGCTGGAGCCGCGTTATGCAGAGCGTCGGCCCAACGGGGGCTGGGACGAGTTTGTGCCCAACCTGGAGGTCATCCATATCCCCGGCGACCACCTGCAGATCATCGATGAGCCGAGGATCGGGAAAATCGGCGCGGACCTCACCGCTAAACTCGCCCGGATCGATTCATCGGGTGTGAAAGGGAGCAAGTGAGCACTACCGCCGAAAAACTCGCCGACCTGCGGCAGCGTTTGGAGCTCGCCCAGGAACCGGCGGGCGAGGCCGGCGCGGCGAAGCGGGCGCGCAAGGGTATCCCCAGCGCTCGTGACCGGATCAATATGCTGCTCGACCCGGGGAGCTTCACCGAGATCGGTGCGCTGGTTCGCCGGCCCGGCGACCCGGCCGCGCTGTACGGCGACGGTGTGGTGACCGGGCACGGGCTGGTCGACGGCCGCCCGGTGGCGGTGTTCTCCCATGATCAGACCGTCTACGGCGGGTCGGTGGGGGAGATGTTCGGCCGTAAGGTCGCCGCGATCATGGAGTACGCCGCGAAGGTCGGTTGCCCGATGATCGGGATCAACGATTCCGGTGGTGCCCGGGTGCAGGAGGCGGTGTCCTCGCTGGCCTGGTACGCCGAGTTGAGTACCCGGCAGGAGCCGCTGTCGGGGATGGTGCCCACGATTTCGATGATTCTCGGCAACTGTGCCGGTGGTGCGGTGTATTCGCCGATCAACACCGATGTCGTGGTGGCGGTGGAATCCGCGCATATGTTCGTCACCGGTCCCAAGGTGATCCGTGAGGTCACCGGCGAGGACGTGAGTCTGGAAGAGCTGGGTGGCGCGCATGCGCAGGCCCAGTACGGCAATATCCATCACATCGCGAAGGACGAGACCGCCGCGTTCGCCTGGGTGCGCGAATACCTGTCGTATATGCCGACCAGCTGCCAGGAGCAGCCGCCGGTCATCAATCCGGGGCTGGAACCGGAGGTCACCGACAGCGATCGGGAACTGAACTCGATCGTCCCGGATTCCGACAACGCCGGCTACGACATGCACGATGTGCTGCTCCGGATGTTCGACGACGGCCACTTCCACGAATACGGCGCGGAAGCCGGGAAGAACATCATCACCGGTTTCGCCCGGGTGGACGGGCGCAGTGTGGGCGTGGTAGCCAATCAGCCGATGGTGTACGCGGGCGCGCTCGACGCCCGCGCCTCGGACAAGGCCTCGCATTTCATTCGGTTGTGCGATGCCTACGAGATTCCGCTGGTGCTCGTGGTCGACACTCCCGGTTTCATGCCGGGTGTGGAACAGGAGAAGATCGGCGTCATCAAACGCGGTGGCCGGTTCCTGTTCGCGTTCGTCGAGGCCACCGTGCCCAAGGTGACCGTGGTCGTGCGTAAGGCCTACGGCGGCGGGTACGCCGTGATGGGGTCCAAACAGTGCGGTGCCGATGTGAACCTCGCCTGGCCCACCGCTCGTATCGCGGTGATGGGCGCGGAGAGCGCGGTGAGCCTGATCGGCGCAAGCCAGATCGCTGCCGCACCGGAGGACCAGAAAGCGGCCGTTCGCCAGCAATTGGTCGACTTCTACAACGCCACCGTGGCCACGCCGTGGGTGGCGGCCGAACGCGGTTTCATCGATGCGGTGATCGAGCCGGCGCAGACCCGGCTGGAATTGCGCCGCGCGCTACAACTACTGCGCGACAAGACGGTGATCCGCAACCCGCGGAAACACCATCTGCTGCCGCTGTGACGGGCTACGGTCCGGGGCGCGCCGGATAACGGCGCCGGCGCGACCCGAACCGCTACGAAAATCGGAGTTCAGCCGGCGATGGACGCGGATTTGATCACCACGTTCTCCGTCGGCACATCCTGGTGCATACCCTGCGACGAGGTGGACACCTTCGCGATCTGGTCGACGACATCGGTGCCGTCGGTGACGGCACCGAAGACGGCGTAACCCCATCCCTGGCCCGCCGGCTGGGTGTGGTTGAGGAAATCGTTGTCGGCGACATTGATGAAGAACTGCGCCGTCGCCGAATGCGGGTCGTTGGTACGCGCCATGGCGACCGTGTACTTATCGTTCTTGAGGCCGTTGGCCGCCTCGTTCTGGATCGGCGCCTTGGTCGGCTTCTGCTGCATCTGCGGATCGAAGCCGCCGCCCTGAACCATGAAGCCCGGGATCACGCGATGGAAGATCGTGCCGTCGTAGTGTCCGGACTCGACGTATTCGACGAAGTTGCGGACGGTGTCCGGCGCCTTCGCCTCGTCCAGTTGGAGGCCGATGGTTCCGTAGTTCGTCTCGAGATTCACCTTGGTCATGCCCCTACCTTTCCATTACCGCCGCTATACCCCGCGCATAAGGGGGTGATTTCCGGGCCGATTGTGCCAGCCGCCCCTCTTTACCCCGTTCCGCTACTTTTTATGCCCCGTTCGCCCGAGCGTTTTCGTTTCGGCCGGGTACGCGCCGGGGTATCAGCGGGCCGGGCGCGGCGCGCCCAAGTAGCATGCCAGCGTGCCAGAAGTCGCCACCGCAGTACTGACGAAGACGCCACCGGAACCGGGGCCGGGAGTTACGCCGAGGGATTTCCGGGTGGCGCGTCTCGTCGCGATCGTCACCGGAGTACTCGGTGCGCTCTTCGCGATCGCCACCCCGTTCCTGCCGGTCACCCAGACCACGGCGACGCTGACCTGGCCGCAGAACAACAGCCTGGCCAATACGCAGGCGCCGCTGATGTCGCAGGTGCCGCTCGACTTCACGGCGACCATCCCGTGTTCGGCGGTGAACCAGCTACCGCCCGAGGGCGGCATGCTGCTGGCCACCGCGCCCCCGCAGGGCGACCGGGCGGCGCTGGAGGCGCTGTTCGTGCGGGTCTCGGACACCTCGGTCGATGTGGTGGACCGGAATGCGGTGGTGGCCACCGCCGACCGGGCGGAGATGGCGAACTGTTCGGCCATCACCATCAGCTCCGACAACGAGCGCACCACGGCGGCGTTCGAGGGGCTGGTCGACGAGACCGGCGCTCCCAATGCGGGTCAGCTGCTGGGTGATCTGCGCCCGCAGATGGTGGGCATCTTCACCGATATGACCGGTGATGTCCCGGCCGGCATGACCGTCGAGTCGACCATCGATACCCGGTTCAGCTCGAGTCCCACCTGGATCAAACTCGCCGCCATGATCGCGGCCGTACTGTGCACCGTGCTCGCGCTGGTGGCGCTGGCCCGGCTGGATACCAGTGACGGGCGCGGGCACCGGCGGTTCCTGCCCGCGAACTGGCTCAAACCCACGCTCGCCGACGGCGGGGTGATCGGCACCCTGCTGGTGTGGCATTTCCTCGGCGCCAACACCTCCGACGACGGCTACATCCTGAGCATGGTCCGGGTGGCGCCGGACGCCGGCTATATGGCCAACTACTTCCGCTGGTACGGGGTCCCGGAGGCGCCGTTCGGGTGGTACTACTACGTGATCCAGCTGTTCGCCGAGGTCTCCACGGCCAGCCCGTGGGTCCGGCTGCCCGCCCTGGCCTGCGGAATCCTGTGCTGGATGGTGCTCAGCCGCGAGGTGGTGCCGCGTCTGGGCAACGGTCTGCGGGGCGCGCGGGCCCGGGCCTGGTTCGGCAGTGTGCCGCTGTGGACCGGCGGCCTGGTGTTCCTGGCGTTCTGGATGCCCTTCGACAACGGTCTGCGTTCGGAACCGATCGTCGCGCTGGGGGCGCTGCTCACCTGGGTTTCCATCGAACGGGCCATCGCCACAGCGCGACTCCTGCCCGCCGCTGTCGCGGTCGTAGTCGCGGCGTTCACGCTGGCCGCGGCCCCGACCGGCCTCATGTGTGTGGCTGCGCTGCTGGCCGGTATCCGGCCGATCACCCGCATCATCGTGAAACGGCACCGTGAGCACGGCACCGCCGCGTTGCTGGCGCCGCTGGCGGCGGCCGGATTCCTGGTGCTCACGGTGGTCTACAGCGATCAGACCTTCGCCGGGATCCAGGAGGCCAACCGTGTCCGACAGCTGGCCGGCCCGAACCTCGCCTGGTACGAGGACTACCTGCGCTACTACTACCTGTTCGTCGAAACCGTCGACGGGTCGCTGGCGCGTCGTTTCGCGTTCCTGGTCATGCTGCTGTGCCTGTTCACCACCATGCTGGTGCTGCTGCGCCGCCGCCGGGTCCCCGGTATCGCCGTCGGCCCGGCCTGGCGGTTGATGGGCGTGGTGATCGGAACGATCTTCTTCATGATGTTCCTGCCGACCAAGTGGACCCACCACTTCGGCGCCTACGCCGGTATCGCGGGTTCGCTGGCGGCGGTGACCGCGGTCGCGGTGTCGGCGGCGGCGCTGCGCGCGCGCAAGAACCGGGCGATCTTCCTGGCCGGTCTGCTGTTCACGCTGGCGCTCGCGTTCTCCGGGATCAACGGCTACTGGTACGTCTCCAGTTACGGGGTCCCGTGGTTCGACAAACGGATCTCGCTGTTCGGTATCTCGTCCAACACCGTGATGCTGGTGCTGTTCGGGCTGTCGTTGCTGCTGGTCGGCTGGCACGTACTGCGGGAGGGTTACGCCAAACCTCCGAAATCCACTCGGACGGTGCGCGGCCGGCGGGTTCGGAAGTTCGCCGCCATCCCGCTGACCCTGGTCGCCGCGGCGATGGTGCTGTTCGAGGTGCTGTCGCTGGCCAAGGGCGCGTATTCGCAGTACCCGGGTTATTCGCTGGCGCGGGGCAATATCGACGCCCTCGCCGGTGAGTCCTGTGGGCTCGCCAACGATGTGCTTGTCGAGGTGAACGCCAACGCGGGCCGGTTGAACCCGATCATCGATCCGGCGAACCCGCCCACCAACCCCGGCGACCCGCTGGCCGGGGTGGACCCGGTCGGCTTCGACCCCAACGGGGTCCCCGACGATCTGTCCGCCGATGCGGTCGAGGTGAAACCGGGTACCGGCAACACCTCCAACCAGTCGGTGGGCGCCTCGTTCGCGGAGGGCCAGAATGCCGGTACGGGCGGTGGTCAAGGCGCGCTCGGTGTCAACGGTTCCACCGTTGCCCTGCCGTTCGGGCTGGACCCGGCCACCACGCCGATTCTCGGCAGCTACCAGGAAGGTGTGCAGCGGCCCGCGCTGGTCACCTCCAGCTGGTACGAAATGCCGCAGCGCTCCCCGGATCATCCGCTGCTGGTCGTCACCGCCGCCGGGCGGATCCTGTCCTACGACGACAGCGGTGTCATGCAGTACGGGCAGTCGCTCACCGTCGACTACGGGAAGCGGCAGCCGGACGGTTCGGTGAGCTATATCGGCACCTACGTGCCGCGCGATATCGGTCCCGCCCCGTCGTGGCGCAACCTGCGGATCCCGCTCGACGAGATCGCCCCCGAAGCCGATGCGGTGCGCATCGTCGCCAACGACCCGATCCTCATCGGCGACCAGTGGCTGGCGTTCACCCCACCGCGGCTGCCCAAACTGGAAACCGCCAACGACTACCTGGGTTCGGAACAGCCGATCCTGCTCGACTGGGCGGTCGGCCTGCAGTTCCCGTGCCAGCGCCCGTTCCGGCACGAGAACGGTGTCGCCGAGGTCCCGAAGTTCCGCGTCCTGCCCGACCGCCCGCTGGCGGTGAGCTCCACCAACACCTGGCAGGCCCAGGAGTTCGGCGGGCCGCTCGGGTTCTCCCAGATGCTGGCGAAATCCACCACCATCCCGACCTATCTGAAGAACGACTGGGGTCGCGACTGGGGCACCCTGGAACGCTACGACCAGTACTACGACGCGGTCCCCGCCCAACTGCAGACCGGTACCGCAACCCGGAGCGGTCTGTGGGATCCGGGGATGCTGCGGGTGTACTGATCATCGATTCGTCGTGGTCAGGACCGTGTGGACGAAGGTCCGGACGGACCGGCTACCCGAGCCGTCCCGTCCATCGGTCCCGAGGGCGGCCGAGTCGCGGCCGGTGCGGTGGGCGCGGAGTGGTTCTCCACTAGGCTGACCGACGGCCAGTAGGTGGACAGGAGCCGGAGGTAAGTACGCCGATGACGACGAGTCGTGGCGCGCGTTTGGGGCGTCAGGTCGGGGCCGGAATCGGCGAGGCGGTACTGGCCACAGTGGTCGCCGTGCTGGTGGTTGCGGTGGGGCTGGTGGCCTTCTCGCTGGTGAACTGGCCGGCGTTCAACTCCTCGAATGTGCTGCGGGCGCTGACCACCGTGGGGCAGGTCGGGGCCACGGTCCTGCTGGCGGTATCGATCGCGCTGCTGCGGCTGCGCCGCGCCCGCCGGTGGGCGAAACTGCTGTCCTGGGCCGGGATCTCGGCATTCGTCACGGTCACGCTGGGACTGCCGCTGGCGGCGACGAAGCTGTACCTGTTCGGGATCTCGGTCGATCAGGAATTCCGCACCGAATACCTCACCCGGCTCACCGATAGCGCCGCGCTGCGGGATATGACGTATGCGGATATGCCGCCGTTCTACCCGGCCGGGTGGTTCTGGTTCGGCGGGCGCGTGGCGAATGTGCTCGGCATGGACGGCTGGGAGGTTTTCAAGCCGTACGCGATCGGTTCGATCGCGGTGGCGGCGGTGGTCTCGCTGGTGCTGTGGTCGCGGTTGATCCGCGCCGACTGGGCGGTGGGGGTGACCGCCGCGATCACCGCGGTGGGGGTCACCTACGCCGCGCCCGAGGCCTACGGCGCCGTGATCGCGATCCTCATTCCGCCGGTACTCGTGATGGCGTGGGGTGCGCTGTATCGCCCGGCCGAACTCGCCCGCCGGACCTCGCCCGCGAGCGCGGGAGCGGTGCGCCCGGGGAGCGGCGGCAACGAAAACCCGTCCGCTGCGGGGTCGACCGGTGCCACGGCCGCGCCGGATTCCGGCGCGGCCGGGAAGATCGCCGGGCTACCCGGTGCCACAGCGGGCGGCTGGGCCGCGGTATTGGGGACGGGGCTGTTCCTGGGTCTCGCGGCCACGTTCTACACGCTCTACTTCGCGTTCGCTGTGTTCACGGTAGTGCTCATGGCGGTCGTCGCGGCCGGACTGGGCATCCGGGCGCGCTATGCCGCGCGGACACCGCGGCGGATCGCAGCACAGCAGGGAGCCGCGGGGGAGAAGGTCCAGGGGATCGGGCGCGCGATCGGTGCGCCGCTGCTGCGGCTGGTCGTGATGGGCGTGATCACCGCGCTGGTCGGACTGCCCGTGTTCGTCCCGTTCCTGCTGCGGATGCCGGACAACCCGAAGCTGGAATCCGGTGGCGCGTTCCACTATCTGCCGGAGGCCGGCTCCGAACTGCCGCTGCCGATGGCGGTGTTCTCGCTGCTCGGCGGTCTGTGCCTGGTCGGAGTGATCTGGCTGGTGCTGCGCGCGAACTCCTCCCGGCGGGCGCAATCGCTGGGGCTCGGGGTGATCGCGGTATATCTGTGGTCGCTGCTGTCGATGCTGGCCACGGTGGCGGGCAGCACCCTGCTGTCGTTCCGGCTGGAACCGGTGCTGCTGGTGCTGCTGGCGGCGGCGGGCGCGTTCGGGTTCGTGGAGGGCGCCCGGGCGGTGTATCAGGCGCTGAACGAACCGGCACGCTTCCGCTGGGTGGCCATCGTCCTCGCGACCGTGGGTGCGCTGGCCTACTGCCAGAACATTCCACACGTCCTGGCGCCCGAGATCACCACCGCCTACACCGATACCGACGGCGACGGCCACCGCGCCGACCAGCGCGACCCCGCCGCTGTCCGGCACTACCACCACATCGACGACGCCCTGCGCGCGCAGACCGGCCGCGAACCGTCGGAGAACGTGGTGCTCACCGGCGACACCACCTTCCTGGCCTACTACCCGTATTTCGGATTCCAGGGCCTGACCTCGCATTACGCGAATCCGCTGGCCGACTATGCGGACCGTTCGGCGACCATCGAGGCCTGGAGCGAACTGGAGACGCCGCAGGAACTCCTCGATGCGATGGCCGCCGCCCCCTGGCGCGCCCCCGACGCTTTCCTGTTTCGCCGCAGCGGCGACGATTACACCCTGCGGCTGGCCGCGGACGTATACCCGAACGACCCCAACGTCCGCCGCTACACCGTCACCTTCCCGGCGGCTCTGTTCGACGATCCCCGCTTCACCACCACCGATATCGGACCGTTCACCCTGATCGTGGTGAAGCGCTGAGTTCGGACCGGGACTCCGCCAGGCCGTGCCGAGCCGTGGATGCGCTGCGCCTGGTTGCGCCCATTAGAGTCGAGCCCCGTGCGACCGCAACGATCCCCCCGAGCGTTGAACCGTATCCGACTGCTGGCCCTGGTTTCCGGGCTACTCGGGTTCGTGCTGGCGATCCTGGCGCCGGTGCTGCCGGTCCGGCAGGACGAAACGGTCCTGGAGTGGCCGCAGGCCGGTGCGACCGATGTCGAGGCGCCGCTGGTGAGTTATCAGCCGCTGCGGCTGGACCTCACAGTGCCGTGCCCGGTAGCGGCCGCCGCCGAGGGGACCGTGGTGACCACGGTTCCCGACGAATCGGGTAAATCGTCGGCCCGCGGCTTGCGGGTCAGCATGTCCGGCGACACGTTTTCGGTGGTGCTGCGCGATGTGCCGTTGCTGTCCGCCGATCGCGCGGAACTGGCCGGTTGCGAATCGTTGTCGGTGGTAACGACTGCGGCCTCGACCACCGCCGAGCTCACCGGAGCCGTCCGCGCGGACGGTACTCCGTTGCGCACACAGGTGGATCGGGATATCCGGCCGCAAATGGTCGGAGTCTTCACCGACCTGCCCGCCGAGCAGCTCGGCGCCGGTATCCGGTTGCACGCCGATATCGACTCCCGTTTCACCTCCTCGCCGACCCCGCTCAAACTGGCCGCGATCATCGGTGCGGTCGTGTTCACGCTGCTGGCGCTGCTGGCCCTGCATCTGCTCGACATCAGCGACGGCCGCCGCGCCCGGCGGTTCCTGCCGTCGCACTGGTGGCGGTTCCGGCTCGCCGACGGCGCGGTACTCGGGGTGCTGGTGGGCTGGCATGTGATCGGCGCCAACACCTCCGACGACGGCTACATCCTGAACATGGCCAGGGTGTCGGAGAAATCCGGTTATCTGGCGAACTATTACCGCTGGTTCGGGGTGCCGGAGGCGCCGTTCGGCTGGTCGTACGAGGTGCTGGCGTGGATGTCGCGGATCTCGGAGTCGAGCCCGTGGATGCGGTTGCCCACGCTGCTCGCCGGGATCGTCTGCTGGCTGGTGATCAGCCGGGAAGTGCTGCCGCGGCTGGGCGCCCGGGTACGCGGTAACCAGGTCGCACTGTGGACCGCCGGGCTGGTGTTCCTGGCCTTCTGGCTGCCCTACGACAACGGTTTGCGCCCCGAACCGCTGATCGCCGCGGGTGCGCTGCTCACCTGGTGTTCGATCGAACGCGCCATCGCCACCGCACGGCTGCTGCCGGCCGCGGTCGCGATCCTGATCGCGGCGTTCTCGCTGGCCGCCGGCCCGACCGGGCTCATCTGTATCGCCGCGCTGATCGCGGGTTCCCGTCCGGTTCTGCAGATCATCATCAAACGGGCCCGTGGCGACCGGACCGGATCGAGCCCGGAGGCGCGGAGCAGGAGCGTATGGGGCGCCGTGGGACGGTACGTGAGTCTGCTCGCCCCCGGGCTGGCCGCCGGAACGCTGGTACTCGTGGTCATCTTCGCCGATCAGACCCTGACCACGGTGCTCGAGGCCACCCGGGTACGCACCGCGGTCGGCCCGAATGTGGCGTGGTTCGACGAGCGCACCCGCTGGGATTCGCTGCTGATGCTCTCCCCGGACGGCTCGCTGGCCCGGCGTTTCGGTGTGCTGCTGATGCTGCTGTGCCTGCTGGTCTGCGTTCTGCAGGTACTGCGCAAGGGCCGGATCCCGGGTACCGCGCGCGGTCCGTCGGTGCGCGTTCTCGGCATCGTGTTCGCCTCGCTGCTGCTGATGATGTTCACCCCCACCAAATGGACCCATCACTTCGGCGTCTACGCCGGCCTGGCCGGTTCGCTCGCGGCACTGGCGGCGGTGGCCGTGGGCACCAACGGTATTCGTGCGCCCCGTAACCGCGCGCTGTTCGCCGCCGCCCTCCTGTTCCTGCTGGCGATCACCTTCACCGGCTCGAACGGCTGGTGGTACGTGTCCAGCTACGGTGTCCCGTGGTGGGACAAGGCGCCACTGATCGCGGGTAAGGGTTTTTCGACACTGTTCCTCGGGCTCAGCGTGCTCGCGCTGCTGGTGGCGTTGTGGTTGCACTACCGGGCGCCGTATCGCAGTGGGCCACCATCTCGTTCGTCGCGCTACGCATCGGCGCCGCTGACGGTTGCCGCGGCGCTGATGGTGTTGTTCGAGATCGCTTCGTTGACCAAGGCGGCGGTAGCCCAGTATCCGGCGTATTCGATTGCCAAATCCAATTTCCGGGCGCTGGCCGGTGACCCGTGCGGATTGGCGGACGAGGTGCTGGTGGAAACGGATACTGCCGATTCTCTGCTGCAGCCGTACGAGGGCGATCCGGCCAACGGTTTGGTCTCCGGTGATCCCGAGGCCGAGACCACCGGCTTCACGCCGGACGGAGTGGCCGACGATCTCACCGCGGACGCGGAGGAGACTGTCTCCGGCAGCGCCAACTCGCTCGAATCCGATACCGAGAACAAGACCACCGACACCACCGGCGCCGGGACCGGCGGCGGCACCGAAGCTCAACCCGGGATCAACGGTTCAAGTGTCGCCTTGCCGTTCGGCCTCGACCCCGCCCGCACCCCGGTACTGGGCAGCTATCACACGGGTGACCAGCAGCAGGCGAAACTGACCTCGCAGTGGTATCGCCTGGACCTGACCGACGAGATGCGCGCCGACCCCGCCTACCGGGTGCTGGCGATAACCGCCGCCGGCCGGATCAAATCGATAGACGCCGATGGAGTGCTGACCTACGGGCAGGAATTGACCGTCGAATACGGCACACGAGCCGCCGACGGCACCATGCAGGTACTGGGCTCGGTGACTCCGCTGGATATCGGCCCGAACCCGTCCTGGCGCAACCTGCGGGTCCCGCTGGACCAGTTGCCGCCCGAGGTGAATGCCGTGCGGTTGGTCGCGGTGGACAACGACATCACCAGCCGCCAGTGGCTGGCCGTCACCCCGCCTCGTCTGCCGCGCCTGGCGACCCTGGATTCGGTTGTCGGGCACACTGATCCGGTACTGCTGGACTGGCACGTCGGGCTCGCCTTCGGCTGCCAGCGGCCGTTCGACCACGCGAACGGTGTCGCGGAGGTGCCGCGCTGGCGCATCCTGCCGGACCGGACCGGATCGGATGCGTCCAATGCCTGGCAGGACCATATCGGTGGCGGTCCGCTGGGCTGGACCGAACTGCTCCTGCAGGCGGATTCGGTGGCCACTTACCTCGCCGAGGACTGGGCGCGGGACTGGGGTTCGCTCGAGCGGTACACCCCGTACCGGCCCGATGCGCAGCCCGCGGAATTGGCCGTCACCCAGCGCAATCGCAACGGTCTGGAGACCGACGATCCCATCAAGGTGAGTTGAACTACGGTGCGCTACATCGAAACTCGTCAATCATGTGTGTTGCCTCACAGTCCGGTTTATTTCCAGGTGAGGGAATTCCGGAACGGATGACGAACCCGGGCGCACGCCGTACCCTGGGTCGCATGACCTCGGCCTTCGAAGATATGGAACTGCGCGATCTCGTCGGCTTGCTCACCGATGAGGAGCAGCGAGAACTACGACCCACGGTATTACGCGTCCTCGGGCGCCTGCCGTCTCAGGAGGTGCTGCGCCGGGAACTCGGACAGCGAATGACCAGGGTGTGACAGCGAACCCGCCACGGATAACCGTGCGCCGGGCCGACCTGATACGACGAAGGGCCGGGGGGGGGGGG
>NZ_JARWNW010000117.1 GCF_029868325.1 Nocardia carnea
CAAACGCAGCCGCGAGGAGATCGAGGCGGCCGCACCCACCGCGCATATGAGCGCGGTGCCCAAGAGTGCGCGCAAGGGCGCCGACAAACCGGCACCGGCCGGTTCCACACCGACCGCGCCGAAACAATCGATGCCCACCCCCCCCGCCCCCCCCCCGCCCCCCCCCCCCCCCCCCCCCCCCCCCCCTCCCCCACCCGGCCCCCCCCCCGCGGCCCCCGGCCGCCGGCGGACGGTTCCGCTGGGCCCGGTGGTTCGCGCGCCGCCGGTCCCGCCGACCGCGGCGCCACCGATTCCGCGGCTCCGCGGCAGGGTGTTCCCGGGGCCGTCCCGGGCCGTGCGCCGGAACCCGGTCGCTCCCCCGGCGCTTCGGGCCCCGGCGCCAACCGCGGCAACGATTCCCATCCGACGCCCCCAGGGCCGGGCCGCGACCCGGGCCCCGGCCGTGCGGGCAATCAATCCCCGCCACGTCCCGGCAATCAGCCCGGTTCAGCGCGACCAGGCAGCGCGTCCGGCCCAGCTCGGCCCGGCGCGGGGCGGCCGGAGAATCAACCCCGCCCCGACCAGCCGGGAAACCAGGCCGGTCCGCAGACCCCGCCGGGTAGTGGTGCGCCCGGCCGCCCGAACGCCGGCCCGCCGCCGGGCCGATCCGGTTTCGCGACGCCGACCCTGCGTGGGCTGTTCGCCTCCGAACCTGTCGAGGACGCCGAGAGCCGCGAGGTATCCGGCCGCACGGTCTACCCGACCGCCGCGGACGCGCCGCCGCTGCCCCCGACACCGCAGCAGGCGCGGATGAACAACGATCCGGCAGCGCCCCGGCAGGACAGCTCTCTGCGGCTACCCGGCGCACCCGGCCGGCCCCCCGCACCGCCGCGCCCCGCCGGTCCGCAGCCGTCCGGCGGCAGGCCTGCCCCCGACCCCGGCCCCGGCCGGCCGCCGGCCCCGCCGCGTCCGGTTCAGAATCAGCGGCAGCCCGGCTATCCGGACTCGGGTTCCGCACCTGATCAAGGTTCGCAACCGCGCCCGATGCCCCGCGTCTCCAACCCGGGCAGCGGATCGCCGGCCGCGCCGCAATCCGGCCTGCCGGAACTGCCACGCCGCGTACCGCGGGGTCTGCCGCCGGAAATGCCCGCGCAGCCTCGTAATCCGGGACCGCCGGCGCGATCCGCGCCACCGGCCCGGCCGCGACCCGACAGCCTGGCCGAACAATCCGCCGGATCGGCGGGCCCGCAGCAAGACCCGGATCCCCGGGAACGCAACAGCATCGAATCCTGGATGGCAGGTCTGCGATCGGCGCGCCGGCAGCAGGCCGGGACACCGCCGACCGCCGAGGAGACGGGCAGGCACCACAGTGAAGGGCGTTCGGTCAGCGTGAACGAATTGCTGCGCCGCCGCGAGGATCCGGAGTAGCGGCCGCCACGGCCCGCCGACACTGCGGGTCTCGTGCGCGGTCAGTTGCCGAGCAGGCGCCGCCAGTGGGCCATGAACGGTTGTTTGGCGGTGACCGATCCGAACCGGACCCGGCCGTGCACCAGCAGATGCAGTGGACCGATCGGCGGACCGCTGCGCACCTTGTTGTTCACGCTGGACCCGATCAGCTCCAGTCCGTCCAGGTCGACCGTCGCCTCCTGCGGGACGACCAGGGTGAGCGAACTGGCGTAGTCGTCCACCTGGATCTCCACCACCTGGGTGGTCATCACCGCCTGGGTGAAATCCAGGGTGACGCCCGAGAGCCAGCTGTTGACGCGCAACACCGGTGCGACCTGCCAGTCGCCGCGGCGAGTGAGCCCCGACATCCGCGGGCGGATGATCCCGCCCTGCACCACACCCGACAGCGGTGCCCGCGCGGAATCGCCGGGCTGCGGCAGTGGTGCGGGTTTGCCGTGGGCCGGTTGCGGCGCGGCGGGTTCGCCGATCAACCGCACGCCCGGCAGATCGACGAGCACGGAATTCAGCTCACCCCGGGTCTTGGCGGCGAGCGCGGTATCCATCCGTTCGGTGAACTCGCCCAGCGACAGCATGCCCATACCTACCGCGCGTTGCAGCAACTGTCCGACGTGTTCCCGTTCGGCATCGGAAACACGCAGGTCCCGGTTGCCGATCGGGCTACCGGGACCCGCACCGTCGAATACCGGATCGGGGCCGTTCATAGATCCGAGATTACCCAGCACCGGCCCGGTCCCGCATCAGGGCATTCCCGGATACGGTGGGCTTTTCCCGCCGGATCAGACCTTGTGATCTCCCGTTTCACCGGCCTGCGCCGGACCCGCCGGCGGAGTCTTCTCGGGGTGTCCATCCGGTGGGCCGGGAACATCGGCGGTGGCGGGCTCCGCACCGGCGGCGAGCGCCGGCGCGGATTCCGCTGCCGGCGAGCCCAGGGGTTCGGTGTCGGACGGCCGGGGCAGGATCAGTCTGCGCTGTGCCTCGGCGAGCAGCGCGGCGATCGCGAATCGCCCCGTACCCTCCGTGGCGTGTTCGGGTGAATCGGGTTCGGCCGCATAGATACCCTTGCGGTCCGCGGCCAGCTCCGCGATCAGTTCTTCGGGGTCCTCGGCGAGCAGGGAGCGGATCGCGGTGTTCAGCACCGCCACCAGCGGTACCGCCAGCAGACCACCCGCGATACCGCCCAGTACCAGGCCCGCGGCGATCGCCAGCACCACCGCGAGCGGATGGATCCGCACCGCCCGGCCGAGCAGCAGCGGTTGCAGGACATGGCCTTCCACCTGCATCACCGCGACGATGATGCCCAGCACGATCAACGCGGTGACGAAACCCTTCGTCACCAGGGCGATGAACACGGCCACGAAACCGGCCAGGAACGCACCGATGATCGGGATGAACGCACTGATAAACACCAGCGAGGCCAGCGGTAGCGCCAGCGGGACCCCCAGCAGCGCCAGTCCGGCGCCGATCCCGATCGCATCCACGGCCGCGACGGCGACGGTGGCCCGCACGAAGCCCACCAGCGACCCGAAGCCGAGTTCCCCCGCTGTCCGCACCCGTTCGCGGTGCGCGCGCGGCACGATCCGGGTCACGAATTCCCAGATCTGGTACCCGCTGTAGAGGAAGAAGATGAGGATGAAGAGAGTGAGGAAAGTGCCGGTGAGGATATGGCCGATCATCGTCGCGGTGGTCAGCGCCCCGCTGGTCAGCGTGTCCTGATTGGACTGGATGGTGCGGATCGCCGCATCGCCTGCCGTGCGGATCTGGTCGTCGCTCAGATGCAGGGGGCCGGTGATGAGCCAGTCCTGCACCTTGTGGATGCTGCCGGTGAACTCGTCGGACAGCTGCGGCACACCCACCACGAACTGTTCCACCACAAACGTGACGACGCCCGCCACCAGGCCCAGGGAACCGACCAGTGCGACCACGACCCCGAGCCCTCGCGGCACACCGCGGCGCTGCATCCAATCCACCAGCGGCGCCAGCAACGCGGCCGCCAGCAAGGCGATGGCCAGCGGAATCACCACGGTATCGAGCCTTCGCACGGCCGCCGCGAGCACCGCCACCAGGGCGAAGATCACCAGTAGTCGCCAGGCCCATTCGGCGGTCTGCCGCACGATCGGGTGAACGGCGTCTGCGGCAGTCGGTTTCGGCTCGGTCACCCGGCCGAGCCTAACGAGCGCGGCGGGAACAGGCCCGGCACCGGGCCGCGCCCGGCCCGCGGCGACCGCGTACCCCTCCTGCGGCGCCCAACCCGGGAGCGCCGGGGCGTCGGGACCGGACGCTAAGTTAGTACATGTGTCAGCGCCATTGGAAGCGGTCAAACAGACCATGCATACGCGCTGGCCGCTGTACCTCACCTCGATGTTGCTCGCGAACGCCTTCGGGGCGGTGCTGGTGTGGGCGTTCATTCAGTACGGGCTGCCGGTGCCGGAGGGCGAGCAACCCGGAACCCGGCAGATAGGGCTACTCGTCCCCGCGGTGGTGTTCGTCACCGGCGGGGTGCTCAGTGTGGTCGCCTCGGCGCTGATGCTGCGGCCGGTGATGCGCTGGCAGGTGCGCGGCGGGCCACCCAGCCGTCAGGAACAGATGGCGACCCTGCACGCGCCGCTGCGGCAGGCGATTCTGCATCTGGCGCTGTGGATTCTCGGTGGCGCCGTCCTGGCCACCGCCATCATCTCCGAGACTCCGGCACTGGCCGGCACCGTCATCATCACCGAATGTATGGCCGCGACCATCGTGTTCGGTTTCACCTACATGCTGGGCGAGCGGATTCTGCGCCCCGTCGCCGCCGAAGCCCTCAGCGCAGGCCGTTTCGACCACACCCTCACTCCCGGCGTCGGCACCCGGATGGCAATGACCTGGGGTATGGGGACCTTCGCCCCCACCATCGCGATCGTGCTGCTGTGCGTGACCCAGATCTCGTCGGATGTCAAATTCTCGGCGCAGTCGCTGGCCGTATCGATCCTGCTGCTGTGCGGGGTGGTGATCATGCAGGCGCTGGCGCTGTCCATGCTGACGGCATCGAGTATCTCCGACCCGGTCCGTCAGCTCAGCCAGGCCATCGACCAGGTGCAGAACGGTTCCCGCGATGTGCAGGTCGAGGTTTTCGACGGGAGCGAGATCGGGCTGCTGCAGGTCGGTTTCAACCGGATGATGGAGGAGGCCGCGAGCCGGCAGCGTCTGCAGGAACTCTTCGGCCAGCATGTCGGCGCCGAGGTGGCCCAGCGCGCCCTGGATTACGGTACCGAGCTGGGCGGGGAGACACGGTTCGTGGCGGTGCTTTTCGTCGATATGGTCGGGTCCACCGCCACCGCCGCCGAACATCCGCCGACCGAGGTGGTGAATCTGCTCAACGAATTCTTCCGCGTGGTGGTCGATGTGATCGACCACCATCACGGATTCGTGAACAAGTTCGTCGGCGATGCCGCCCTGGCGATATTCGGTGCCCCGCTGGACCGCCCGGACGCGCCTACGGCGGCACTGGCCGCGGCCCGGGATCTGCGTGTGGCATTGCGGTCGATATCCGGGCTCGATATCGGTATCGGAGTTTCGGCCGGGTTGGCGGTGGCGGGCAATATCGGTGCGGCCAACCGATTCGAATATACGGTGATCGGTGACCCGGTGAACGAGGCTTCACGGCTCACCGAACTCGCGAAAGATCATCCGGGCCGGACACTCGCCTCCGGGTCTGCGCTCTATTTCGCCGAGGAGAGCGAACAGCGGAATTGGACCGCCGGCGAGGAAGTGCAGTTACGCGGGCGGCGCCGTAAGACGAGATTGTCCTGGCCCAGCGATTCCGTGGCCGAGACCAGCACAGTGCCCGCCGCGACGGCCGTCGAATCGGAACCTACCGCCGACGAGGTGGAACGCACATAGCACGCGCTCCCGTGACTCCCGGCTGCGGGGCCGGGTGGCAGGCCACCGGCGTCCATTAGGCTGGGCTCGTGACTGCCAACGGTGATACAGCGGATACGTCTGCTGTGTCCGGGGCAGGCGAAACGCCGGAGAATCGGAAACGCTCCCGGAGATTCCGGTGGCTCAAATGGCTGGCCGTTTCCGTACTGCTGCTGTTGTTGATCGGGGAAGGGGTTTACCTCTATCCCCGGCTGCACGAATCGTGGCAGAAACTGACCGAAATCCATTGGGGCTGGGTCGCGGCGTGTATCGCATTGCAAATGCTGTCCATGTCCGGTTTCGGCCGGGTGCAGAAACAGTTGTTACGGGCGGGCGGCGTCGAGGTCAGGCAGCTCAAATCGGTGGCCGTGGTGTACGGCGCGACGGCCATGTCGGTCACCCTGCCGGCCGGTCAGGTCTTCTCCACCGCGTTCACCTACCGCCAGACCAGGCGCTGGGGCGCCAGCCCGGTGGTCGCGTCGTGGCAGCTCGTCTTCTCCGGGGTCGTATCGGCCGCCGGGCTCGCCCTGCTCGGTGTGCTGGGCACGGTGCTGGCCGGTGGACGGGTCGGCCCGGTCAACCTCATCGTGTCGGTGGCCGCCGTGGTGGCGCTGGTCTGGGCGGGTAACTATGCGTCCCGCCATCCGGGCACTCTCGAGGGGGTGTTCCGGCGCGGCCTGGCCCTGGTCAACCGGTTGCGCAAACGCCCCGCGGACGCCGGGCGCGAGAAGATCCGGGAGATGCTGGCCCAGGTCGAATCGGTGGATATGGGCAGCCGCGACGGCGCCTGGGTCACCAGTTGGGCAGTGGTGCACCGGATCGCCGATGTCGCCTGCCTGGGTGCCGCGTGTTACGCCATCGGCGGCGACCCGCGCTGGGCGGGTCTGCTGATCGCGTTCGCGGCCGGTAAGGCGGTGGGGTCCATCCCGTTCGCGCCCGGCGGCATCGTCTACGTGGACGCGACCCTGATCTACGGGCTCACCGCGGCCGCGGGGCTGCCGGCGGCCCAGGCCGTCGCCGCCGCCTTCGTCTACCGGCTGGTGAGTTTCGTCCTGATCGCCATCATCGGCTGGATAGTGTTCGCGTTCCTGTTCCGCACCCGCAATGCCGAGGACGACGAATACGAGCAGGAGTTCACCCGGCGCAACGCCTGACCCGCAGCGCGGAACGCCCGGCGACAGGTCTACGGACGGAGTTCGCCGGATTGCGACCCATTATGCTGCGCAGTGTGAGATGGCTGGGACCGATCGTTGTCGATGCGCTGCTGGTGGTGCTGTTCTGCGTTATCGGGCGCCGCAGTCACGACGAGGCGATACTCGCCGGTCTGCTGCGTACGGCGTGGCCGTTCGTGACGGGACTCGCCGTCGGCTGGGTCGCCGCCTACCTGCTGTACCGGCAGCGCCGGGAGACCGAACCGTTCAACGGTATGCGCCTGCGGCCGACCGGTCTGGTGATCTGGTCGAGCACCCTGATCATCGGTATGGCGCTGCGGGTGGTCAGCGGTCAGGGCACGGCGGTCAGTTTCGTCATCGTGGCCGCGTCGGTGCTGGCCCTGTTCCTGCTCGGCTGGCGGGCGGCGATCCGGGCGATCAACTAGGAAGCGCCTGACCTCACTCGTCGGGTTTGGCGAATGAGGCGAGCATCCGCTCCCCCATCCGCACCACCATATCGCCGCTGTCGACGTCGGCGATATGGATGGCGAATGCCAGGTCACCCATGGTGGCGATGAGCCAGCCGTCCTCGCCGGCCTTGGCGGAATACCCGGTGACATCGCGGAACCCGCGCAGCCGCGCCATCTGCGGCGCCTTCATCCCGTCATGCAGCACTCGGCGCGCCGCATCGGTGACCGGCCCGGGGAGCGGCCCCGTCGGCGCGTCGGTTTCGCCCGGGCGGCCCCGTTCGATCATCGGCGGTCGCAGGGTGCCGTCGCCGATGGCGGCCGCCGCGATCGCCATCCCGAAGGGGCTGGCCAGCAGTGCGTCCGAACCACCGCCCTGACGGACCGGTTCGGCGTCGCCCGCGCCCGCGGGCCGGCCGGTGACCTCCTCCAGGCCGGGTACCCGGAAGTCCACGCCCACACCGAGCGCGGCCGCGGCTTCCACCGCCTCGGCATCGGAGACATCCTTTGCGGACTTCCCTTCGGACGCCGCGGCAACCTCCCGGAACAGCTCCATCATGCCGCCCGCCGGGTACAACCCGGTGAATGCGACCGGCCCCTGGGCACTGGAGTAGTTGTTCTGGGCCACGGCGACCACGGCGCCGGTGGAGGGCTGGGTGACCACGATCGAGGCCGGTGAGCCCACGCTGACCACCGCGTCCTCGGCGGCGCGTTGCAGCCGCTGGTCCATGGTGCCCGCGATATCCGGGCCGGCCGGGCCCTGGTGGCCGGCCAATTGTTTGACGAATTGCCCGTTTTCGAACAGTTGGACGGCCCAGCCGGAATGTTTGTCCTGGCTTTCGTCGAAGACATTGGTCATCGCGTCGAGCATCGGCGAGAAGACCCGGCGATCGGAGACGATCAGCCGCGGCTCCTTTTTCATCACGACACCGGGAATCGGAGCCATCTCCGGTTCCAGGATCGCGAAATCGCCTTCGCGCAGGCTCACGGCCGTAATCGGTTTACCGCCGGACGCTGCCAGCTTCTCCCGCAGCGACGCACCGGTGATCAACGGGGCGACCGGTTCGATTGCGCGGGAGAGCGCATCGGTGGAGGCGACCTGGTCGGGCATCCGCGCGGGATCGAGCTGGATGACATTGATCGTCTGCTGGGTCATCAGCGGTTTGCCGATATTGTCCACCACGCGCGGCGCCGGTTCGGGAGTGGTCCGCACCAGCCGGACGGTGCGGTCGTGCTCGAGTTCCGGCATCACCACGGCCGGATCCCAGGAGATCTTCCACCCGTCGGAGAGTTTGCGGATGGTGCCTTCCAGATTGTAGGACCAGTCCTTGCGCTCACCGAAGTTCCAGTGCACGTCCAGACTGAAGATCCCGGTTTCGGCGTCCAGTCCGATGAATTGCGTTTTCTCGTAGTCGACGTTGCCGGTTTCGAGCCCTTCGAACATTTGCCCCAGGGTTGCCGAGGCGGCGGAGGGATAGGAGGTCAGTTCGGCCGCCGCGGCATGATCACGCTCGTCGAGCAGTTCGGTGAATTGATCGACGACCGATTCGGGACCGGCCTGCTCGGTGCCGGACCCGCACGATCCCATCGCGATTGCCAGAGCCGCCACCCCCGTAAGGGCCACTGCGCCCCGGAAGCGAAAGCGGCGGGATCCCCACACATCCATGTCGCCCACTCTTCACTCTTGCCACTCCAGTAACAAGACCACCGTACCTGAAAAATGCCTGCTTGCGAGTGCCCGCAAACCCGAAACCATAGCCCGAACCACCGTGTGTAGTTGTGGCCGTACCCAACTCGCCGCCGAACCGGCCATGATCAATTACCGGACCGTCGGAGGACACCCGGCTTCGCTACGCTACCGATCGATCCACGACGCTGTGGCGTTACCCCGCAAGTCCGGTTCCACTGCAGAGATACCCCGTAACGGTAGCCCAGAACCCTCGGTGCGCGTTCGGGGTGTCGGTAGGGTTGCTGTCATGCCCGACACCTCCTTCCCGCAAACCCCGAGCAGTCCGATCCTCGTTCTCAACGGCCCCAATCTGAATATGCTCGGTACTCGCCAGCCCGAGGTGTACGGCACGGAAACCCTCGAGGATGTAATCGAATTGTGCCGTCGGGCCGCCGCGGCGCGGGGCCGGGAGATCGCGCATTTCCAATCCAATTCCGAAGGCGATCTGATCGACCGCATCCACGGCGCGCGCGGTACGGCATCCGGAATCGTGATCAACCCGGGCGGGCTGACCCACACCTCGGTGGCGCTGCGGGACGCACTGGTCATCCCCGAGGTGCCGATCGTGGAGGTGCACATCAGCAATGTGCACGCCCGTGAGGAGTTCCGCCGGCACTCCTACATCTCGCCCATCGCCGATGCGGTGGTCGCGGGGATGGGCGGCTACGGATATGTCGCCGCCATCGATTTCCTGGCGACACGCGGCGCGACCACCGCCTGATCAGCGCACGGTGTCCAGCCGGAAAACCGGGAACCCCGGTGCGATTTCGGCGAGCTCGGCGTCGGTGGCGTTCTTGGTGACCCCCTCGAAGAACCGGTCGACCTCCCAGCCCCAGCGTTCGAGGTAGTGCCGCAGCAGCGGAATCTTGTCGGCATCGGCGACCTCGGCCGCGGTGAACGTTTCGGTCTTGCGACCGAGCCGCAACTCGCCCGTACCGGCGACCCGCAGATTGCGCACCCATTGGGTATGCCCGCGCGGCGCGACGAGATAGCGCGCACCGTCGGCGGCGGTCATCACGTTGACCATGGTGGTCCGCCACTCGCCGGATTTGCGGCCGCGTACAGCCAGCAACCGGGAGCCGGCGATGCTGATGCCCAATTTGGGCAGCAGGTTGACGATGCGGTTGAAGATCGGGTCGAAACCGGTGGGGGCGAGGTAGCGGGTGGCGGTGGTCATCGGATTCTCCTTGATGAGCAGTGCTCTCTGTTGTGAACAACGATCGCACTTTGCTGCCGGCAAGTCAAGAGCAGTGCTCTCTGTAATTTGGAGGCGCTCCGCGCCTCGAGGGTGGGGCCCTTTCGGGCCCGGTTCTTCACTCCTCCGCTCCTCCGCTTCGCTCCCCCGCTCCGTCGCTCCAGAACCGGGCGGGCCCCACCCGGGGGAGGTGAACCCACAGCAGGAGCGGATAAGGGGGCCTGGGCTCTGTGAACGCTGGACTCGCGGTATGGCGTCCATGAAAGCGTGGCCGGAATTCGAGATGGCGCAACGACCGTCTATCGGGTGGATGGATATCGGCACGACGGAGAAGCGGGATGGCCGGGGCGGGATTGTGGGGGATTTCGCCGAAGTGGGTCCCGTGACGGGGTAGTTCTGAGACGGTGTTGGGGTTCCGGTGGCAAGTGTGGGGGCACCGAGTGAGTGGCGGAGGAGGAGTGCTGTGCAGGCCGCAGTTTTCTACGGAGGCGAACCCCGGCTGGTCGTCGAGGACATCCCGGTACCGCGACCCCGGCGAGGCGAGGTACTGCTGCGGGTGACCGCCTGCGGGGTCTGCCATACCGACCTGCACGTCCTCCGGTCCGAGGTGAAGTTCCCGGCGCCCGCGGTACTGGGCCACGAGGTTTCCGGTGTCGTCGAACAACTCGGCGAAGGCGTGGCGAATATCGCGGTGGGCGATAACGTGGTGTGCAGCTTCATCATGCCGTGCGGGGATTGTCGGCACTGTGTCCGCGGAGCCGAGGACCTGTGCGAGAAATTCTTCGCACACAACCGCCTCAACGGCACCCTCTACGACGGTACGAGCCGGCTCGCCCGCCACGACGGGACACCGCTGGCCATGTATTCCATGGGCGGCCTGGCCGAATACTGCGTCGTACCTGCCTCCGATGTCTTCGCCGTACCCGCGGAGGTCGGCCTGGACGCGGTCTCGATCCTCGGTTGCAGCTCGTTCACCGCGCTCGGTGCGATCCACACCGCCGAACTCGGTCTCGGTGACCGGATCGCGGTGGTCGCGGCGGGCGGGGTCGGTTCCTCGATCGTGCAATTCGCGGCGGCCGCGGGGGTCGCCCAGATCATCGCCGTCGATATCAGCGACGAAAAGCTTTCCGCCGTTGCGAAACTCGGCGCCACCCATACGGTCAACTCCCGCGCCGAGGATGCCGCCGCCCGCGTCCGGGAACTCACCGGCGGCCACGGCGTGGACGTGGCCTTCGAGGCGCTCGGCAGTCCGGCCACCTTCGCGACGGCGCTGGATATCCTCGACGACGGCGGCCGCGCGGTGGTGGTGGGTATCGCACCCGCGGGCTCCACCGGCAGTATCGACCTGGCCCGGCTGGTCCGGCGCAAACTCCAGGTACTGGGCTCCTACGGCGCGAAAGCCCGCACCGATATGCCGGCCCTGTTGCGCATGGTCGCCGCGGATACGGTTCGGCCGCAGGAGGTCATCACCCGCCGCTACCCGCTCGCGCAGGCCGACGAGGCGTACCAGGCGCTCGCCCGCGGCGAGATCGTCGGTCGAGCGATCATCGAAATGTCCTGACGCCGGGGGCGACTCGCCGCGCCCACTACCCGATCGAGGCGAATTTTCGCGGTCGACCGAGTAGCGTCGAGCCATGCCGACGGACGTCCGCAACAACACCGCACTGGAACGCTTCGAGATCACGGTCGACGGCGAGGTCGCGGGCTATATCGAATATCAGGACACCGCCGGTGAACGGGCGTTCGTCCATACCGAGATCGACCCGCGTTTCGAGGGCCAGGGCTATGCCCGCGACCTGGTCGAAGCGGCATTGCACGCCACCGGCGCCGAAGGGCTCGGCGCGCTGCCGATGTGCCGGGTGGTCGGGCATTTCATCGAAACCCGCCCGCAGTATCTGTCGATGGTCCCGCACTGGGCCCGCGACCGGCTCGGGTTGCCGCAATGACGCGCTCCGCTGCGCAGGTAGACACAACAGGCCGCCGGAAACGCGGTACGCGCACCGCACCGTTGCGCAGCGATACCGAACACCGCTGAGCGCTGTTCGCATGAGCCTGCTCGGCTCGAGTGGGAAGCTGCCCGGCGCGACGCGGCACGCCCCGTCAGTACCCGGCGACCGCTCCGTCCAGCGCCTGTTGCAGATCCGTGCGCACCAGCCGGGTGATCTCGGCCGGGCGCGCCGGTAGCTCGGTGCGGGGGACGGTGAAATGGAAACTCGCCGATTTCGCTTCTTCCTTGGTCGGCTCCACGGCAGGGTCGGCGCGCGGGCCGTAACTCAGCCCGAGACACAGCAGCGCGGGGTGGACGCCGTGCTTGACGGTCCGGAAAGCGATATGCCCGATGCCGGTGCCGACCGGCTGGACCTGCGCCGGGTCCACATCGTTGCAGGTGCCCTCCGGGAAAACGGCCAGGCTGTCGCCCTCGGCCAGGCGTTCGGCGCAGATATCCATCATGCGCTGCCCGGCGGCGTTCACCGCCCGCAACCCGTGGTCGGTGCCGCGAAACACCGGGATCCCGCCCATCATGTCGATCCGGCGCCGCAATTTCTCCTCGACGAACAGTTCGTCCTTGGCCAGCACCCGGGTGCGCCCGATAACGGGCCGCAACTCACTGCGCCACGCGGCCGCCGCCAGCGTGTACGGATCCAGCCGGGAGAGGTGGTTGACCGCGATCAGCAGCGGAGTGCGGGCGCGAATCAGTTCGCGGATGGCGGTGCGGGCACCGTCGGCGTAGCTGACCCGCGGCCGGTAACGCCGGGCGAGCAGGGCGTAGGCCCCCATTGCCTGGAACCGGTTCTGCCGGTGCGCGCGGTAGAAGTCGTACACGTCGTCGCTGTTGCCGAGAAGCACCTCAGGGGGTCGCATACGGCTGACTCTACGAGCATGGACCGGCGGGGGCAGCGCTGCGTAACCGCGGCGGGCCCTCGGCCCTGCTTCGTGGAAACGCGGCGACGCAACCTCGCCCGCCGGGGTTGTCCGGATGGCCCGGAACCGACGTCCATCCGAATACTGCGTGAAGCGAACGGGTGATCAGAGGGGCGCGATCGCGCAATAACTGCGATGATGGCCTGGTGGCGCAGGCAGATGACCCCGATGATCGCAAGACCCGGGGCGGCCGCGGTGGCGGGCACGAACCCGACCCTGGTCGTCGCGGTAGCCGGCAGGACGAGCAGATGGTGCGGGCCGGCTCACTACTTGTTTCCTCGACCGATCTGGCCGAGCCGACGTTCCGCCGGACGGTCGTCTACATCATCGAGCACAACGACGCCGGAACCCTGGGTGTGGTGCTGAACCGGCCCAGCGAAACCGCCGTGCACGATGTGCTGCCGCAGTGGAGCGAGGTCTGCGCGCAGCCGCGCACGCTGTTCGTGGGTGGCCCGGTCAAACGCGATGCCGCGCTGTGCCTGGCCACCGTCCGGGTGGGTGCATCCATCGACGGCGTGCCCGGTGTGCGGCGGGTCGACGGCCGGGTGGTGCTGGTGGATCTGGATGCCGCCCCGGAGCGGATCGGGGCGCTGGTCGAAGGTGTCCGGATTTTCGCCGGGTACGCCGGCTGGACCTTCGGTCAGCTGGACAGCGAACTGGACAACGACGATTGGATCGTGGTGTCGGCGCTGCCCAGTGATCCGATCACCAGCCGCCGCACCGATATGTGGGCCGAGGTGCTGCGCCGGCAGCCACTGCCGCTGTCGCTGCTGGCCACCCATCCGATCGAGGTCGAACGCAACTAGACGCCGAGATCCCCGCCGCGGGGACGGCGGGGATCGGGGGTCCGGCAGCGGCCTCAGCGGCCCTGCCGCCGGAACACCGTGGTCGACCAGAGGAAGCCGCCGAGACCGAGCACCAGGCACCAGCCCAGCGAGATCAGCGCGTTGTTGCCTATCTCGGACCCCATCAGCAGACCGCGCAGGGTCTCGGTGAACGGTGTGAACGGCTGGTAGTCGGCGAACCAGCGCATCACCGTCGGCATGGTGTCGGTCGGCACCAGGCCGGAGCCGAGGAACGGCAGCATCATGATCGGGAACGGCAGATTGCTGGCACTCTCCGGATTCGGTGCGATCAGGCCGAAGGCAACCGACAGCCAGGTCAGTGAGAACACCACGAGCAGCAGGAAACCGATCGCGAGGACCCATTCCACCGGGGTCGCCGACGGCCGGAAACCCATCAGCAGCGAAACCCCCAGCATGGCGACGACAGCCAGGAAGGCCTGGATCAGCACACCCAGCACATGCCCGGTGAGCAGCGCGGATTGTGCGATGGCCATGGTCCGGAACCGGTTGACGATGCCCTTGGTGACATCACTGCACACCGAGACCGCCACCGACGCGGTCAGGTAGGCCGGCAGCATCAGCAGCATCCCGGGCACCAGGTAGTCGATGTATTCACCGCCGAGACCGGGTTCCAGGGCGCCACCGAAAACGTAGTTGAAGATCGCCAGCAGGACGATCGGCATGACCGTGACGGAGATGGTCATACTCGGATAGCGGCGCGCTTGCAGGAGGTTGCGGCGCAGCATGGTCCAGGAATCGGCCAGCGGTGCGGCCGCGCGCGGCGGGTGGGTCAGGGTGGTCATCGCACGGGTTCCTTGTCTGCGGTGGGGGTTCCGGTGAGGGTGAGGAAAACGTCGTCGAGGTTGGGTGTGTGCACGGACAGGCCTTCGGCGGGCAGTCCGTGGGAGTCGATCCGGTCGAGTACCGCCCGTAGTGAGCCGAGGCCGCCGTCGCCGGGGACGGCCAGGGTGAGTTCGTCGGTGAGCGGGCGCGCGGCGGAGCCGAACACATCGGCCGCGGCGCGCAGCCCGGCGGGGTCGGCGAACTGCACTCGGATATGACCGCCCGGTACGAGCCGTTTCAGCTCCGCGGAGGTGCCCTCGGCGACGATCCGGCCCCGGTCGAGTACGGCGATCCGGTCGGCCAGCTGGTCGGCTTCCTCCAGGTACTGGGTGGTGAGGAAGACGGTCACGCCGTAGTCCTGGACGAGGCCGCCGATGATGTCCCACATGGTGCGCCGGCTGCGCGGATCGAGTCCGGTGGTGGGTTCGTCGAGGAAGATGATGCGCGGATCGCCGACCAGGGTCATCGCCAGGTCGAGCCGGCGGGTCATACCGCCCGAGTAGGTCGAGGCGGGTTTATCGCCGGCGTCGGTGAGTTCGAAACGGTCCAGGAGTTCCTGGGCGAGTTCCCGGGTGCGCCGCCTGGGCAGGTGGTGCAGATCGCCCATCAGGTGCAGGTTCTCCCGGCCGGTCAGCAGTTCGTCGACGGCCGCGAACTGTCCCGTGACCCCGATGACCGAGCGCACGGCGTCGGGTTCGCCGGCCGGGTCGTAGCCGCCGACGCGGATCTCGCCGGCGTCGGCGGCGATGAGGGTGCTCAGGATCTGCACCGTGGTGGTTTTCCCGGCACCGTTGGGGCCGAGGAGCGAGAAGATCGTGGCCTCGGGGACGGCGATATCGACGCCGCCGAGCACGACCTTCTCCCCGTACGATTTCCGCAGGCCGGTGGCGCGGATCGCGGGACTTCGCCCGTTGTTCATGAGGTTTCCTTCCGTGAAGATACATATTCGAATGCGAATAAGGGCATGTTTCATCGCCACCGCTCCCCAGGTCGCGGTGTCGGGATTCAGCCGGTCAGCGGCGCACGCCGCATCGGGAAAAGGTCAGATATCGAGTTCTTCCACCTGGGGCCGATCGGCGATATCGGCGACTCGCCGGTACATCTCGTCCGGCATCTTCCCTTTCAATTCCTCCAGTGTGTCGGTGACAGTGAGCTGATAATCGCCCCAGTCCTGTTCGATCCCGAGCATCCGCCGCCAGTTCTTCAGATCGCGCAGCCAGTTCTGCGATTCGGGATAGTCCGACCATTTCGAATACTGGGCATGCAAGGCGAATTTGCCTTTCCTGCCCCGGAACACCCGCAAGTGCTCCATCCCCTCCTCGTCGGCGTCCCGGTGTTCACCGAGCAATGAACCCTGGAATCGCACCTGCCGGACCCCGTTGTGCCCGACCCGAAGCACCACTTCGTCGAAGCCTTCGAGCCGGCCTTCTTCGAGCTCGATGAACCGCCGCAACGCGGTGACCACCGCGCCGGACAGATTGCCGCCGACGAGCTCCTGCGCTCGCTGGAACAGGGGCAGATCGTCATCGGCAACGTAGATGGTCTTATTCGGCATGAACCCACTATATGTAGAAGTATACGTATATACAAGAGGGTGGTCTCGATTCATCGGAAAACCCCTCTCGAACAGGGGTGACGCCGCCCTGTTTCGGCCGCAGGCAGAGCTGCGGGACGCGGGGCACCCGAGCAACCTCACCCGAGCCGGGTGATCCCCTACCGGGGCCCGCACCTGGTTTCCTTGGACCCGAATGCGGTGACCGGCACTCTGTCACCGCGGCACGGCGGGACCGCTCCCGCCCCGTGCGCAACACCGGACACCCAGAGCACCGACTTCCGTGAAATCCCCCGGCGCGACCGGGGCCATGCCGTGAAAGGCGGGACAATGAAACACGTAGTCGTAGGCGGTACCGGACGAATCGGCTCACAGGTGGTGCAACAGCTGGCGGCGGCCGGCCACGAAGCCGTCCCCGCGGCACCGTCCACCGGTGTCGACCTCATTACCGGGGAAGGTTTGGACGAGGTGCTCGCCGGCGCCGATGTGGTGACCAATGTGGCGAACTCGCCCACCTTCGGCGAGGCATCCTTGGATTTCTTCCGCACCTCGATGGACAACCTGCTCGCCGCGGGCGAACACGCCGGAGTGAAACACCAGGTGGTGCTGTCCATCGTCGGCGTGGACAAGGTGCCGCAACTGGACTACTACCGCGCCAAAGCACGGCAGGAGCAGATGGTGAAGTGGGGTCCCACGCCGTACTCCATCCTCCGGGCCACCCAGTTCTTCGAATTCCTGGACTCGGTACTGTCCTGGACCGCCGACGGCAACACCGTCCGCCTGCCCGGCACCCGGCTACAGCCGATGGCGGCCGCCGATGTCGTCGACGCGGTGGTCGAGGTCGCCACCCGCGCCCCACTACAGGGGATCCGCGATATCGCCGGGCCGGAAATCTTCGCACTGGACGAACTCGGCCGGATCACCCTGGCAGCGCAGCACGACGAACGGCTTGTCGTCACCGACGAATCGGCCGGTATGTTCGCGGCCGTTCCCGATGGCGCCCTGCTCGCGGGCCCGGACGCCCGGCTCGCCGGTAGGCACTACCGGGAGTGGCTCCACGACCGGTCCCGGACCACGGCCGGGTGAACGCCGATACCCGAGCCCGGCATCGGGGCCGCCCGACCGGCCGCGCGACGATATCGCTGCTGATTCACGGCCCGGTCTTACCAGGTAGCCGCCCTGCGGGTGCATAAGGTCGGTGAGCATGAAACCTGTCCGTTGGAGACCGACTGCACCGTTGCGCCGCCTCCTGCGGCGCGGGCCCGGAGCCCTGCCCGGCAACCGGATGCCCACACATCCCCACCGCCGGACCGCGACCCACCGCCTGCTACAGAGGGCCGCCCTGGGCGGGGGGCTGGTGTGCGCGGCGGGGTTTGCCGGTACCCCGGCCGCGACCGGACAGCCGACCGGTCCCGATGTGTCCTCCTGGCAGCACGACGCCGGACGACCCATCGACTGGTTTGCGGTACGTGCCGCGGGCCACGGGTTCGCCATGGTCAAGGCCACCGAGGGCCTGCACTACGTCAACCCGTACTTCGTCCAGGACAGCTTGCATATGCGGGTCGCCGGAATGGCCCGCGGCACTTATCACTATGCGCACCCGGATCTGCCGCCGGAACCGCAGGCCGCGCTGTACGCCGCGATCGTACTGGGCCAGAACGGCCCGCTGGATCTGCCGCCGGTACTCGATATCGAGCACTCCGGCGGACTCCCACCCGCCGCATTGATCGACTGGACGCACCGCTATCTCAACACCGTCCAGGCGCTGACCGGACGCATCCCGATCATCTACACCTATCCGACCTTCTGGAAGACCGCGATGGCCGACAGCGACCAGTTCCACCGCTACCCGCTGTGGATCGCCGACTACCGCGACCGCCCGCAACCGGAGGTCCCCGGCCGCTGGCCGGCGTGGACGTTCTGGCAGCAGACCGATTCCGGCTCCATCCCCGGTATCCACGGCCCCACCGATGTGAACGTGTACAGCGGGGCCCAAGGGGATTTCCACCGGTTCGCCCGGATGGGTGGTCTCACCGGCAGCGGGTAGGGCTATCTGCTGCCGGTCGTACACGGGCAACCGCTGTCCGGATATCTCATGGCCGTCCTGGCCGTGTTCGCGGCCGCGGGCCCCGACCTGCCACTCGCACCGGCGGGTCATGAACTCGGTGCACCAGTGCCGGCCGGGGTTCTCACCTCTGTTGACGGTCGTGCCGTTCCTGAGCGTCGACGACTTCCGTCGCATGCGACCGGATCCAGTCGAGGAGCTGCCCCAGCGATCCGGCCAGGCCCTTCCCCAATGTCGTGAGCTCGTAGCTCACCCGCGGCGGCGTGGAAGGTTCTACGGTCCGCCCGACGAGGCCGTCGCGCACGAGGGTCCGCAATGTCTGCGACAGCATCTTTTCGCTGATCCCGCCGATCATCGCCGCCAGCTCGGAGAATCGCAGCGGCCCGGAACCGAGGGCCGCCAAGATCAGAACGCCCCAGCGGCTCGTGATGTGGTCGAGCACCTCACGAGCCGGACAGTCACTGTTGAATGCGTCACCCGAATCCCCGCCGACGCGGCTGAATGCCTGGGAACCTACTGACATGAAAGCATCTTACCTACAGGTATGCCCTTTCCTATAGTAAGCTTACTGCTTAAGCTCCCGGGCCATGGTCACAGTGGTTTTCGGAGCCCGCGGTAATGTCGCCCGCCACGTCGCGGCGGGATTGGCTGCGCGAGGCGAGCAGGTGCGTCCGACGAGCAGAACACCCGATACAGAGAGCCCCGTTCCGGGGACGGCAATGGTCGCGGCAGATCTGGAGCGCCCCGAAACCTTGCCCGCGGCACTCGACGGGGCAGAACGCGTTTTCCTCTACGCGAAACCGGACGGAATCGACGGATTCGTCGCGGCGGCACAGTCCGCAGGCGTACGGCATGTCGTCCTGCTGTCTTCCGGAGCAGTCCTGCGCGACACTTCGGAACACCATCCGATCGGCCGCATGCACGGCGCCGTCGAATCGGCCCTGATCGAATCCGGTCTCGAATGGACCTTCCTCCGGCCGGGTATGTTCGCCACCAACACCCTGTGGTGGTGGCGACATTCCATCAGAACCCGGGGCGTCGCCTACGCAACCGATCCCGAATCCCGGACCGCGCCGATCCATGAGAAGGACCTGGCGGCCCTGGCGATCACGGCACTCACCGAACCTGGGCACCACGGCCGGGCATACCCGGTATGGGGCGTCGAGGCACTGACGCTACGCCGGCAGGTGGAGGGTATCGCCAAAGCAATCGGTCGCGAGATCGCCTTCGAGACAGTATCCATCGACGAAGCCCGCGCCAGACTGAGCGAGACGATGCCGGCCTACGGAATCGAACCCGTGCTCGCCGGCTGGGCGGCCGGTACCACTCACCCGCCGAATACCTCCACGATCGTCGAGGAGATCACCGGGCGTCCTGGACGGTCTTTCGCTCGATGGGCGAAAGACCACGCGGGCGACTTCCGCTGAACCGCCGCCCCCGCCCGGGTACCGCCGGGGGGGGGCGGGGGAGGGCGGGAGACCGGGGGCCCCGCCGGGCCCCGTTGGGGGCCCGCTCGTTCATCTTCGTCTCCCTGCCGGCCTATCGGCTCAGTGCCTGCTCGAGATCGGACAGCAGATCGCTGATGTCCTCGATCCCCACCGAGAGGCGTACCAGATCGGCCGGAACCTCCAGGTC